>JBCDBY010000329.1:0-4896 GCA_039182715.1 Planctomycetota bacterium
CCGCCAGTTCTCCTGCGGGACCAGTCCGATCGGGACGACCGGAATGTTGGCCATCTGCGCGAGCACCGCGACGCCGAGCTTGAACTGGAACTTCGGCCCTTTCGGGCCGTCGGGGGCGAGGAAGACCGGCATCTTCTCGCGCGTGACGACGCGGTGCAGCTCGCGCAATGCCGCCTGTCCGCCGCGCGTCGCCGAGCCGCGGACGACCCGGACACCCCACGGCTTCGTGATGTTGGCGACGATCTGTCCGTCGCGCGAGTGGCTTGCCATGATCGCCATGCGCAGCTGCTTGCGCAGGCGCGGCGAGCTCAGCCAGCAGGCGGAGACGATCGCCCGGTTGTGCCACACCACGTAGACGACCGGGCGTCCGCTCGAAAAGAGCTGCTGCAGCCGCTCGCGGCCTTCGACCACGTCGAAGCGCAGCGTCATGCCGACCATGCGAATCAGTCCGCGCGCGGCCGCGCCGAGGATGCCGAGAATGCGCCGTCCGGAGCTGCTTTCGGGTGTGGCGTGGGTCAGCGGCATGATCAGGTGACGAACTCGACGAGGTCGCGCACCTTCTCGAAACGCGCGGCGGCCTCGTCGGGAATCTCGATCTCGAGTTTCTCCTCGATCTGCACGAGCAGCTGGAGCGCCTTGGGCGAGTCGATCTCGAGATCCGCGACAAGGTCCTGTTCGAGCGTGACCTCGGACCGGTTGCGGCCGGATACCTCCGCCACGACGTCGAGCACGGTCTCGGTCCGATCCATCTCTTCCATCATAGTTCGCCCGTTTCGTAGAGACGCTTGACCTGGCTGCGCTGGACTTTTCCGCTCGTGGTGCGGGGGATGCGTCCGCGCCGCACGAATCGGACGTCCGCCAGCAGGATGCCGAGCGCCCGGCCGACGCGGCTCTTGATCTCCCGCGCCAGCTCTTCGGACGGCTCGTTGGACTCCGCCACGATCACCGCCTGCTCACCCTCGGCGCCGCCGTCCACGGTGAACGCTGCCGAGCGCGCCGCGCCGCCGCCGCCGGTCACGCTCTCCGCTTCCCACTCCAGCTCGTGCGGCATGACGTTGTGGCCGCGCAGGATGAGCACGTCCTTGGTGCGTCCGGTGATGAAGAGCTCGCCGTCGCGCATCGTGCCGATGTCGCCGGTGCGCAGCCACCCGTCGCGCAGCGTCGCACGCGTCGCATCCTCGTCGCGGTAGTAGCCGGCGCAGATGCCGGGCCCGCGCGCTTCGATCGCGCCGTCCTCGGCGCAGCGCACCTCCGTGTCGACGACCGGCGCGCCGACGCAGACGAATCCGTCGTCGTCGGTGCGCACGCCGCCGCGCGTATCGAAGGTGACGGCGAGCGTTCCCTCGGCGAGCCCGTAGCACGGGCGCCACGCTTCGTGCGCGAATCCGGTGGGGCCGTAGCGCTCGTCGAACGCGGCGACGGTCTCGGGCCGGATCATCTCCGCGCCGGTCATCGCCGCACGCCACGACGACAGGTCGAACTCCCCCTTGGTGATGCGCTCGACGCAGTACTGGTAGCCGAAGTTCGGTGCGGGCGTGAGCACGCCGGGGCGGCTGGTAATGCGCTCGAGCCAGAGGTGCGGCCGCGCGAGGAACACGGTCGGCGGCATGATGACGAGATCGTGTCCGCAGTACAGCGAAAAGAGGAAGCAGCCGACCAGGCCCATGTCGTGATACAGCGGCAGCCAGGTCACGACGCTGTCGGCCCACGCGTGCGTCGGTGCGCCGTGCGGGATGCCGATGGCGGTGTCGATCGCGTGCGGGTTGTGGATGGCGCCGGCGTGCGTGATCATCACTGCGCGCGGCCGCCCGGTCGATCCGCTGGTGAGCTGCAGGAAGGCGAGTTCGCCGTTCGGCTTGTCCGGCGTCGCTGCGTCGGCACGCGCGAGTTCGTCGGGCGTGAAGAGGCCCGGTTCGTCGGGTAGCTGCGGCCGCAGCGTGGGCGTCACGACCGCCCAGCGTGTGTCGAGCTGCGTGCGCAGCTCCTCGATCTTGCGCGCCTGCGCGTCGCCGCCGCCGAAGCCGCCGGGCGGCGCCGTGGCGACCGGGAGTCCGCCGGCGCACGCCGCGCCCAGCCACGCGTCGCACCAGTCGATGCTGGTCGGGAGCGCGACGACGACCGGGTCGCCGGCGCGCAGGCCGGCGCCCGCCCAGTGTCGTGCGGCGGTCGTGGCGCGTTCGTGCAGCTGCGCGAACGAGTAGCTCTCCTCCTTGCGTCCGCGGCCGTCGAGGATCGTGACCGTGCGCGCGGGAAACGCACGCGCGGCGCGCTCGAGGAGCGCGGGCAGCGTGTCCGGGAGGCCGGGGAAGTCAGGACGCGGGGACGGCACGGCGACGGGGGACGAACTGAACGGCGATCGCGACCGGCAGATTGACGGCGGCCGTGGTGAGCGTGTCGGCGTACGGATGGTATCCGACTTCGTTCATGCACCAGGCGTAGAAGACCAGCATCGTCACGGTGACGGCGAGCCAGCGCGTGCCGCACGCGGCGAGCGCGGCGCCGATGGCGATCGCCACGCCGGTGTGCGCGGAGTAGTCGAGACCGAAGTGGGGCCAGATGCCGAGTGCGCGGTCCGTGAAGTGCCACGCGTAGGACCAGGCGAGGACCAGCGCGACACGCAGAAGCGCCGGACGCCAGACGCGGTAGGCGCGTGCGAGCAGCAGCACGCCCAGCGTGGGGATCACCGCATTGCAGACGATTTCGAGTGTCGTCACGGTGCGAGCGGCCGCTCCCGGAACCGGATGGGCGGGTCCTCGCCGTGCCAGAAGAGCGTGTAGCGGAAGCCGGCGCGGACCTCGAACTTCATCAGCAGCGTGCCGGAGTCGATCGGATCCCAGTTGGCGCGACCGCCGCGCAACAGCCGGAAGCGCGTCCACGAGACGTCGAACTCGTGCTCGCCGGGGAGCACCTCGAACTCCTTGCGGGTGGAACGGTTGGGCACGCCGTCGAAGCGCAGCAGCCGTGCTTCGAAGCGCTGGTCGTGCTCGATGTAGGCGCCGTCGACGACGACCTGCGCGATCTCGTCGGAGGCGAGCCGCGGGCCTTCGTAGAACCGGACGGGACCGCAGGAGACGAGCAGCAGCAAGGGCAACAGTCGCACGGCGCGGATTGTAGGGGAGCGGGTGGAGGAGGTGGGGGGGTAGTTGGCCACGGAGGCACGGAGACACGGGGGGCTTCGGAAGGCTCCGATGCCCGCTCTTTCATTCCCACGAAACGAGAAGGTGGCTCCCGGCGACTTCCCGCAGCTCTCCGTGTCTCCGTGCCTCCGTGGCAAACAAAACCCCCGACACCCCCTAAAATCCCGGGATGCCGAAGATCCTCGCCTTCGCCGGAAGCACCCGAACCGACTCCCTCAACCGCAAGCTCGCCGCGATGGCCGCCGAGATGGCCGGCGCCACGCTGCTCGAGCTACGCGACTACCCGCTGCCGATCTACGACGGCGATCTCGAGGCGGCCGAGGGGCTGCCCGAGAACGTCCTGAAGTTGAAGGCGCAGTTCGACGCGCACGACGGTCTGCTCATCGCGTGCCCCGAGTACAACGGTTCGATCACGCCGCTGTTGAAGAACACGATCGACTGGGTGTCGCGCGCGGCGCCGGACGAGAAGCCGCTGCAGCAGTTCCGGGGCAAGGTTGCAGGCCTTCTCGCCGCGTCACCGGGCGCATTGGGCGGGATGCGCGGACTGGTGCACGTGCGCGCCATCCTCGGCGGCATCGGCGTGCACGTCATCCCTGACCAGGCGGCCGTCTCCAAGGCGCACGAGGGCTTGGACGACAGGACGAAGTCCCGCGTCGAAGGCGTCGTCCAGGCGCTTGTGAACACGACGGAGCAATTGAGCGGTTGAGTCGCGATTGGCCACAGAAACACAGAAACACAGAAGGGAGGCCGGTGACGGATCGATCGGTCGGAAGCCCACTCGATCCAACTCCGCCTCGGAATCATCCGTGTGGGAGGAGGTTCGTGTGCTCGAGCTCCCGGACTTCTGTGTTTCTGTGTTTCTGTGTTTCTGTGGCCAACTGAACCTCGAGCACGCAAATGAGAACCGCCCGGCCACTTTCGTAGCCGGGCGGTCTCTGGATACCGAGGTGGGGGAACTACTCGCCGAACACGTCCTCGAGCGTGCCGGCCGCCGCTGCGTGGAACTCCTGCAGCGACTCGCCGCTCGGCGCCGCTCCGCCGCGCGCCAGAATCTTGCGGAAGAGCGAGGTGAGCTTGCGCGCCGACTCCGCGGCGTACAGGCGCACCATGCCGATGGTGGTGGTGTCGTCGAACAGGACGGCGAGGATCGTGCGCTGGCCGACGAGGGTCAGCTGCAGGTTGTCCTTGCGGCCCTGGTGGAACAGAGCGGTGAACTCTTCCTCGCCGAGGATGCGCGCCATCTCGCGGGTCGCGGCGAAGCAGCCGGCGACGAGCGCGGAGATGGTGTCGACGTCCGTGTCCTCCGTGCTCCCCTCCTGCGTGATGAGGTGGCCGTCCTTGTCGACGAGCATCGCCGCCTTGGACTTGGAGCGCTGGAGAAACTCGCGCAGCGTGGAATCGATCTGTTGAATGTCCTCCTTGTAGAAGACGAGACGGCTGTCTCGGAGCTCCGCGTCGGAGAACTGTCGGCTGGGCTTGGGCATGATTCCTTCGCTCCGCTACTAGACGAGGTTGAACTTCCAGGCGAGGAAGGCGCCGGCGCCGAGGATGGCCGCGAGCACGATCACCCAGAGCATGACGCGGGACGCATCCTGCCGTTCCTTGATCTGTACCTTGCCGCTCGGTCGCGCCGCCGCCGCGGGACGCGCGGGCGCGGCCTGCTGGGCGGGGGCGGGGGGACGAACGGCCTGCTTCTTCTTCTTGGGCATGGCGCGCGGCGCGGCCGGCGCGGCCGCGGCGGCCGGGCGCGACTGCGCGG
>JBCDBY010000330.1:0-4880 GCA_039182715.1 Planctomycetota bacterium
CTCAGGATGAGCGTTTCATCGCCGTTTTCCGCGATGCCCTCGAAGCGTCCGGGAAAGGCGCGCTTGGCATCGTCGTCCGACACGTCGACCGGCGTGAGAAACGCGTCGACGGCACCGGTGACCGGATTGCCGTCGCGATCGACGAAAGCGTTGGCCGGGACCGTGACTTTGGCGCCCGACGCCCCCTCGACGGAGCCGCCGTCGGCCAGCACCAGCTTCTCGCCGCGCGCGATGAGCGTGACGCCGAACTCGGAGCCCGAGACATCGGTCGCGACGTCGACCGGCGCGACCTGATCGACGAAACCGTCCTTGCGCACCCGCACGAAGATGCGCCCGCCCGTCGGGACGTCGAGCAGGCAGCGCCCCTCCACGTCGGTCACTTCGCCTTCGGTCACGCCGTCGACGTTCACGTCGGCGCCGGAGACGAGGAAGCCGCGGTCGTCGCGCACGACGACCTCCATCTCGGCCGTTTGCGGCAGAACCGGAGGCGGGTTGGCGGCCGGAGCGGCCGAATCGGAGCGGTTGCAGGCTGCCGCGATCGCGAGCAGGGCCGGAAGCAGGAATCGTGCGCGCATGGACATCTCCTCGGGGAAGTTGGCGCGCGACGTCGCAGGGACGACGCGCGCCCACGCCATCACCCCCTCTCAGTGGGGAACAGGACATGCACTGCGGATCCGCGCCGATCCTCCACAGGAAAAACCCTAGAATTCCGCCGAGTGGACTGGATCGACGGCGACGGCTCGGTGAACGCGGCGCGTTTCGCGGCCGAACTCGACCGGCACCGCGGCCGGCTCAAGGGGCTCATCCATCTGCGGCTGGAGCCGCGCATGCGGGCGCGCGTCGACGCCAGCGACGTCATTCAGGAGACCTTCGTGGAGGCGACGCGCCGGGCGTCCGAGTTCGGCGCCAAGCAGGAGGTGCCCTTCTATGTCTGGTTGCGCTTCCTTGCCGTGCAGAAGCTCGCGCAACTCCACCGCCACCACCTCGGCGCGCAGAAGCGCGACGCGCGGCGCGAGACGCCGCTCCGTGGCTGGGTGGGGCCCGACGCCAGCTCGATCGCGATCGCGCAGTCGCTGGCGGGCGACGGGCCCACGCCGTCCGAGCACCTCATGGCGGCGGAGCAGCGCGCCCAGGTGCTGGCGAGCCTCGAGTCGCTCAAGCCGGAGGACCGCGAAATCCTCGCGCTGCGTCATGTCGAGGGGCTCTCCAACCGCGAGTGCGCGCACGTGCTGGAGATCAAGGAAACCGCCGCCAGTCAGCGCTACGTCCGCGCCGCTCGACGCTTTGGGGCAGCGCTCAAAGAGCGCGGCGGCCCCGGGTTTCCCCCTCCGACTGGACAGTCTGCATCCGCCGGTTAAACTTCGCCGATCGAACGTTCGAAAGGTGATGCAGCCCAAGAGGACTGATTCATGAGCACGACCGTCCAGAAATCCACCCTGCCCAAGAAGTTCCACCAAGCCGTGGTCAAGTGGCAGGAGACCTTCATTCCCGACTACCCCTTCCTGATCGAGAACTGGAAGAAGTATTTCCCGCACCAGCCCACCTTCGAGCTGTGCGCGTACCACGACTGCTCCGTCTGCCCGAACATCGAGGTCGGCCCCGACGCCGGCAAGCCGAAGTTCGAGAAGGCGTGCGACATGGACAAGGAGCGCGCCGACCACCTGCTGAAGGCGGTCAAGGCGCAGGCGAGCACCGAGCTCGGCTCGATCCAGCAGCACCGCAAGACGCTTGCCCGCGCGCAGGACGAGCAGGACCAGTTCTGGGTGCTCCGCATGATGGCGGAGGAGCTGCGCCACGGCTACCAGATGTTCAGCGTGCTGCTGAGCGACGAGTGGAGCTCCGTGACCGACACGAGCGGTGAGGACATGGTCGAGGACGTGTTGAGCATGCGTACCGGCAGCCACGTGCTCGGCGCGTTCAACATCGAGTTCGACTCCTTCCTCGACAACATCACCTTCTGCGCCCTGATCGACCGGGTCGGCAAGTACCAGCTCGAGATGCAGAAGGTCAGCGCCTACAAGCCGATGTCCGAGTCGATGCCGCCGATGCTGCGCGAGGAGGCCTTCCACCTCGCGACCGGCGTCACGCCCCTGCGCCGCTGGGCCGAAGAGGCCGCGAAGGACAAGGGCATGATCGACATGAAGATGATGCAGGAGGCGCTCTACAAGTGGGTGCCGCGCGGACTCGACATGTTCGGCGACGAGCGCGGCGGCGGTCGCAACGTGAAGTTCGGCTTCAAGAGCGCGGCCAACGGCGAAGCGATGATGCAGTACCACGCGGAGGTGAAGGGCATCGTCGATGATCTCAACGTGCGCTACCTGCGCGCGCGGAACGCGGAGCTGAGCCGCAAGCAGGCGCAGGAGATCGTCGCGAAGATCATGGACGGCGAGTCGTACGAGGGCATCGGCCGCGACGACCTGCTGCACACGCCCGATCCGAAGTTCTTCCGTCGTCGCGGCCCGTACGCCTTCATGGCCTACGACTCCGAGGGCAACGAGATGAGCTGGAGCCAGGACTACAAGGAGTACATGAAGCGCGAGCTTCCCGACTCCTACGTGATCGGCCGCGACTTCCTCTCGTTCGTCGACTACATGGACAAGATCGAGTCGGGCGAGATGACGCACAAGGACGCCGTCGCGACCATGCCGGCGCTCAGCCGCGTCGCGGGCACCTGCCCCTGCTCGAACTCCGTGCGCTGGGTCGACCCCACGGTCAACGGCAACTAGTTTCCACGAGAACGATCCAAGGGAGTCGCTGCGGCGGCTCCCTTTTTTCGTGGCCTTCCTGGCGCGCGGGGCAGCTACTCCGTCGGCGCGGGCGTGCGGCGCTCGTACGCGCGCAGGTAGCGGCCCTTCTCGCCCTGCTTACTGAACGAGCTGCCGAAGAAGAACGCCTTCGCGTTGCGGCGCGCATGTTCGGGCGACTCGCCGTTCATCTCGATGCGGTAGATCGCGCCGAAGAGCGGGGCGCGACCGGTGCCGTGATAGCAATGCACGAGCGCCGGCAGGTTCTCGGGGTTCGAGATGACGGTCAGGTACGCGTCGACGACGTCGTCGTTCGGGATCTGCCCCGTCGGCAGACCGACGTAACGCACGCCGGGGATCTTCGCCACGGCGTCGCGCTCCGCCTCGGTGTCGGCGCCTTCGTACCGCAGATCGATAATCGTCTTCAGCTCGTAGTCGCGCACGACCTCATGCAGCGTCTGCGTCGACATCACGCCGCCGCGGTAGACCTTCCCCTCCTCGACGGGAATGATCTGGTGGTCGACGTAGACGAACCAGAGGTGACCGATCAGGCCCACGGCCGCCAGCAGGGCGAACTTGCCGATCAGCTGTCCCCAGAACGCGCGCTTCGACATGGCCATGCCCCAAGGATATCCGCGCGGGACAGCAACGCCGGCCTCGCACGCGGTGAACCGGTCCGAAGCGCGCCGGTTGCATCGGAGTCATGCGGCGACTTCACTCCATCCATCCTTATCGCTTCGAGGGCATGTGGGTGTTCGACGATGCGGCGGTCGGGCTCGACAAGGAGCCGTTCGTCGAGGGTGCCGACACCGCGATCGATCTCGCCGTGGCCGCGCAGGGCATCGAGGATGCCGCGAACGGGTTCCGGTTGCTGTTCAGCGACGAGGCGTTCCCCGGCTACCAGCTGCGCTTCGATCGCGTGCGCGCCGACGACGGCGGTCACTGGTACCGCTGCGATGCCATGCCCGACGCAGGCGAGGGCTGGCTCTGCCCCGCGCTCTTCTGCTACTTCGAGCAGGCGCCGGAGCACCTGTACACGCAGTTCGCGTCGAAGCTCAGCCGCCCAGCGCCGCGATCCCCAGGAGCAGCGTGAGGAAGACCGCGGTCTCGATCCCCTCCTGGATGCCCGGCCCGATGTTGCGCTCGTCGGACGTGTTCAGTTCGGCCGGCTTCGCACCCCGTTTGTAGCGCTCCAGTTCGTACTGCCACTGGGTCACGTCGCGGTGCGCGCAGCCCGGCGCGCCCAGGAGGAATGCGACCAGGAAGAGTTGAATGGCGATTCGCATCCCGGGCTGAAAACAACTCGCGTGCCGGAGGGGTTCCCCGCGTCCCGCCCCCCTTTTCCCGCCGGCGACGGCAATTTCTCCGGCAGCTCTCATCCCCTGTCCCCGCCTCCTCGTATACCAGTCATATGTCTGGTACCGTTCCGAAGGAGACACCAGGATGGGCCGCACGCCTGCAGGACAAACCCGCGAACGCATCTTCCGCTTCATGCAGGAGCGGCTGCGCACCGGCTTCGCGCCGACCGTGCGCGAGGTGCAGGAGCAGTTCGGTTTCCGCGCGGTGCAGAGCGCGCGCGAGCATCTCGAGCGGCTGGTCGAGGAAGGGCGCCTCGACAAGCTGCCGGGGCGCGCGCGCGGCTACCGGTTACCCGATCGGGCGGTTCCCGTGGCGATGGTACCGGTGCTCGGTCGCGTGCCGGCGGGCCCGGTCGATCTCGCGGTCGAGGATCTCGAAGGCTACATCCCATTCGAGGGCGGACAGGATGAAGACCTCTTCGGCCTGCGCGTGCGCGGCGACAGCATGCGCGACGCCGGCATCCTCGAGGGCGACCTGGCGATCGTGCGCAAGCAGGACCACGCGCAGAACCGCGACGTTGTCGTCGCCTTGCTGGGCGAAGAGGCCACGGTGAAAACGCTGCGACGCTTCGGCCGGCGCGTCGAGCTGCACCCGGCCAACCCCGCCTACACGCCGATCGTGCCGGACCCGCGGGAGTTCGCGGTGCTCGGAAAGGTGATTGAAATTCGCAGGAGGTCTTAGGCCAACGCCTGCGGCGTTGGCGGGAGTGGTATGTGCGTGTCAATCAGGGTTTATGGCCCAACGCCTGACGGCGTTGGGGCGCGGTGTTTATGGCCC
>JBCDBY010000331.1:0-4872 GCA_039182715.1 Planctomycetota bacterium
ATCTGCTTCGCCTTGTTCTTCACCTCGCGCTCGCGCAGGCGCACGGCGTCCTTGAGCTCCTGCGACTTCGCCTCGAGTTCGCGCACCAGCGCGGCGCGGTCGATGGCGACCACCGCCTGGTCGGCGAAGAGCTCGAGCAGGCGCTCCTCCCGCTCGGTGAAGTTCGCGGTACGGAACCGGTTGTCGAGATAGAGGGCGCCGATCGTGCGGGCCGCGGAGCGGAACGGCACGGCGATGACCGACTTGAGGCGCAGCTGCCGCACCGAAAGCGACTCCTCGAAGTGGCTGTCGAACTCCGCGTCCTCGCTGCGCACGATGCGGCCCGTGTCGATCACCTCGCGAATGATCTGCGAGGAGATCTTCTGCTCCGGCTCGGAGACCGACTCGCGATCGAGGTTGCGGGCGAGGCGGATCTCTTCGCGCCCACCCTCCAGCAGGATGACGAAGCCGCGTTCGGCGCCGGTCAGCTCGATGGCGCGATCGAGAATGAGGCCCAGCAGCGAGTCGCGATCCAGCTCGCGGTTCATCTCGCGCGCGATATGGAGGATCTTCACCAGCCGGTCCGCTTCGGGACCACCGCCCGCCTCGGTGGCGGGACGCGGAAGCTCGGAGAGGTGCAGGTCGATCTTGCGAAGCATGGTTTCGTTCCCGTAAACGGCCCAGATCTCGCGCGCCACCTCCAGCAGGGCGGCGGACGCGGCGGCGGTCGGTTCGCGCAGGAAGCGCTGCATGACGGGCTCCTCGAGGATCGAGGCGGCGGTCGCGTACAGCTCCGCGCGCAGGGGCGCGTCGTCGCAGCGGTTGGCGATCGCGATGGACTCCTCCAGCAGACGGCCGGCGGTGCCCGGTTCGTTGCGTTGCAGTGCCGCCGCGGCGCGCAGCATGAGCGCGCGGGCGCGCACCGGGGTGCGACAGGCGAAGAGGTCGCCGCGCCCGCGCTCGACGAGCTGCTCGGCGAATCGCCAGGCGCCCTGCTGCGCGTACGCCTCCGCAAGGCCGACGCGCGCGTGCGCCATGACCAGCCGGTCGCGGCGCAGGCTCGCCCAGGAGACGACCTCGCGCCAGGCGGCGAGGGTTTCGCCGGCATCCTCGCCCTCGAGCTGCGCAATGCGCGCGCGCGCCATCGCCCGTCGCATCGCCTCCGCCTCGCCCGCCTCCCCGTCGCCCTCGACGAGTTCGCGCGCCGCCGTCATCTGCCCTGCGTACATCAGGAAGGCGGACTGCGCGATGCGCACTTCCTCCTGCGCTTCGGCATCGTCCTGCACGCCGGGGAGCGAGCGGGCGCGCAGCAGGCGCGCCTCTCCTTCCGCCGGACGGCCGAGAAGCAGAAGCAGCTTCGCCTCGTGCTGCAGGCACCACGCGACGAACTTCGCGCGGGCGGCCGCGCGCTGGATCTCCCGGCCGACCTCGACGTGCCGAAGCGCGCGCGCGTAGCGGCCGACGTGTCCAAACGCGTCGGAGAGCGCCATCTGCATCATCGCGTAGGTCAGGCCGCCCCGCGCGGGCTTGACGCCGCGCATGCCGCGCAGGGCGGGCACGATGCGGCCGAGCGTGAGCAGCAGGCCCGCGCGATTCAGCCGGGTGATCTCGCGCGTGACGCCGGTGAGGTCGCCTTCCAACGCGATGTCGTAGAGCTGTTTGGCGCGTTGGAGCCAGCAACGCTCGCGGAAGATGCGGGCGCGCACCGAAGCGACGGCGCCGCCCATGCCGTGAATGCCGCCGGCCAGGCGCTCGGCGGCCAGACTCGACTCGTAGGCCGCCGTGAAGTTCTGCTGCTGCAGATGGACCACCGCCCGACCCTGGTGCAGCCGCACGCGCGATACCCCTTCGAGCCACGGCTCGTGGCGCTCGAACAAGCGCAGAGCCTCGTCGAGGCGCCGCAGGCGGGACAGTGCGTTGGCGGTGGCGAACAGGATCGCGCTCGAGCGCTGCTTCTCGAGCAGCCGCGTGCCGAAGCGCGTCGCCTCCTCGACCGCACCGGTCGCCACGAGCGCGCGCAGATACGCGGTCGCGGTCGCTTCGTCCGGCTCGTCGCCGCAGATTTCACGCAGCAGGGCGCGCGCTTCGTCCGTGCGGCCCTCCCGCATCATCGCGTCCGCCGCCTCGCGGCCGATCTCCACCGCTCGAACGCGGTCGCCGGCCGCGATCCAGAGGTAGGCGCGATACGGAGCGTCCTCTTCCCCGAGCGCGTCGGCCAATGCGTGCGCGGTGGCGCGGCGGTCCTCGGCATCCCACAGGTCGTGCGCGCGCCGCGCCAGGTCGTAGGGGAACTCGATCAGCGCGCCTTGCCGCACCAGCAGGCCCCGATCGAGCAGCTCGTCGAGCGCCGGACCGGCCAGCACGCGCGCCACGCGCAGCGGAGCCGGAACCGGCAGCAGCGCCATGCGCCCCAGCGCTTCGCGCGCCGCGTCCGACGCGTCCTCCGCGCGCGCACGCGCGATCTCGATGACCGACTGCGGCAGGGTCGTCGCGCGCAGCTTCTCCTCGTCGAGGCGCGGCGGGTCGGCGGCGACGTCCAGCGCGCCGCTTTCCACCAGCAGATCGAGCAGCTCCGCGAACGCGCGCGGCGCACCGTCGGTCGCGCGATGCAGCGTCTCGACGAGCGGCATCGGCACGGCGGCGCCGCCGAGCAGGATCGAAAGCGCCCTGCGCAGGTCCGTCTCGGTGAGCGGCGCCAGATCGCGCAGCTCGAGCGGAACGGCGCGGCCCGCGGAGGCGAGCAGCTCGGCGCCGGCGCTGCCGCCCTCGGAGCAGCCGCCGAGCACCACGAGGGCGCGCACGCGGCCGCGGCGGCTCTCCATCGACGCGACCCACTCGCGCACCGACTGCACCGCGGCGTCGCTCATCTGGTGCACGTCGTCCAGCAGCAGCACCGGCAGCTCACGCACGCTCGGGTCCTGCAGCGCGGCGTCGAGCTGGAAGATGATCTCGTGCGGCGCCGCGCCCTCGACCCTCATCCCCTCGTGGCGCGCGGCGACGGCGCGGCCCAGCTCCGCGAGCGTGCGGCCGGCAAAGACCTCGCAGCCGGCGGCCGACGCCTGGTGGCGCACCGACTGCAGCAGTCGCGTGACGCCGTAGCCGGCGCGACCGGCCACCACGACCAGCGGCTCGAGCAGCTTGCCCTCGCGCAGCGCATCGATGCGATCGAGCATCGCCTTCTGGGCGGCGTCGCGACCGACCAGCGGCGCCTGGACCGAGTGCACCGCGGCGCGCAGGCCCTCGGTGGGCACCTCGATGTCCGCTTCGTAGATCGAGGCGAGCGCGTCGAGCGCCGCGCCGGCGGTCGGGTAGCGCGCGGCCGGGTTGGCGGCGAGCAGGCGCACGAGAAAGTCCTCGAACTTCTTGGGCACCGAGTCGCGCGCCTGGCGATCGAGCGAGGTGCGCAGTTTGTCGGGCGCGAGCAGGCGCGTCGCGTCGCGCAGCAGCTGCTTCGCTTCGCCGGGGCGCCGTCCGGTACAGATCTCGTAGAGCGCCATGCCGAACCCGAACAGGTCGGCGCGCGCGTCGGGCGCGGCGCCGGCGATCACCTCCGGGGCGATGTAGGGCGGCGTGCCGCTGACCGCGGTCGACCCCTCGACCATGTCGCCGGCCAGGCCGAAGTCGACCAGCACCGGCGCCAGCCGCTCGCCGGACCGGCGGACGATGATGTTCTCCGGCTTGAGATCGCGGTGGAGGATGCCCTGGGCGTGCACGCGCGCCAGCGCGCCGAGGACCGAGGAGCAGAGATCGATGTAGTCGACCGGCTCGAGTCGATCTTCCGCCACGAGCACGCGGGCGTTCTCGCCCGGCACGAAGTCCATCGTGAAGTAGGGCTCGCCGCTGGACAGAACGCCGAAGTCGCGGGCTCGGACGACGGACGGGTGGTCGATGCCGGCGAGAAGGAGGAACTCCTCGCGAAAGAGCGGGACCAGCCCGGGGTCGCGCTCGCGCGGGCGGAGGACCTTCAGCGCCGCAATGTCGCCCTCGCGCTGCAGATCCCGAACCTCGAAGAGCTGGCCCGCTGCGCCCGCACCGAGGGTACGGACAATTTCATAGCGCTCGTCGAGGAGCCGTTCCGCCGTCACGCCGCCAATTGTGCCAATTGGGTCCAATTGGAACCAATAGCCATGGGGCTATAGCGGCCATAGGGCTGACCCAACCGGGAGTCCAGCCGGGCGTCCAGCGGGAAACACCGCCGACTAAGGAAACGTGCCGCGCAGGGCGCGACGACGGTTGACGATCTTGCGACCGTTCTTCGTCTTCATGCGAGCCCGGAAACCGAGCCGGCGGCGCTTCGTGTTCGAGTTCCGGATCTTCGTCTTCATGGGAACGCGATTTTGTACCGTGCGATCGGGCCCGCGTCAATTCATGCGGCCGGGCTCGTAGGCGACAAGATAGGTGTCGTGCAGCGCGCGGCCACGACGCTCGGTCCGGATGCGCACCCAGCCCATGTCCGGGACGAACCAGCCGATCTCTCGCATCTGACGGCGATCCGCCGCGACCACCAGCGCGCGCCGGCGCTCTCCGAGGATCTCCACGGTGTCGTAGCCGAAGATCGTGAAGATCGCCTGGTTCACGACCCAGGTCTCGCCCGCGCGACCGGGATACTTCAGAATGCGGTCGATGAGCTGTCCCTCGCGGCTGAGCTCGAGAAACTCACCGTTCCAGGCGATTTCGATGCGATCCGCCGCCCGGCCGCCCTCCAGGACATAGCTGTTGATGCCCACGCTGCGCACCGTGAGCTTGAGCGGCGGCGTGTCCGGCGCCAGCTTGTCCTCGAAGGTCCAGCTCATGCCATCGCGCAGCGGGAACAGGTTTTCCACGACCGGGTCCCCCGGGAAACCGTCGAGCCGGAGCGGGTGAATCGGCCGTTCGACGTGGCAACTCCCCAAC
>JBCDBY010000332.1:0-4834 GCA_039182715.1 Planctomycetota bacterium
CCGGTCTTCTCGCCCGACGGGAAGATGCTCGCCTTCATCGGCCGCCGCAACCGCGAGGAGAGCGACATCCACTTCGTCTACCTGCGCAAGGCGGACGACGACCAGTCGCGGCGTGACCGCAAGGTCGAGAAGGCCGAGAAGAAGATGAAGGGGCGCAAGCAGGCCAGGCCGAAGAAGGCGCCGGCCGCCGCGCCCGCGCCGTCCGCGTTCGAGAAGTGGCTGAAGGGCATGGGCGCCGCGAAGCCGGCCGCGGAAAAGAAGAAGCCGGCAGCGAGGAAATCGAGTGTGCCCGCGATCGACTTCGACGGCATCAGCGAACGCATTCGACGCGTATCGCTGCCCGGCGTATCGGAGCGCAATCTCTTCTGGTCGCACGATTCCAAGAAGCTCTGCTTCCGCGCCACGATCGACGGCAAGGAGGGCATCTACACGATCTCGCCGCCGGACGACCTCAAGCCCAAACTGCTCTCGTCCACCCGCGGCGGCGACTGGCGCTGGCTCAAGGAGGGCAACCAGATCGTCGGGCTCGCGGGCGGCGCGCCGACCTCGCTCTCAAGCAAGGGACGCGCCACCGGCTACCCGTTCCGCATCGAGAACGAGCTCGATCTGCCGGCGCGCCACCGCGCCGCCTTTGAGATGAGCTGGCGCATCATGCGCGACCAGTGGTACGACCCGGCGCTCAACAACCGCGACTGGAACGCGGTGCGTGAGAAGTATCTCGCCATGGCGGGCGACTGCCTGACCGTCGAGGAGCTCGACCAGGTGGTCGACATGATGCTCGGCGAGCTCAACGGCAGCCACCTCAACTTCAGCGCGCGCGATCCGGGAGGCTTCACGCCGCCGGTCTGGCAGGAGCGCACGCCGCATTTCGGCGTCCGCTTCGACGAGAAGCACGCCGGCCCCGGCCTGAAGGTGGCGCACGTCATCGAGGGCGGTCCGGCTTGGCGCAAGAAGAGCCGCATCGACGTGGGGGACGTCATCCTGCAGGCGGACGGTCGCGATCTCGATCCGGCCAGGGACTACGCGCGTCAGCTCAACGGCCCGGCCCAGCGCGACATCGTGCTGCGCGTGCGGAACAAGGGCGGCAAGGAGCGCGATGTCGTGATCCGTCCCGCGTCGGGCGGCGAGATCCGACGCCTGCTCTACGACGAGTGGATCGAGAAGAACCGCCGCTACGTCGACGAGCGCAGCAAAGGCACGCTCGGGTACCTGCACGTGCGCGGCATGAACTGGTCGAGCTTCGAGCGCTTCGAGGCGGAGCTCTACAAGGTGGGGCACGGCAAGGACGGGCTCGTCATCGACGTGCGCGAGAACGGCGGCGGCTTCACCGCCGATCACCTGTTGACGGTGCTCTGTCAGCCGGTGCACGCGGTCACCGTGCCGCGTGGCGGTCGCGCGGGCTATCCGCAGGGCCGTCTGGTCTACGCGCGCTGGCACCGGCCGATCATCGTGCTCTGCAATCAGAACAGCTTCTCGAACGCCGAGATCTTCAGCCACGCGATCAAGACGCTCGAGCGCGGCCGGCTCGTCGGCGTGCAGACCGCGGGCGGCGTCATCAGCACCGGCGGCACCCGCATCATGGGCTTCGGCTTTCTCCGCCTTCCGTTCCGCGGCTGGTTCGTCGCGGGCGACGGCCAGGACATGGAGCTGGCCGGCGCGGTGCCGGACGTGGTGATCTGGCCGCAGCCGGAGGAGTGGGCCAAGGGGGTCGACCGCCAGCTCTCGAAGGGCATTGACCTGCTGTTGGCGGACGTCCAGACCGAACGCGAGCGGCCGCGGCCCCCGCTGCGCTACCGCACCGGCGGGGAGGCGCAGCGAGAAGACCCGCGGGAGACCCGCGAGTGATCCGGTTGCTCCTCGCGCTCGTGTTGGCCGCGCCGGTCCTCGCCGAGGAGGAGCGCGCGGCCGAAGTCGAGGAGTACCTCGCGCGTGACGACGCGGGGCCGCCGCCGGTGGCGCCGCCGAGCCGCGGCGTCCGCTTTCGTCCGATCAACCCGACCGATCCGACGCAGTTCGATCGCGGGCTCGGCGTCGGCTTCGAGTGGGTCAGCCTGTCGGGCGGCGAGGGAGATCTCATCTTTCTCAACCTGACCGCGTCCCAGCCGTTCGGGCGCGACGACCAGATGCGACTTGCGCTGCTGCTTCCGTTCGGCACCTCGGACACGCGCACGGCGTCGTCCGGCGTCGGCATCGGGGACGTGCGCGTGAACGCGGCGTGGCGCCCGTTCGAGGCGGAGTCGCGCGAGGCGACGTTTCAGGCGTGGTCACTCGAGCTCGACGTGCTGTTCCCGACCGGCAGCGCGCGCCGCTCGCTGGGTGCCGGGGACTGGGTCGTCGCGCCCGCAACCTGGTTCAAGCTGCGTACGAAGTCGATGTTCTGGTACGCCGGCTTGCGCTGGCTCTACGGCGATCGCGTCAACCCCGCCGGCATTCGCGGCTTCAACATTCCCGGCAGCGACGCGTTCGCGAACACGACCGCGCGCGAGCGGCTCAGTGCGCTCAACGTCGAGCTGTCCGCGGCGTGGGAGTTCGACCGGCGCAAGAGCCCGGTGCACTGGTTCGCGATCACCGCCGACTACACGGCGAACCTCGAGGGCAGCAAGAACCAGATGCTGCTTCTGAAGACGAAGCTGGGTCGGGAGATTTCCGATCAGTGGTCTTTCGACCTCGACTTCTGGTTTCCCCTGGCGGGGGAGCGGACCCAGAGTTTCACGCTGCGGTTCGTGTTCGTCTGGGAGTTTTGAAAGCTGCGAGTCGCGAGCTACGAGCCGAACCCACGCGTAACCTGAGCTCGCTTCCGGCTCGCAGCCCAACTACTCCGCAATCTCGAACACTTCATCCAGACTCATCGCCTGCAGCGACTTCTGGACCGTGGGCGGGATGTTCGCCAGCTTGAGCGCGGAGCTCTTCTGGAAGAGCTTCTTGCGGGTCGTCAGCAGCAGGCCGATGCCGAGCGTGCCGATGAAGGTGACGCCGCCGAGGTCGATCACCACGTCGCCGGGGGCGTCGTTGATGGCGCCGTCGTACTCGCTCTTGAGCTGGAGGACGTCGGGCTGGTCCCATTCCCCGCTCAGAATCAGCCAGCGCGCGTCGTTGCGGTCATCGACCTTGATCTGCTCCATGGGCGGAAGAATACGACATCCAACCGCCATTTCGCACGATTTCGGTGGACCGGAACGGGATCCGTCCATCCGTGGGGCAAGTTCGGGCGTAGTGAGTGTGAAAGGCCTATATTGATGGTCTTGCTCCCATCCAACCTCTCAAGCGTAGGAGAACGCATGCGCGCGCTGAAATCGCTCGGGCTGGTCCCCATCCTCGGGGTCCTGCTCATGGCCGCTCCGGCCTTCGCCAAGCCCAGTTCCGGGCTTCGCTACCCCAACCTGACGCCGGACGGCAAGAAGGTCGTCTTCTGCTACCGCGGGGACATCTGGGTCTCCGACGTCGACGGCAAGACGCACGCCCAGCGCCTCACGATCCACGAGGCGCAGGAGACGCTGCCGCGCGTCAGCCCCGACGGCAAGATGATCGCCTTCACCTCGAAGCGCAACGGCGGCCACGACATCTTCGTGCTGCCGATCACCGGCGGCGTGCCGAAGCAGGTGACCTTCCACTCCGCCTTCGAGGCGCTGTGCGACTGGTCGCCCGACGGCAAGCGCATCCTCTTCATGTCGAACCGTGACGTCGACTCGGGGCGCACCGATCTCTACGAGGTCGACCTCGAGGGCGGCACCCCGCGACGCCTCACCTTCGACGGCGCGTCCGAGGGCGTCTACAGCCCCGACGGCAAGAGCATCGCGTACGTGCGCGGCTTCATCACCATCTACTGGGACAACTACGAAGGCGCCGCGAACCACGACATCTACATCGTGCCCACCGCCGGCGGCACGCCGGTCCAGATCACCAAGACCCCCGGCAACGAGCGCTTCCCGTACTTCAGCGCGGACGGCAAGTCGCTCTACTTCGTGGCCGAGGAGAAGGGCGTCGCCAACATCTACCGCATGGCGGCGGTGACCGGCGCGGAGCGCAAGCAGGTCACCAAGTTCAAGGGGGACGACGTGCACCGCCCGCGCCTCGCGTGGGACCGCAAGACGGCGGCGTTCGAGCGCCGCGGCCAGCTCTACCTCCAGGACCTCACCGACCCCAAGGCGAAGACGAAGGCGCTCAAGCTCGACGTGCAGTCGGACGTGCGCCATAGCGGCGTCATCCAGCGCACGATCACGCGCGGCGGCGAGCAGATCCACATCAGCGCGGACGGGCGGCAGGCCGCCTTCGTGCTGCGCGGCGACATCTGGGTGATGCCGTCGGGCGGCGGCAACGCGCGCCAGCTCACCTCCGGCCCCGCGATGGACCAGTGGCCGCGCTTCTCGCCCAACGGCCGCACGATCGCCTACTTCTCCAAGGCGCGCGGCAACGAGGACATCTTCCTGCTCGACGTCCGGACCGGTCGCAGGACGGCGCTCACGCGTCATCGCGCGGGCGACTTCTTCCACAACTGGTCGCCGGACGGCAAGCACCTCGTCTTCTGCTCCGACCGCTCGGGCAACAAGGACATCTGGCTCATCGAGGTCGAGACGCGCGCGCTCACGCAGCTCACGCGCAACCCGGCCGCCGACGACGACCCGACGTTCACGCCCGACGGCAAGCAGATCGTCTTCGACTCGGGCCGCCAGGGCCCGCAGGCGATCTTCGTCATGAACATCGACGGCTCGAACGTTCGTCGCATCTCGACCGGCACGAGCTTCTACCAGGTGCCGAGCGTCTCGCCGGACGGGAAGTACGTCGTCTACGAGTCGATGGATCCGGCGCGCGGCGGCTCCGGCGGCCTGTTCGTCAC
>JBCDBY010000333.1:0-4807 GCA_039182715.1 Planctomycetota bacterium
CCGTCGGTCCGCCGGGCGATCACGACGCGGTCGCCCAGCACCGGCGACTGGGCGAAGTGGACATCGGCCGCCTCGGGCTCGACCGCGTGCGTGACCTTGCCGTTGCGCGCGTCCACGCGGGCCAGTTTCTTGCCCCCCGAGTAGACGAACCGCCCGTCGAACGACGGCTGTCCGGCCAGGCCGGGGACGTGCCACGCGACCTTGGGCCAAACGATGCCGTCGGCGCGCCGGCGGAAGTTGTCGCGCGCCGCATTGCCCTGGAATTGCTTCCAGACGAAGGGCTGCGGCACGACCTCCTCGCCGGCCAGCAGGAACAGCAGGCACATCCCCTTGAGAATCACGATCCCATTGTGACAGAACTCCGCCCGTACAATCGCCGCATGCAGAAGTGGGCCATGCTCGTGCTCGCGCTGGCGACGGTCGTCCAGGCGCAGGATCCGAAACCCGAACTCAAGCCGGCGGAGCCGCAGAGCGAACTCAAGCAGCTGCGCGCCTCGGTCGTGCAGATCTTCGTCGTGAGCCAGGACGAGGACTACTACCAGCCCTGGCAGCGGCCGCGCCCGCAGCGGTCGAGCGGCTCGGGCTTCTACATCGGCCGCAACCGGCTGATGACGAACGCGCACGTCGTCTCCAACGCGAAGAGCCTGCTCGTCAAGCGCGCCGATCGCACCAAGCGGTACGAGGCGGAGGTGCTCTTCGCCGGACACGACTGCGACCTCGCGTTGATCACGGTCAAGGACCCCGAGTTCTTCGAGGGCATGACGCCGCTCGTCATCGGCGCCCGCCCGAGCCTGCGCTCGACGGTCTCCGCGGTCGGCTACCCGATGGGCGGCACGCGCCTCTCCGTGACGGAGGGCGTCGTCTCGCGCATCGAGTTCCGCACCTACGCGCACAGCGGCGCGGACCAGCACCTCGCCATCCAGATCGACGCGGCGATCAACCCCGGCAACAGCGGCGGCCCGGTCATGCAGAACGGCGAGGTGGTCGGCGTCGCGTTCCAGGGCCAGTTCTTCGCCCAGAACATCGGCTACATGATTCCGCCCTCGGTCATGCAGCACTTCCTCGCCGACTGCGAGGACGGCACGTACCACGGCTACCCCGAGCTCGGCCTCTACACCGAGTCTCTGGAGAACGACTCGCTGCGCGCCTACCTGGGCGTGCCCAAGGACGAGACCGGCGTGGTGATCCTCAAGGCGATGCCGTATGCGAGCGCGGTCGGCAAGGTGCAGCGCAACGACGTGCTCACCAAGATCGACGGCGTGCAGGTGCAGAACGACGGAACCGTCAAGATCGGCGACGAGTTCTTCGACTTCAGCTTCATCGTCGAGGAGAAGCAGGTCGGCGATACCGTCACCCTGACCGTCCGCCGCGACGGCAAGGCGATGGACGTGCCGATCACGCTCAAGGCGTGGGCGGCGCGCATGTCGCCCAGCTTCATCTACGACAAGCGCCCGGAGTACATGGTCAAGGGCGGCTACGTCTTCGTGCCGCTCACGATCAACTACCTGCGCAGCTCGCGTGGCAACGAGGAACTCGCCTTCGTGATGCAGCAGTACTACCGCACGGTCGCGAAGGAGGGCAAGACGCGCGAGCAGCTCGTCATCCTCAGCCGCGTCCTGCCGCACGCCAGCACGCGCTACCAGGAATACCGCAACCAGATCGTCGCGAAGGTCAACGGCCGCGAGCCGAAGGACTTCGCCGAATTCACGCGTCTCATCGACGCCGGCAAGGAGGATCGCATCGTGATCGAGTTCGAGGGCGTGAACGTCGCGCCGCTGGTGCTGTCGCGCGAGAAGCTGGCGCGCGTGCATCCGGAAATCTGCGAGCGCTACGGCATTCTCGAGGATCGCTACGTGAAGGGGAGCAAGTAGATGCGCATCCTGCTGATTCTCGTGCTCGTCGCGCCGATCGCGTCGGCCGACGACCTCGCGCCCAAGCTGCGCAAGGCGCTGGTCAAGCTCAACGTGACCAGCCAGTCCTACGACGCCAACTCACCCTGGAAGAAGTCGCGCGTCCGCAACGTGACCGGGCGCGGCGTGATGGTCCAGCCCGGCGTCATCCTGACGACCGCCGGCAACGTGACCGACGCGCTCATGATCGAGGTGCAGATCTCGAACAGCGCACGGCGCTACCCGGCCAAGCTCAAGCACGCCGATCCGCGCATGGACCTCGCGCTGGTCGAGATCACCGATCCGAAGCTGCGCGAGGAGCTGGCGCCGCTGGCGCTCGGTGACTCCGTCAAGCTCGACGACGAGTTCGATATCTACGAGCTCAATCCCGACAACATGATCGAGCGCGCGCCGGCCCGCGTCGTCCGCGCGACGGCGAGTCCGACCGTGCTTGCGCTCGAGCTGCAGACCAGCGGCACCGGCGGCGGCAACGGCCAGGTGGCGATCAAGGACGGCAAGATCGTCGGCCTGCTCACCTTCCGCTCGCGCCAGCGCGGTCGCATCACCTCGATCGAGACGATCCGCAAGTACATGAAGGATCACGAGGACGGCACCTACGCCGGCTGCCCCGGCCCCAGCATCTGGATCCAGCCGCTGCTGCGCGACGACCTGCGCTCCTTCTATGGACTACAGGAGAACCAGCACGGCCTGGGCGTGGTGCGCACGGTCGCCGGTCGCACCGGTGCCGGCGTGTTGCAGCCCAAGGACGTCATCACCTCGGTCGACGGCTACGCCATCGACGACGAGGGCAAGTTCGAGCACGAGCAGCACGGGCGCCTCAACGCGAGCTGGCTCTTCCAGGGCCGGCGCTACGCGGGCGATACCATCCCGGTCGTGGTGCTGCGCGGCGGCGAGCCGAAGAAACTCGACGTCGAGCTGAAGGCCTGGCCCGACTCGGTGCGGAACGTGCCGAGCGGTCCGGGCGCCGGCCGGCCGCAGTACCTGGTCGTCGGTGGGCTGGTCCTGCTGGAGCTCCACGAGCGCGTCTACATTCCGCGCTCGCCCGGCGGCGTCTTTCTGCGTCGCTACCGCGAGCGCGAGGGTTGGGACGAGGGCGAGGGACGGCGGCGCCACGTCTACGTCGACCGCGTCTTCGCCGACCCGTCCAACAAGGGTTTCGAGGGCCTGCGCCACGCGCCCGTGCAGCGGGTGAACGGCAAGGAGATCTCCGAGATCGCCGATATCGCCGTGGCGCTGACGCAACCGGTCGACGGGTTCCACGTGTTCGAGTTCGAGGGCGTCGCGAGCGATTTCGCCGTGCGAGCGAGCGAGCTCGAGGCGATCGACAAGCGCGTCGCCGAGTCGTATCGCATCCCGAAGCTGCGGCATCTCCGCGGCGATGCCGAATAGAAGGAGGAAACCATGCTGCGCCTCACCCTGCCGCTCTGCCTGCTCGCCGCGATCGTGATCGCCGAGGAGGACCCGATCGACAAGAAGATCCGCGACCTTGAGAAGGAGATCGCGCAGATCGAGAAGGAGTTCAAGAAGGCGCGCGGGGCGGCGCAGCTGGAGAAGGCGCGGGCGGAGCGCGACAAGCTGCACGCGGAGCGAAAGCGGCGCGCCGACGCGAAGGCCGCCCAGCCGATGCCCACCTTCAAACCGGCGAAGATCCCGGCGCTCGATGCGCTCATCACCGACGCGCAGAAGGGCGACGCGAGCGCGCGCATGCAGCTGCAGGAACTGGCGAACCGCATCCAGCAGTCGATGCGCCGGTACCAGGCGCAGCCGGCGGCACAGCAGGTCGTCCAGATGGGCAACCAGGTGATCATGATCAACGGCGCGCGCGCGTTCGTGGGTCTCGGCGGGGCGCGTCCCACGGCGAGGCCGTCGGCGTCGCCCGCGAAGTCGCCCACGAAGCCGGTTGCGAAACCGATCAGCGAGGAGGAGAGCAAGCGCCTCGCGGAGATCGATCTGAAGGATCAGGAGAAGCGCGCGGCGGAGCTCGAGAAGCGCGTCATCGAGTTGACGCGTCAATCGATGGAGCTCGAGGCGAAGATCGCCGCGCTGCGCGCGAAAGTGGCGCAGGCCGAGGCGCGCTGATCCAATCGGCAGCGTGCAGTTCGGACCTTTCGACCAACCGTTCGCATTCGTCCGCTCGGACGAGGGGCGCCTCGCGTGCCTCGACGAGGAGGGCACCGTGCTCTGGCTCGACGAGCGGCACGAGCTGCCGGCCCCCGCGATGGCGCTCGCCTTCCACGGCGAGGACCTCGCGATTCTCGCGGACGACGCGCTCTGGCGTTGGGGCGCGAAGGGCACGATCCCGGTGCCGCCGGGCGCGCGCGCGATCGCTTTCACGATGGGGGGCGGTCTGCTGCTCGGTTGTCCGCGCCAGCTCTTCCGCCTGGGGGACCATCCGCTCGAGCTGACGCTGCCGGAGGATTTCGACCTGCGCGCACTCGCGGTCGATACCGGTGGGTTCTGGGTCGGCGGTGCGACCGAGGTCATCGGATACCGGCCGGTGCCGGGCGGAGTCGCCGAGCGGCGTCGGATTCCCGTGTCGGCGCCGGTGCGCGCGATGGCGCCCGGTCCCGACGGGCGTCTCTACCTGCTGCTGGAGCCCGGCCGCGAAGTCTATTGCGAGACGGAGCACCGCGGCACCGCGACGCGGGACCTCTTCGGCATGGTGCGCGAGGGGCCGCGGCTGGTCGGGCTCGCCGACGAAGGGCTGGCGGAACTGTCGCGGTTCGTCGGCGACGCGCCGGACGCGCCCGACATCGAGATCCCGAACTGCGACGGATGAGCCACCACTGGGCCATCCTCTTCCTCGGGCTGATGGGCATGTGGGCGGGCGCGCTCGTGCTGGCCATCATCATGATTCGCATGCTCGGCGCGCGCGCGTCGTGGCCGGTGCTGCGCAC
>JBCDBY010000334.1:0-4740 GCA_039182715.1 Planctomycetota bacterium
ATCCTCCGCGCGGGGTCCTGCCGATGCAGGCTAATCCCGCGCCCGGCTCGGCACGCAGAGCACGACGGCGACCACCACCGCCAGGGCGAGCACGATGATCTGGCGCCACTCCGCGCTCGCCCAGCCCTTGCGGATGAAGGACTCGAAGAAGAACCAGCCGCCGACGAGCAGCACCGCAAAGGCTGCGACGCCGGTTCCGGCCTTGCCCCAGCCGGCGCGCATCAGCGCTGCCCCGGCGAGGCCGAGGCCACCCATGACCAGGCCGAACCAGAGCCCCTTGTGGCCGCCCTCGGCCAGGAGGAAGCGGCCGAGGCCGCTGGCGATGACGGCGAGCGAAAAGACGACGACGGCGAGCGTGCGGGTGCGTTGGGTCATGGTTCGTTGGGAACGAAGAGCCGCGCGATTCGGTTCGCGAAGCTTATGCCGGGCGCGCGCGGAAGCGCTGAACGATGCGGTCGCCCAGGAGAATCAGCAGCATGGAGATGCCCGCCACGGGCATAAGGACCCCGCCGACGATCATGAGTAGCTTGACGCCGCGTCCAACCGGCTTGCGCAGCGAGCCGCGCGGGAAGCCGGTCTTGCCGGCCGGCCGCCGGTGGAGCCACATCCAGACGCCCAGCACCGCGACCGCGATGATCAGGATCATCGAGACGAACGCGAGCACCTTCGTCCACATGCCGTAGATCTGGCCGAGGTGAATCGACAGCGCGAGGATGCGTCCGCGGAACATCGCGGGCAGGTCGTCCCAGCGCTTCAGCCCGAGCACCTCTCCCGAGTACTGATCGACGTCGTAGCCGGAGATCTTCGAGAGGTTCTCGAAGTCGACCTCCTGGATCCGGTAGGAGCCTTCCGGGCCGTCCGGAAGCGAGATCTCCAGGGAGTGGTCGTTGCTGCGCAGCGGCGTGATGGCCTCGATCGCGCGGTCGACGGAAACTGGCGTCGCGTTCTCGATCACCGTCGAGGGCGTCATCTCGAGCATCGCGGGATCGAGGTGGCCCGTCGCCAGGCCGATGCCGAGGTAGGCGGTGCTCCAGACCTTGGCGAAGAAGAGCCCGGTGAACGAAAGAATGAACGCCAGCGGCACCGAGTAGGCGCCGATCACCGCGTGCACGTTGCGCAGCGCGGCGTGCGCCTTGGTCCCGCGGATCTTCGGGAGCCAGACGCTGCGGTTGGGGCGTCCGCGCGGCCACCAGAGATAGAGCCCGGTGAACAGCAGCACGATCGTCCAGCAGGTCGCCAGCTCCACGAGGATGCGGCCGGGCGTTCCGGCCAGCAGCCGCCGGTGGAGCATCTTGACGATGTAGAAGAACTCCTCGCGGAAGTTCCACTGGTCGACGACCGCGCCGCTGTAGGGATCGACGGCGGCGAAGCGCCGTTCGACCACGGGATGTGACTCACCGGGCACATGCTCGTGCTCCTCGACGAGAAGGACGTGGTAGGTCCGCGCGGGGTCGTCGAAGACGATGATTTGATTCGCCTCGAACCCGGGCGTCGCCTCGATCGCCGCAGTCAGCGCGGCGGAGGCGGGCACTCGTGCCGCGCCGGGCGGCACGTCGACGAAGAACCGCCCGGGGTGCACGAACGGGTCGAGCTCGTCCTTGAAGACGTAGATCCCGCCGGTGACGGCCAGGATCAGCAGGAACGGCACGACGAGGATGCCGGTCCAGAAGTGCCAGCGCCAGAGCAGCCCGTAGAGGGGGAGCCCCTGCCGCGCCCGACGCGCCGAAGCGCGCGCGGACGCGGGAGTGGACTCAACAGCCGTGGTCGCTTCCTGCATGCGCAGCGCTTCAGAAGCGATAGACGAGTTCGAAGACGAATGTGCGCGGGTTGCCCACGACGCCGTTGAGGCCGCCGGCGGGCGCCTGCGACGCGAACAGGATGTAGGTCTCGTCGAACACGTTATTGACGTAGAAGTTCAGGGACAGACTCTTGTAGTCGTAGCCCACGTTGATGTTGGTCACGATGAAGCCGTCCAGCTGGATCGTGTTCTGCACGTCCGCGAACGACTCGCTGCGGTAGGTCGCGTTGATGTTGATGCGCCACGACTCGTTGGGGCGGAAGGTGACGCCGAGCGCGGCCGTCCACTCCGGTGCGAGCGCGAACCGGTTCCCGGTCAGGTCGCCCTGCGAGCTTTCGAACTTGTCGAAGCGGGTGTAGGCGTAACCGACCGATGCGTTGATGTAGCACCACCGCGTCACGGTGTAGAAGGAGTCGAACTCGAATCCGGCGATGGTCGACTCGCCTGCATTCTCGATGATGACGTCGAACGTGTTGTCGCTCTGCTGCACCGACACCTGCTGGTCATTCCAGAGGCCGTAGTAGATGTTCAGGTTGGCGATCAGGCGCCCGTCCAGCCAGCGGGAACGGACCGAGAACTCGAAGTTCGACAGGATCTCCGGGTCGTACTCGTTCTCGCGGCCGGTGATCGTCAGTTCGGCGCCGCCCGCGCGATAGCCCTGCTTGAAGAAGAGGCTCGTGCGCAGGTCCTTGGTCCAGTCGTAGGAGACGCCGATGCTCGGGATGGGCGCGTTGTAGTTGGTCGACGAGTTGAACGTCGAGGAGCCGGTCTGCGACAGGATCGCCGCGTTGGTCGCCGCGATGCCCTGGCCGATCGGTCCGTTCGCGCCGCCCGGCGCATTCGCAGGGTCGGGCAGATCGGTGATCAGTTCGATTGTCTGGTCGGAGTCGTTCTTGAACCGCTCGTAGTCCCAGCGGAGACCCGCGAAGATCGTCCACTTGTTGATCTCCTTGTCCCACTCCGTGAAGATCGCGATGTTGTCGGTATCCGTCTTCGACGTACTGTCCCGGCTCGCCTCGAGCGGATCCGCGTAGAACGGCAGAAGCGGGGGAGGCACGCCGACGTCGGCCGGGCTGATGTTGAACAGGGCGGGCGACTCGCTGTCGATGCGCTGCGTGCCCAGGTAGACGCCGACCACGCCGCGCAGGCCCTCCTTGTTGTCGAACATGAACCGGAATTCCTGCGTAATGTTGCGCTGCTTGGCGTCCCGGCTCAGGAAGGCGTTGCCGCCGTCGGCCGACTGGTCCGCGTCGTCGAAGCGCTCGTACTCCGAGTAGAGGAACGTGGTGCGCGAGAGCAGCGTCCAGTGACCGCCGAGGTCGTAATTGATGTCGAGGCCGGTCGTGACGATGTCGAGATCCTCGTTGGCCGGCAGGTTGGAGAAGTTCTCGCGGGCGCCCGGGTCGTCGAGCGACACGAGGTTCTCGCCGCGGCGCGTCTGCCCGTACTGCACCGTCAGGAGCAGGCGAAAGCGATCGTTGCTCTCCGGCTCCCAGAGCCACTTGATGCGTGCTGTCAGGTTGCGCCGCCTGTCGTAGTCGTCCTCGCCCCGCGTCGGGTTGCTGACGAAGCCGTCGCTGCGGTCCCAGTCGAACGCCACGCGGATCGCGTGGTCGGTGCCGATGGGCGTGTTGGCGAGCGCCGAGAAGCCGAACAGTTTCGCCGTCCCGACGCGGGCACGGCCGGCGAACTCGCGCGTGAAGACGGGATCGTTGGTCTTGACGACCACGGCGCCGGCAAGCGCGTTGCGGCCGATGCTGGTCGTTTGCGGGCCGCGCAGTACCTCGACCTGGCGCGCATCCCACAGTCGGTTCGGCGCGAAGCGCAGCGCGAAGTTGGTGAGCGCCACGCCGTCGACGAGGTAGGCCGCCAACTCGCCGGCGCCGCCGCCCGTCGCGATGCTGTTCTGCGTGATGCCGCGAATGGAGAAGCCCTCTTCGTTGACCTCCGACACGTTGGGCAGCTGCCGGTAGATGTCGTTCATGTCGAACAGGCCCCGCTCCTCGAAGGTCGCCTCGTCGACGATCGAGATGCTCTCGGCCGTCTCCTGCAGCTCGCGCTCCAGCAACTGGCCGGTGACGACGAGGTCGTCGGCGCGGCTGTCGTCATCCGGACGCTTCGACTCGTCCGCGGCGGTCTCGGCCGACGCGGGGTCGTCCTGCCCGGCGGCTTCGCCCGCCAGCGCCACGAACCCCGCCCAAAGGCAGAGCAACATCGTGAACGTCTTCCATCTATGCATCGCGCGGTCTCCTGATCCCTCAGGGATGATTTTGAGAATGGGAATCAATTACGGGCCGCACGTTGTACCCAAAGCGTTCAGGCGAGCCGAGGTTTTTTGGCCGGAAATCCTTACGGGAGTAGGGGGAATCCGGCTCTTGGGCCGGATCAGTCGCCCAGCGCGGCAAGACGCCGGATGCGAGCGAGATAGCGCTCCACGAGACGCCCCGCCCCCCGGTCGATCGCCTCCTCCAGCCGCTTCACCGCGTCTTCGTATTCCTGCCGCTCCACCGCCAGCTGGGCGAGCTGGACGAGGGCGCCGAGCCGGTGGCTCGGCGTGCGGCTGGCGCGCTCGAAGTAGAACCCGGCGCGATCGAGGCTGCCGGTCTCCAGGTGCAGCACCCCGAGTCCCATCATCGCCTCGCCGGCAAGCGGGTCGAGCTCCAGCGCCCGCTGCCAGCTCGCGCGCGCGGCGTTCGAATCGGCGCGCTGCCGCGCCACGCGCGCGCGCAGCAGGTGGTAGCGAGACTCCCCGTCGGCGTCGACGGCGTCGAGGGTCGCGACCGCCTCGTCGACCCGGTCCAGCGCGAGGTACGCCTCAGCGCAGTTCAGCCGCCGCGCGCGCGACAGCGTCGTCGCGCCGTGCTCCGCGTAGCGCATCACCGCGAGCGCGAGCAGGCCTTCGGCATAGCAGAGGTCGCCGAGCGCCAGCGTGCCGTCCCGCG
>JBCDBY010000335.1:0-4711 GCA_039182715.1 Planctomycetota bacterium
GGCAAATCCGGTGGTGCCCCTCCACTCCCCTTCGTATCGGAATCCGGCGGCCGCGCGACGAGGGAGAAGCGCGAATCGCGCCTGCAGCACGCCGTCGTACTCACGCACGACCGGATCGGCCGGGTCGAACGTCAGCTCCTCGTACTCGGCGCGCGCGCGGCGGCCGCCCGCCACGAAGCCGTGCGTGAAACGCGTGCGGCGCAGTCCGCGCGCATCGCCGGGCTCGTCCCGGACCGCGACGGAGAGCGCACCCCAGGCCGCGACCGGCCCCGCGTAACCCGCCGGCACCCGGCCCGCGAACCGGTAGGTACGCTGCTTCGGGTCGTCGAGTTCGATCGACGCGCCCCACGTGAACGTGGTCGCGCCGCGCTCCATCTCCGCCGCGCTGACCTCGACGAAAAAGTCGAGTGCGCCTTGCGTCGTCGGGCGCAAGCGGGCGCGGATGCCGTTCCAGATGCTGTCGTCGATGGTTCGGACCTGCTTCGGCTTGCGCTTTCCGAGCTGGCTCCAGGTCTGCCGCCGGACGAAGGTCACCGGCGCCGCGCGTTCGAGCGGCGTCCAGACCTCCTCGCGACACCAGGCGCCGATCGACACGCTCTTCTCCGCCGTGGTGACGGTCAACTCGATCCAGCGCGGTGCCGGCCCATCCGACATGCCGTCGGTCGCGACGCGCGACGAGGGCGGCGGCTCGGTCGTGGGCTCGACGCCGGGCGGCGGCAACCGCGGCGGCGGGACGGTCGCCGCGCACGCCGTCAGGACGAGCGATAGAAGAGCAGCAGCGCCGCGACCGTGCACACGGCGGATGCTAGCACGAGCAATCCGACCGCCCCGGGCACCGAGAACCCGTTGCGCACGAGGCGATGCGAGATGTGATCGGTGCCGCCGCGAAAGATCGGACGGCCGCGCCGGCGCCGCGAAATGGTGACCGTCGCGACGTCGGCGATCGGCACCGCGAAGAGCAGCAGCAGCGCCAGCATGCGATCTCCGCGGACACCGACCATCGGGTCGATCAGCAGGTCGATGACGTCGACCGCGAGGAGCGCCCCGATCAGGTGACTGCCGGAGTCGCCGAGGTAGACCCGGGCCGGCGGCAGCGTGAAGAAGAAGACACCCGGCAGCGCCCAGATGAGCAGCGTGGAGCCGACGTGCCCGCCAAAGGGCACGAGCACGAGCCCGAGCGCCAGCACGAGCGTGACACCGCTCAGCAACGCGTCCATGTTGTCGAGGTAGTTGCACGCGTTGACGAGCAGCAGCACGACGAGGAAGGCGAGACCGACGTGCGACCAGCTGGTCACGATGAGCAGCACGCCCATCAGGGCGGCGACCGCCTGCAGCGCGATCTTCACGCCGGCGCGGTACTCGAACAGGTCATCGAGCAGGCCGACGAGCAGGAAGAGCCCGGCCAGCACGAGCGGACCGGTGACGCCCTCGGGTCGCGTCGCGAGGAGCGCGACGAGACAGCCGATGCCGAGCGCGGGACCGCCGACCAGCGGAATCTGTCCGGAGCCGAACCGATCACGCCGGCTGCGGGCGACGAGGTCGAAGCGACGCGCGGGATCGCGCAGGAGGTAACACGCCATGCCGGAGGCCAGCGCGCAGACGGCGCCGATGGCCGAAAACGTGAACGGGCTGAGCTCCAGACCTGCGAACGGCATCGATTGACGGTCCGTGCGGCACAGGGTAGTCTCCGCGCTCTACCGCGGCTGGCCGGACGCGGACATCGTCCCTATGCAGCACGAACAAGCAACCCCGGCCCCGCAGGAATCCCGCATTCCCCGCGCGGCGATCGATGAGGATGCCTACAAGGTCATCCGGCGCCTGAAGCGCAACGGCTTCCAGGCGTATCTGGTCGGTGGATGCGTGCGGGATCTTTTGCTCGGGCTCCAGCCGAAGGACTTCGACATCGCGACCAGCGCACGGCCGCGACAGATCAAGCGTCTCTTCCGCAACAGCCGCATCATCGGCCGCCGCTTCCGGCTCGCGCACATCCGGTTCGGCGACAAGGTGCTGGAGGTGGCAACCTTTCGCGCGCCGCCCGACGAGACGGACACGGACGACCCGTACATCAAGCGGGACAACGTCTTCGGCACCGAGGAGTCGGACGCGTTCCGCCGCGACTTCACGATCAACGCGCTCTTCTACGATCCGGAGGAGCGCCGCGTCATCGACCACGTCGGCGGCCTCGACGATCTCGATGCGCGCCGGCTGCGCACCATCGGCGACGCGCCGGTCCGGCTGCGGGAGGACCCGGTGCGCGCGCTGCGGGCGGCCAAGTTCATGGGCCGCCTCGGGTTCGATGCCGATCCGGAACTCGACGCCGCGCTGCGCGCGACCGCGGGCGATCTCGCCAAGGCGTCGACGGCGCGCGTGCTCGAGGAGCTCTACCGCCTGATGAGCGGCCGGGGATCGCAGCGCGCCTTCGAACTGCTGCGCGACTGGGGCTGCCTCGACGTGATGCTGCCCGAGCTGACCCCGATGCCCGACGAATTCTTCGCGGCGCTTCCGCGCATCGAGTCGATCAGCGGCGGAGCGCGCAACGGCATCTCGCAGGGATTGATGATCGCCGTGCTCTTCGCGCCGCTGGCGCAGCGTCTCTACGCGCGGCGGCCGGTCCACACCGACCACGAAGCGGAGGTGCTGCTGGCGGACACCATGCAGCCGCTCTGCGTACGCCTGACGGTGGCGCGCCGCGACAGCACGCTCGCGCGCCACTGCCTCGCGGCGCAGGTGCGTTTCCGGACGCCGCCCAACCGGAAGGGCGCGCGGCGCTTCTGCTTCCGCCCGCACTTCAAGGACGCGGCGATGCTGCGCCAGCTGCTCGGCCCGATCCAGCCGGAGGACGAGAGCGAGGAGGATCCGTTCGATGCGTGGCTGGAGCTGAGTAAGAACCTCGGCGCCGAGGATGCGCGGCGCCCGCGACGCCGTCGACGCCGGGGCGGACGCCGTCGACGCAAGAACACGTCGGAGAACTCGCCCGAGGGCGCGCCGGAGGACAAGCCGGAGTCATGACCGACGTCCGCGTGCTGCTCTGCACCGCACCGGTCGAAGGCGCCCCGGCGATCGCGCGCGCCATTCTCGAGCGCAAGCTCGCGGCGTGCGTGAACATCCTGCCCGGCGCGCGCAGTCTCTACTGGTGGGACGGAAGCATCCAGGACGACGCCGAGAGCCTGCTGGTCATCAAGACGACCGCGGACGCCGTCGACGCCCTCATCGCCGCGCTTCCGGACATCCATCCCTACGACACGCCGGAGCTCATCAGCCTGCCGGTCGAGTCGGGCCACGCCCCCTACCTCGCCTGGGTGCGCGCCGCGCGCGGGACGTAGGCGGGCGACCTACTTGCGCGTGCGCTGGACCGCGCCGACGAACCGGCGCAGGATCGACTCGAGGTCGTGCTTCGGCTCGTAGCGCAGCAGCTCGTGCAGGCGCGTGCAGTCGGGGCGGCGGTGGCGGATGGGCGCGAAGCCGGCGCCGTAGTCCGGCTCCTCGTGCACGATCTCGATCTTGCGGCCGACGTGCTCGCGCACGCGTTCCGCGAGGTCGCGCATGCGCACCGGCTCGTCGCGCCCGATGTTCACCAGTCCGGTGTGCGGACGGGCGATGAGGCGCCAGACGATTTCGGCCGCATCCTCGGCATCGAGGAACGAACGCGTCTGCTCGCCGTCGCCGTGCACGCGGATGGGACCGCCCTTCATCGCGGCGGACACCATGCGCGCCACCACGCCGGCGCCGGAATGCTGGCGCGCGCCGGTGACGTTGAAGAAGCGGCCGACGGCGACCGGCAGGCCGTACTCGTGGTGGTAGGCGAACGCGAGAGCCTCGCCCGCCGCCTTCCCCGCGGCGTACGAGAAGCGCGCCACCTCGGGCGACCCGAACCCGACGTCGTCGGACTCGCGCAGCGGCCGGCCGTCGGAGTCGCCGTAGACCTCACTGGTCGACGCGAAGAAGACGGGCCGACGCGCGGAGGCGGCGTGTCGCAGGACGTGCTCTGTGCCGAGCAGGCTTTGCCGCAGCGAGCCGGTCGGCCGTGCGAGCACCAGCGAAACGCCGACGCCGGCGGCGAGGTGCACGACCCGGTCGTTGTCGCGGACGAGCACTCCGACGAGATCGTCCTCCCCCACGTCGCCGACGACGAGGTCGACGCGCGGATCATCGGGCAGGGAATCGGCCCGGCCGGAGGAGAGATTGTCGAGGACGGTGACCAGGCAGCCGGCGCGCAGCGCGCGCTCGACGAACGCGGACCCGATGAGTCCGCAGCCACCGGTCACCAGAAGCCGCATCGGGGGATTGTGCGGGGAGAACTCCAACTACGCAAGTAGACGCGTGCGGCCGCAAGGTTCTTGCGCCGGTTTCGGTGGTCAGGCCGGCATCTGCGAGCGAATGATGTACTGCGTGATCATGTCGCGGCTCTCCTGGGTGATCTCCTGAAAGGAGAGGCCGAACACGATGTGGTTGCCCTCCTCCATCGCGCTTGCCCACGCGACCCGGCAGAGCGCCTTGAGCGCTTCGCCCTGATTGGGCAGCAAAATGTTCACGCCCACGTACATCGTGCGGGTGAGCAGGTGCTGCAACCAGGCGGGATCCGGCACGCGAGCGCGCAGCATGAGCCCGCCCGTGCCGATGTTCTGGGAGCTGCCCTCGTGGACCTCCTCCAGATCGCCCTCCACCTCCACGTGCGACAGGAACTTGTAGCGGACGGCGAGCACGATCGGGA
>JBCDBY010000336.1:0-4709 GCA_039182715.1 Planctomycetota bacterium
CCACAACGTCTTCCGGGACAAGACCTACCCGCGCGTGCTGTTCACGACGTCGACGCGCGACGACCGCGTGCATCCCGCCCACGCGCGCAAGATGGTGGCCCGCATGATCGAACAGGGCCATTCGGTCTTCTATTACGAGAACACCGAGGGCGGCCACGCGGGCGCGGCCAACGCGAAGCAGCGCGCCTACGCCGCCGCCTTGACCTACAGCTACCTGCTGAGCGAGCTCGGCGGGCGGTAGGCGACCGGGCCGGCGGCTCGAGAGCGTTCTCGTCTCGTTCTCATCCCTCTCTCATCTCGTTCTCATCGCTGGCCGAAACCGGGCGTGCGGGCGCGCCTTGCGTGCGATGAGAAAAGGGCGAACGGTGCCTGACACCGTTCGCCCATCGCCAAAAGCGAACGGCGCGACTACTGGCTGACCGGCTTCGTGCCCTGCTTGTCGCAGGACTTTTCCGAGTCGCAGGACTTCTCGGAGTCGCAGGCACTCTCGCAGGAGCCGCAGTCCGAGGAATCGCTCGAGGCGGACTTGTCCGCCTTCATGGCGGCCTTCATGACGCCCTTCGCCTTCTTCAGCTCCGCCTGGCAGGTCGCGCAGCCCTTGGCGGCCTTGGCCTCATGCGACTTCAGATCAGCGACCAGGGTGGCCGGCTTGCTGTCGATGCTCGCCGCAACGTCGGCGAGCAGCTGCTGCGCCGCCTTGTCACCCGCCTTCGCCTTCATCGCGAGTTTCTCGGCGCGGGCGCTGAGCGTCATGCGCGCCTTCATCTTCGGCTCGAGCTCGGTCCGCATGCCCGCAAGCTTCTGCTGGCACTCACCGCAGCCCTTGGCGGCCTTCGTCTCGAGCTCTTTGAGCGTGGCGACGAGCTCGGCGCGGTCCTTGGCGCCGGTGCCCTGCATGAGCACCTGCATGGCGTTCTTGGAGACCTGACAGCCGTGGTCACATGCCTTGCCGTAGAAGTCGACCTGCTTGCTGAGCGGCTCAGTGCGCACCGCCGCGAACATCATGCTCCACTTCATCTGCGTGAGCTTGCGCTTGGCCTGCTCGTCGCCCTGGTTGGCCGCCGCTTCGAGCTTGGCGACCTTCGCGGTCATCGTCTTGTGGCACTTGGTACCGCAGTCGCCGTAGGCCGCGGCGAGCGCCGCCTCGGCCCCCTTGTCGCCTTCAGCCGCCTTGGTCTCGAGCTTCGCGATGTGTTGGACGAAGCTGGAACCGGCTTTCGCCTTGGCTTCGTTCTCGCACGCCGAGCAGCCCTCGGCGAAGGTCGGTGCGGACACGATCAGTAGAGCGGCCGCAAGCATGGTGATGCGGGTCATGGATTGATCTCCTGAGTTCTGTGGGTTGGGTAAGAAACCTGTACCCCGCATTACGGCGCCCGCGACGGCTTGTGCGAATCCAAATGGATAAACACGCATCGCCCCCGATGCAGCAATTGCGCAGCATGGAGAGCGCCGATCGACGCGGGTGCGCGACGATCGTAGAAGGCGAACGGTCTGCGGAAGAACTTCGGCGAACTCACTGCGGGAGGCGCACAGACCATTTCGATGCGGGATTGCGGGTAGTCTGACGTCGAGGAGGAAGGACCATGCGTATTCGGCTCGAGAGCGTCCCCGTGTCCGATCAGGACCACGCGCTCCGCTTCTACACGGAGAAGCTGGGGTTTCAGAAGAAGCGGGACATTCCGATGAGCCACGGCGCGCGGTTTCTGACCGTGGTCTCACCGGAAGATCCGGACGGTACCGAGTTGATGCTCGAGCCCAACGGCGAGCACGCCGCCACGAAGGCGTACAAGCAGGCGATCTACGCGGAGGGCGTGCCGATTACCGCGTTCGAGGTCGACGATTGCCGCGCCGAGTACCAGCGGCTGCTTGACCTCGGCGTCGAGTTTCGCGGCGAGCCGGTCGACGCGGGCAGCGCGATCATGGCGACGCTCGACGACACGTGCGGCAACCTGATCATGATCTACGAGGAGCGGGACGAACCCGCATCCTAGTCGCGGGTCCGCCAGAGCCGCCGGGCCACGGCGATCTGCGCGGCGTGCCAGGCGTCGTGCCGCAGCGTCGTCGCGAGGTACTCCGAGACCCGCACGCCGTTCTCGACCGTCAGCGCGAGGTCCTCGTCCTGCAGCGAAGCGACCAGCTCACGCTGCGCTTCGTGGACCTGCTTCAGTTGCTCCAGCGACTCGGCGAAGGAGGCGCGCGGCTTCAGCGGCTCGCACTCAACAGCGCCTTCCTTTCCTCGATGCCGCAGACACGCCGAGTAGTAGTCCTTGCAGTCGGCGAGATGGGCCACGTGCCAGTGGACGGTGCCCGCGAGAGGCATGCCGGGTGCTGATTCCTCCCCGCGGTAGCACGGCGCCTGCCAGGTGGCCTCCTCGTCGGTGATGCCGTCGAGCGCGGATCGCAAGGACTCCCAAGCGTGATCCCACGCACCGTCGAGCTGCAGCAGGAACGCGTCGATGGCTCTCATTCACGGCTCATCTTCCCTCTCGCAACGACGTTCCGCGCACGCGACGGCGGCGCCGACTCCGTACGAAGGCGCGCGGATGACGCATTCGCTATCGTGGCCAACATGTCGGTGCTGTACTCCCGCCTCCGAACGCGCGCGATCGTCGCGCTCTTCGTCACTCCCTTGCTCGCGGTCGCGAGCTGCGGCAAGCCCGATCTGAACACGCACGAGGGCATCGGCGACGCATTGATCGTGTTGATGGGCGATCTCGCGGACACGTTGGACGGGGTCAAGGACGCGAAGACCGCGACGGCGTCGCGGACCGCGCTCATGAAGATCGCAGATCGGTCGCGTGCGATCTGGGTCGCCCATGACAAGCTCGGGAAGGCGGAAGCCGAGCAGGAGGCACAGCTGAAGAACAGAATGGACAAAGTGCTGGCGCGCGTCGATGCGAGCGTGAATCGCGTCCGGGACGACGAGGACATCGGGGCGGTCATGGAGCCGATCTTGGATGAGTTCCATCGGCGCGCAGACCCGAGGACGGCCAAACTCCGGCGGGTTACAAACCTGGTGGGAAAGATGAGCCGATTGAAGCAGATCTTTGTCCGTCTGAAAGCGCGGAACAAAGACTCGCTCCCCATGAAGGATGGCGCCCTCGACGTCTATGCACTCGTCCGCGAAGGCAAGATCGCGCCCACGGAGTACGCGCTTCTCCGTGCTCCTGAGAGCAAAAAGCTCCCGACGGCGAAGCAGATCGAGAGGGGCGACTACACCCATTTCCCGTACGAACGCCATCGCGGGACAGGCAAGTTCTTCACCAATACGCGGTTCCCCCTCCTCTGGGACAAGAAGCCCGACGCCGACGGCCGGATCGCCGTGTTGATGAACCTCGGAGCGGTGAGAGCGATGACCAAGGAAGAACTCGCCGAGGCGCTCGGCGAGAAGTAGTCCATCGCGGACGAGATTCGAATCGAGGGTCGACCGCGTGCGCTGGGCACGATAAGCCGATGAGGCACTGCGTCGCGGAAAGGTCGTGCAGATCCGCCCGCGCGATCACTCCATGAAGGGCGAGATCGATAGCGGAGACCTCGTGACCGTGTAGCCGTGCGACGCGGTAGCTCTGAACGTCGGCGACATCGTGCTCGTGCGCGTGCATGGGACGGACTACCTGCACTTGATCAAGGCGAAGGACGGCAGCCGGTTCCAATTCGGCAACAACCGCGGTCACATCAACGGCTGGGTGCGCGCCCCGGCCATCGACGGCGTCGCGACCAGGATCGAGCCGTAAGGGCGGCGGATCGAAGCCCAACGTGATTCGATGGGCGAACCGACGCCCGCATCAGCGCGGCAACTCGGGAAACAATAACCAACCCGGTTCCCGAATCTCGGGATGGCGCAGGAAGCCGCCGAGGTGGGCGCTCCACGCCATCAGCCAGGCGATCGCGAGCATGCCGCAGAGGAGCCCGATGCGCGTGCCCTTGCTCGTGCCGGCGTGGAACGAGTCCAGCCAGACCTTCAGGCTGATCGCCGCGAGCAGGATCGAGGCGAAGTACGCGGCCCGGGCGACGAGCGCGTGCTGTTCGACCAGATGGTCGTCGATCGACGTGAAGCGCTCGACGACCACGAGCGCATCCGCGCCACTGAGATAGGCGGGCACGGCGCAAAGCGTCCCGACGACGATGAAACCGATCGCCGTCCGCACGAGCGTTTCCGAGTCGCGGATCAACGCGACGATCATCAGGATCAGCGCGGCAAGCGTCCCGACGACGGGCAGGTGGACCGTCAGAAGGTGGAGCTGCGCCGCGTTCACGGACCGAGTCTACTTCTCGCCGGTGCCGATCGCGTCCTTGGGATCCACACCCTGCTCGAGCTTCTCGTAGTCGAGTTCGCTGCCCTGCATGCTGTGCGGAATCAGATAGACGCCGACCATGACCACGCTCGCGAGAAGGACGCCGACGCGACCGAGGCCGACGGACTTCTTCCCGTCCTTGCGCGGCTTGCCGCCCATCCAGACGCAGGCGACCAGCCACACGAGCCACATGACGAGCAGCTTGTTGTCGGTCAGGTCGTAGCCCCAGGGGAAGCCGGTCCAGTAGGCACCAAAGGCGTACTTCTGCACGATCGGCCCGAGGACGAGACCGCCGCAGGTCATGATGATGAGCGTCGTCCACGCGTATCGCTTCATCGTCGAAGGCTGGAACAGCGCGGACAGGCCGGCGCGCATGCCGATCAGGATCGTGAGGAACATCGCGATGACGTGCGG
>JBCDBY010000337.1:0-4677 GCA_039182715.1 Planctomycetota bacterium
GCCCACGCGGCGCGGCGCGGCGGCGGCCGGCGCGGCGGCGGCCACGGCGGCGGGCTCCGCCTCGCCTCCCAGGCCACCCTGCTTCTCGCGGTTGATCGACTCGAGCACGAGGCTCGCGAGCGCCTTCAGCGTCGGGAAGACACCCTCGCCCGTCGCGGCCACCGCCTCGAAGGTCGGCGCGCCGTGCGGGTTGAGCTTCTTCTCGAGCTCCTCGATCGGCATCGCCGTCGGGAGGTCGCGCTTGTTGTACTGGATGACCACCGGAAGCGAGGTCATGTCGCGGCCATACTCCTTGAGGTTGGCCTTGAGGTTCTCCATCGCCTCGATGTTCTCTTCGATCTTCTCCGCCTGGCTGTCGCAGACGAAGACCACACCGTCGACGCCCTGCAGCACCAGCTTGCGCGTCGAGTTGTAGTAGACCTGACCGGGCACCGTGTAGAGCTGGAACTTCGTCTTGATGCCGGCGATGTTGCCGAGGTCGAGCGGCATGAAGTCGAAGAAGAGCGTGCGGTCGCCTTCCGTGGCGATCGACGTCAGCTCACCCTTCGAGGTGTTGGGCGCCTTCTTGTGGACCACTTCCAGGTTGGTCGTCTTGCCCGACATACCGGGTCCGTAGTAGACGACCTTGCACTGGATCTCCTTGTTGGCGAAGTTGATCTGGACCATCGCTAGTTTCCTCGATCCTTCCTACAGCTCCCGCAGGGAGGTGGTGGGGGCCAGACGTCGCAGCTGACGTGCTGCGCTGTCGATCTCGATGTAGAACGCTTCCGAACCGGCGGCTGCGATGACAACCAGGTAGACCTGGCCGCAGCCCACGACGACAAGCTCGCCCGCGGTCGCCGTGAGGACGATGCGGGTGAACGGCTCCATGCCGGACTCCTCGAGCCCGGCCGATGCTTCCGTGACAAGGTCGCTGGCGAGCGCGGCGACCGCCTCGCGATCCAGCTCCGCGGAGACGTTGTCCATCACGACCATCCCCTCGTAGGAGACGATCATGCTTCCGCGCACCCAGGCTTCATGGGAGAGACGTTCGAGTACGGCTTCCATCAGGCCTCCTCCTCTCCGTTCTCGGCGCGCGACGCGGTGACGACCATCTCGAGGCCTTCCGCGATGCGCTCGGTCGAGACCGAGCGCGGGGCGCGCGCCGCGACGGCGCAGTTGCCCGCGGGCACCAGCACCATGCGACCGAACTTGCCCTCGACCATGAACCGGCGCATGGTGCCGAAGTTCATGTGCCGTCCGGCGCGACGCGAGGACGCGTCGAGTCGGCAAGCGAGCTTCACGAAGCTTTCCTTGTTTTCGCCGGCGACGGCGAGCGGGCGTCCGCCCGTGCCGATCGCGGCGAGTTGTTCGATGCGAAGGCGGCGACCGATGCCGGCCGCGGCCGCGGCGAACAGCTTCGGCGAAAGGGCGCCGCCGCCGTTCTCGAGCGAGAAGCGCTTGCCGCCGGGGAAGTCCGCCGGATCGTTGGGCACTTCCTGGTGGTCCTGGGCGTAGTCGAGCAGGAACTCCACGTCCTCCTCGCCTTCCGGACCGGCCACCTCGAGCAGCTTCTCGCGGAACTCCGCGAGACGCTGGTTGTTCGGGTCGAGCTCCAGGACCACGCCGATCTCGCCCGCCGCCCCGCGCGGGGCGCCGATGGCGTAGTAGAGCAGCGCGAGCAGCACGTGACCGCGAATCGTCGAGGGGTTGAGTTCGAGGGCGCGCTCGAAGTGCTCGATCGCACTCCAGGCGTCGCGGGCGAACAGCTCGCCGAAGTAGCGCGCGAGGAAGACCTCGCCCATCAGGATGTTGGCGTCCGGCTGCTGCGGGAACTCCTCGAGGTATCCGGTCGCGACCTCCAGCGCCTGGTCCTTGTTGTTGAGGTCCAGGTGGAGCGAGATGAGCTCCTTGTAGGCGCGCTCGTCCTTGCGCTCGTCGAGCACGCGCTTGAGTTCGACCAGGCGCTTGTTGGCGCCGGCGCGACGGACGTAGCGGACGACGCTGCGCAGGCGCGCGGCGGCGGGGAACCGCTTCAGTCCCTGTTCGGCGACGTGGAGCGCTTCCTCGTGACGGCCGGCGGCGACGAGTCGCTCCGCCTCCGCGACCAGCGATTCCAGCTCGCGAGCGAGCTGGGGGGCCGCTTCGGCCGCCGAGCGGTCCTTGCGGCCGCCACCCAGGAGTTTCTTGAACAGTTTCACGTTTCGTTCCCTATCCGGCGTCTGCAGTGAGCCGTTTTTGGCCTATCGACCAGACACCGCCCCAAAATTGAGCCCCGCGGGCGCTCATTCGTCGTTCGCCTCGAGGCGGTAGAGGTATCCCTTGTCGTCTCCGATGTAGACGGCACCGCCGTGCATCACCGGACCCGCGAGGATTTGACCCTCCGCTTCGAAGTGCCACGCCCGTCCGTAACCCTGCCGGGTGGGCGCAAACGCGCTCAGGACCCGCCCGTGGACCGCGAAGATGCGATCCTTCGACTGCACGCGATCGCGCGACACCTGGTCGGCGCTGCCGGTCCGGAAGTAGATGTCCTCCGTGCGGGCGTCGATGGCGTAGAAGTCCTTGGGGGTCGGCGTCACGAACACGCCCCGTCCACTGACGGGAAGCGATCGGGTAAAGCTGGCCTTGAATTCCCGTTCCCAGATCCTGGTGGCGCGCACGCGGCCCCAGACCTGCACCCGACCCTCCTCCGTGGCGAAGATGAGGTCATCCGGGCCGAAAGGAGTGGGTGCACAGGCCAGTGACCCGTCCACGCGGAAGGTATCGATCACCTGCTTGCCGTCCTTGCGGCGCAGCACGGTGACCTGACCGTCCAGGGTGACGACCACGAGGTCCTCGCCCTGGGCGGTGAGATCGAGTCCCTCGCCGACGCCGTGGGGCGTCTTGGCCGGCTTGTCCCACAACATGCGGCCGCCGAGAGGATCGATACAGATGACGTTGCCGCCCACGTCCGCGATGTAGAGACGCTTGTCCCGCAGCAGCGGCTGCGCGTAGACCATCTCCGGCAGTTCGAGGTTGCGGGCTCCGACCTTGCCCGTCACCGGGTCGATCGAGTGCAGCTTGCGATCGAGCGAGACGAGGAAGAAGCGGCGCTCGAAGGCGACCGGGCCGGTCGTGAAACCGTGCGCGCCCTTGATGGCGCCGCGCCGGAGGATGCGACCGTCCTTGAGGTTGAGCACGGCCCATTCGCCGTTGCGCGCGACCGTGGCGACCCTCTTGCCCGAGAAGCCGGGGTCGGCGTCGAGCCGGTCGCCGACCTGACGCTTCCACGTCTCCTTCTTCTTCATCGGATGGTCGTAGACCACCTTGTCCGGGTCGGTCGTGTCGCCGAAGGGACCGAGCGCGAACTCCTCCGCCTGGTAGGTGTTCCGCTCGAGCCGCACCTGCGTGACCCGGAACGGATCGAGGCGCACGACGTGCGGCGTCTTCCCGGGCAGCTGGGCGCCGTCAAGGAAGATCGTCGCGCCCGTCGGCATCGTGACCAGCTCGACCGGAAGGCGGATGCCCTCGAGCAGGTCGGCGTGGCCGAACTCCTTGATGAGCCCGATGTACTCGCGGCGCGCCGTGGCGAGGTTGCCGTTCGACTCCGCGTCGCGCGCCTTCTGCAGCACGTCCTGGACGCGGTTGCGGTCGTCCTCGAGGTTGCGGATGTAGTCATCCAGGCCCGCCTCCGCCGCCTTGGCCGGATCGGGGTGGATCGCCTTCGCGAGCTTGAAGTGGTCGAGCGCGGCGCGGAGCTTCTGCGTCTCGTAGAGATCCTCGCCCTTCTCGATGAGGCGCTCGGCCGTCGCGATCGCGCGGCGGCTCCACTTGGCCTGCTCCGCCTGCACGTTGCCGCGCAGGTCGCGCAGCTCCATGCTCATCACGCGCGTGCTCGACTTCTGCTTCTCGTCGAGCGGCTGGTCGCGCAGCTCGGTCAGGTTCTTCTCGACCTTGAGGGCGCGGTCCTCGAACTGGCGGTACTGGTCACGCGCCTCCTCGACCACCTTGCCGATCTCGTCGGATGCCTCGAGCGGGTCGGTCGACACCGCGTCGCGCAGGCGCGAGTAGCTGCGCATCGCGCCACGTCCGTGGGTGGCCGCGCGCTCGTACGCGTCGCGCGCGCCGTTGAGGATGCGGCCGACCATCTCCGGCGACAGCTGCGAAGCCGTGTCGCCGTGCTTGCCTTCCTGGCTGAACATGACCACCGCCGCGCTGCTCAGCAGCAGCATGACGCCGATGGTGACGAACACGCGCACCAGCGAGCCGCCGCGACGGGTCGGCTTCTTGCGCTTGCCCGACACGATCTTGCGGATCTTGTCGCGCACGTCCTGGCGCTCGGGATCGATGACGAGCAGCTTCTTGTAGAGGCTGACGGCGGGGGAGACCCGCTTGCGCTTCAGGAAACCGCTCGCCATCTTCTCGCACTCGGCGGCGGCGCGTTCGACCTGGCCCTGGTCGTAGTAGAGGTTGACGAGCGAGACGGCGAACGAGATCTCGTCCGGGAAGATCTGGATGAGCTTTTCGAGCGTCTCGTGCGCTTCCGCCCGCTGCTCGCAGCGGATGTAGTGCGCGACCATCGTCTTGCCCGCCTCGATGACGTGCACTACATCCGCTGCGAGCAGCGGGCGGAAGCGCACGAGACGCTCGAAAAGCTCATCCAGATCTTCCCGGACGAGATCTCGTTCGCCGTCTCGCTCGTCAACCTCTACTACGACC
>JBCDBY010000338.1:0-4645 GCA_039182715.1 Planctomycetota bacterium
CCCGAGGCGCAGCTCGATCGGTTCTTCTTCAAGATCGTCATCACCGAGCCCGACGAAGCGGAACTCGTCGCCATTCTGGGCGCGACGACGGGGGGCGGCGGCGCGGAGCCTTCGCCGGTGCTCGATCGCGACGGCATCGTGTCGTTGCGGGACGCGGTGCGCGCCGTGGTCATCGCCGAGCCGTTGGTCCAGCACGCCGCCCGCGTCGTGCGCGCCACCCAGCCCGACGCGCCGGACGCCTCGGATGACGCGAAGCGTTTCGTCCGCTATGGGGCAGGCGTGCGCGGCGCGCAAACGCTCGTGCTCGCCGCCAAGGCGTGGGCGCTGCTTGACGGGCGCACGCACGTGAGCTTCGCCGATCTCGAACGCGCGGCGTTGCCCGCGTTGCGCCATCGCCTCGTGCTCAACTTCGAGGGCGAAGCGGAAGGCGTCGCGACCGATGACGTCGTGCGCGGGACCTGGAAGCATGTTCCCACCGTGCCGGACGACGTCGCGCCATTGGGCGCATAACGGGCACCCCGAAAAGACGCTTCGCCCAAAGAAGGACCCTTCGCGTGCGGTATCATCACGCCATGCGTCCCCCGCTTCGCCGCGCCTTCGCCCGTATGTTGAAAGTGCGCTGTCCGCGATGCGGCGAAGGACGACTCTTCAAGAGCACGTTCGTGCGCGCGGAGCGCTGCCACTGCTGCGACTGGGAGTACGAGCGCGAAGAGGGTTACTGGGTCGGCGGTTCGGAAGTGCACATGTTCGCGTCGTACGGCCTGAGCGTGATCGTGTTCATCCCGCTGCTCATCTTCCTCGGGCCGACGCCGCTCGTGCAGGCCGGCGTGATCCTCGGACACATCGTCTGCTCGCTGCTCATGTTCCGGTTCTCGCGTTCCGTCTTCATCGGTCTCGACTACTACTTCGACCCGACCTGCAAGGCGGACGACGACGACGAGGACGGCGGCCTGCCGCTCAAGCCGCGACCGGATCGCCCGCTCTTCGCCGGACGGCAGCTGCGGATCAAGCCGTCCGCGGAGCAGCCGTCGGGGCGGCCGGCGAAGACGCCGATCAGAAACGTCCCGCAACGATCGTGATGTCGTCGCTCGACGCCGTCGCCCCGAGGTGACGGTCGACCTGCTCGCGCAGGGACCGCACGATCGCCTCCGGCGCCGCGCCCTCGCGCGCCATGCGGCGCAGCGTTTCGGACACCGCCTCCGTTCCGAAGAACCGCTTGCGCGCGTCGCGTGCCTCGGTGACGCCGTCCGTCACGCAGATGAAGTAGTCGCCCGGCTGCATCCGGAGCGTACGCGCGGGACCGGCGGACTGATCGGGCACGATGCCGAGCGCGGTCGACGTCGTTTCGATCTCGGTCAATTCGTCGCGCGCCGGCGAGTAGACCACCGGCGGGATCTGGCCCGCGTTCTGGTAGCGCAGGTGGCCGTCGCGCTGGTCATAGACCGCGACGAACAGCGCGACGAACATGCCGTCGGTCAGGTCCTCGCACAAGGCGCGGTTCAGCACGCCGTAGAGCCCGTCGATCTGACCGCGCATCATGAGCAGCGAGCGGATGTACGCCCGCGTGTTCGACATGATGAGCGCCGGGCCGAGCCCGTGGCCGCTCACGTCGCCGACGACGATCGCCGTCTGGTGTGCGTCGATGCGAATGAAGTCGAAGTAGTCGCCGCCGACGTCGCTCGAGGCGTTGCTGATGCCGGCCAGCTGCGCGCCCGCGTGGGCGAACGGCGACGGGGGCAGGAGGCGGCGCTGGATGGAGCGCGCCGTCTTCATCTCGTGCGTCTTCTCGCGCGACGCGATCGTCTCCTTGATGAGCCGGTGGTTCTGGACCGCCATCGCGAGCAGGCCGGCCTGCGCGTTGAACAGCAGCAGGTCTTCGCGCGTGTGCGGCTTGCCGACCAGACGCGAGTCGATGTAGATCACGCCGAGAATCTCGCCGCCGGCGCGGAGCGGCGCGCACATGATCTGGCGCAGCCGCAGCGCCGCGACCGACCCGGAGAGGTCGAGCGTCTTGTGCGAGGAGTCGACGCGCTCGATGATCGGCCGCCCGGTCTTGATGACGGACCGGATGACGCTGCCGGCGTAGGGCGGTGTCCCGCCGAGGTCCTCGCCGTTCTCGTCCAGCGCGACGCGCACCACGTAGCGTTCGTCGCCGGACTGATCCTGTTTCTTGTCGCTCGGCTTGAGCAGCAGAATGCCGCGTTCGGCCTCGTTCAGGCGCAGGATCGTCGCGACCATCCGCCGGAGAAGGGTGCGGTACTCCTTCTCCGTGATCATCTCGCCGATCATCTCCATGAGCGTCATGAAGTTGCGCTGATCCTGCGAGTGGTTGCCCGTCAGGAATTCGGCGTAGCTGCTCAGCTCGTCGGGCCGGAACCACGACGAGTCGGAAAGTTCCCTCGAGTCTCCGTCCATGTCTGCTTGCCGTCGGCAGCGATTATGCGCTTTTCCCGACCGTCCGACCATAGAGGGGCGCGGATGGAGCCCACCCGTAAAATCAGGGGTGGGAACCAAGAAGTCCGGTTCCCGTGCGTAATGGAAAAGGGATGAACATGAAGCGAAACGGCATCGCCCTCCTGCTCCTCGTCGCCACGCTCTCGAGCGTGGCCGGCGGGTCCTCGCTCAAGCTGGGCGCCCGCTACAAGGACGAGTCGAACGGCTTCCAGATCCAGGTGCCGCGCAAGTGGGACCAGGTTCCGACCAAGTTCCAGGAGGTCGCGATCGTCGGCAAGTGGGCCGCGCCGCGGCGGCGGGGCTGGTACCAGCCGAGCCTGATCGTGTTGCGGTTCCTCGACGCGAAGGTGGAGGACGCGGCCAACCCGATGGAGGCGCTCAAGCGCGGCAAGCCGGGCTACGGCGCCCTCCTCCGCTTCCAGCCCAAGGACGTCTGGCAGTACGTCGAGCGCAACTACATCGTCGGCGAGAAGGACGTCGTGGAACGCAAGGACGAGTTCCGCATGTCCAGCAAGAAGTTCAGGGCGAGCTACCGCATCTACAAGCAGAACGGTGGCCAGGGCGGGGACAGCCGGCGGGAGAGGGAGGCGCGCGCGGTTCTCGTCGCGGCGCAGATCGATACCGTCGAGGACTCCGACTCGAGCTTCGGCGTGATCTTCACGATGTCCGATCTCGAGTTCGAGAAGTGGGAGAAGGGTGTCGAGGCACTCATCAAGCGCTTCAAGATTCTCGACGACGACGGCGAGGAGGAGGAAGGCGAGGCGGGTGCGACCGACGCGGACATTTTCGTCGACTCCACGAAGAAGCCGGAGGCGTGGCGCGAGGCGCGCAAGAAGAAGCTGATTCCCGGCTGGGCCGCCATCGACACCGAGAACTACCTCGTCGTCTACAACAAGGAGGTCAAGCGCTCCCTGATCAAGAAGGTCGCGAAGCACATCGAGGCGATCCGCGAACAGGTCTTCATGCCGATGTTCCCGCCCACCAAGGAGATCAAGGCGATTTCCGTGGTGCGCGTCTGCAAGGACCGCTCGGAGTACCACAAGTACGGCGGCCCCGGCGGCTCGGCGGGCTACTGGTCGCGTGGCGACGAGGAGCTGGTCTTCTACCAGGACAAGTCCAACAAGAAGGACTCGCTGCGCGTGCTCTACCACGAGGCCTTCCACCAGTACATCCACTACGCGGTGGGGGACGTGGCGCCGCACAGCTGGTTCAACGAGGGCCACGGCGACTACTACGCCGGCCACAACTACCGCAGCGGCAAGTTCAAGGCGGACGTCTTCCGCTGGCGCACCGGCATCATCGCCAACGCGATCGCGCAGGAGAGCTACGTGCCGCTGGAGCAGTTCCTCAAGTACACCCAGGGCCAGTACTACGCCCGTCCGGGCCTCTGCTACGCGCAGGGCTGGTCGTTCGTCTACTTCCTGCGCGAGGTCGAGCGGCGCAAGATCAAGAAGTACAAGAAGTACTGGGGCCTGCTCGACAAGTACTTCGAGGCGATCAAGAAGAACGTGAAGTCGGTCAAGGAGCAGGGCCTGGAGGGGCTGCGCGAGCCCGTCCCGGTCCCGCCCGCCGAAGAAGAGCCCGCCACACCCGAGGCGCCGACGCTTCCGCGCCCGCCGGGGCTCGAGCAGCCCTTCCCGGGTGAGAACCCGCTGGCCGGTGCCGGCGACGATCCGGGGAAGTCGAAGGGCCGGGGCGAGTCCAAGAGCGTGACCGGTCCCCGCATCACCGGGATCAAGAGCGGCCTCGACGCCGCCGTCGACCAGGCCTTCAAGGGCATCGACATCGACCAGCTCCAGAAGGACTGGATCGAGTTCTCGAAGCGCGGCTGATTTTTTTCCGACGGTGGACCGATTTTTCCCCCTTCCGGGCCTTCGTGGACCGGTTGGAGCGCGGGATATCGCTCAAACGCTCGTTCAAGAACCCCGGATTCGCAACCGAACTCACCCTTACCGGAGCGGTTGAACAACCGATCGGGAAAAAAACCAAAAAGCGGTGGCAGGATTGCGCCGAACGGCTAGATTCTGAACCGTAGAGGTTGCCAAACGAGCGCCTAGCGCCCGTTGGAGGCCGAATCGCGGACCAGTCCCACATCGGGCCCGCAACCTCGGCAAGTGCCAAAGCTGACAGTTCGAACGCTCGTTCGGTTGATTGGCACGGTGCTCGTTCTAGAGGCCAATGAAGACCCGGC
>JBCDBY010000339.1:0-4605 GCA_039182715.1 Planctomycetota bacterium
CCGCACCCGCCGCGACGTGCGCGAGCGGAGGCGGATACGCCCTCCATTGCGTTCGGGGACGACGGCGACGTTCCAGCGCCGGCTGGCCGACAGAGCGCAGCGGCTGCGGGGAGTTCTCCGGGTCCCAGGATTCGTAGTCATGTCGCACGGTCCGGACGTTGCCGTGTTGGGCGCCGCCGCCGACCGTGACCAGTCGCGATACCTTTTCAAGTTCGTCCGCCGGCGCCATGCCGCCGCCGAAGGCCGGGAAGGACTGTTGCGGCGGCTCGTCGATGAACGACTCGCTGCCGGGGACGTCTTCCCACACCGGCGCCCTTTCGGCTTCCCGGGCCTGGATCTTGAGTAGATCGGGGCTCGGCTCGGATTCCCGGGGCATCTCCAACGGCTCGTCCTCTGGCGTCTGGAGCGCCGGCGTATCGAGCTCCATGGGCGGCAAGGCGGGCTTCTCGGGCTCTTCCGGCTCCCTCTTGGACTCCTGCGGCAACTTATTGCCGTGCTGGATCGAGCGGAGCGGACGGTGTCCGGGCCCGGCCGGCTCGAGCGGCACGCTCGGCGGGTCCGGCATTTCCATGCCCGGGTTGGTGTTGGTCGAGTCTTCCGGTGCCTGTCGGTGCCATGCGGGTCGGAAGACCGGCGCATCGCCCTCGTCCTCGTCGTCCTCCGGCACGTTCACGACGATCTGCGGCGTGATCGGTTCGGGTTCGGGCGTGGGCTCCGGCGTGGGCTCGGGCTGCGATATCGGTTGGGGCTCGGGTTGGGGTTCCGGCTCCGGTTCCGCCTGCGCGTCCGGCGTCGCCCCGCGCATCGCCATCATCCCGGAGACGTGCTGCAGCACCTGACGCGTGACCGACTTGAGCGTCGCGAGCACGCCGGCTCCGGTTTCCGCCGCCGCCGCGTTCGAGTCCCAGCGCGACGTGTCGAGCGCCTGCACCATCTCCGCGGCGCTCATCGCGTCCTCGACGTCGCTCTTGTTCCACTGGAAGACGAGCGGAACGTCGGTCAGGTCGCGGCCGATGGCGGCGAGGTTGGTGCGCAGGTTCTCGAACGCCTCGCGGTTCTCGTCGACCCGCGCGCGCGAGGAGTCGGCGACGAAGACGATGCCGTCGACGCCCTCGAGCACGAGCATGCGCAGCGCGTTGTGCCCCGCCAGGTAGGGGACCGCGTAGATGTTGATCTTCGTGCGGATGCCCGCCACCTTGCCGAGGTTGAGCGGCAGGTAGTCGAAGAAGAGCGTGCGCTCGCCGTCCGTCGCGATCGAGGTCAGCTTGCCGCGCACGTGTTCGGGGCTGCGCTCGTGGATGGTCCGCAAATTGGCCGTCTTGCCCGACTGTGCGGGTCCGTAGAAGACGACTTTGCATTGCACCTCGCCTTTGGCGAAGTTGACCTGGGCCATGAGTGCGAACTCCCGAAATTTCCGGGAATCTATCGGCGTGTTGGCCCTCGCGAATTAAGTCGCCCCCGCCCGCGCCGGTGCGGGATCCATTCCGCACCTTGGCGCGCTTAAGCTCATTGCCACCAGGGGTTTACAGCGTTTTCCCGATGGAAGAGGTGCATCAGAAGGGGGCCACAGAACGGGGATCAGTAGTCGCCGGTCATGTGGACGAAGGTGCCGCGGTTGAGCTTGGCCAGGTTCTCGAGGAACTCGGTGTCGACGCCGGTGGTGCCCATGGCGATGACGTGCACGCGCAGCCGCGCGAAGCGGTTGCGCTCCTGGAACCAGGCCAGCAGCTCCTCCGAGAGCGTGATCTCGCCGTCGGTGGGGGAGCCGTCGGTGAGGAAGAAGAGCGTGTCCGGCGTGTCCGCGAACCTGCTCACCCAGCCGCCCGAGCCGCCCTCCATGCCGAGGATCAGCCGCAGCGCGTCGTAGTAGTTGGTCTGACCGTCGGTCGTGACGTTCTTGATCGAGCGCACCGCCTGCGCGCCGTTGGCGCCGGCCGGCATCGGCGTGTTCTTCCAGAGCCGCGCGCGGTCGTTGAAGAAGACGATGTTGAGCCGGGTGCGCGGATCGAGCTGCTCGATCGAGTAGGCCAGCTCGTTCTTGCTCACCTCGATGCGCGTGCGACCGTTGTTCGCGTGGCCGAGGCGCTTCTGCCACTCTTCCGAGACGCGGAAGCCCTGGCTCATCGAGGCGGAGATATCGAGTACGTAGCCGACCGTCCGGGCGTAGATGCGAATGCCGTAGTAGCGCGGCTTGCGGTCCTGCTGGGCGTAGCGGTCGTCCTTGGGCTGCTTCTTGTCCTTGCCCAGGGCGCGGCGGCTGCGCTCCTCCAGGTCGTTCCACTTCTTCGCCTTCTTCCACCACTCCTTCCACGTCTTGGGCGACCACTTGCGGTTCGTGCCGGTGAGCGATTGCATCGTCTCCAGCACGTCCTCCTTGACGCGTCCGCCCTCGATCCCGTAGCGCTCGATGAGAAGGTCCATCGGATCGGTGTTGCGCAGCGCGCGCAGCGCATCACAGGTGGCGACCTTGACCTGCCAGTGCTTGTCCTTGAGGTTCTCCTGGAACCGCGGCGCCGTCGCCTTGGCCGCCTCGCCGAAGCGGGCAAGCGCGTCCATGGCCGCGATCTTCACCTTGCCGCGGCTCGCGTTCGCCGCCATGTCGGCGAGCTTGTCGATCGACTTCTTGTCCTCGAGCTGCGCCAACGAGCGCGCGGCGTTGGCCTTCACCAGCCAGAACGAGTCGTCCAGCGCCTTGCGCAGCACGGGCGCCGCCGCCTGGTCGCCCCAGTCGCCCAGCGTGCGGGCAACGATAGCGCGGCCCATCTTGCCGGCGCGGGCGAAGCCGTCGGTTCGCACGTACGTGCGCACCTCCTCGTCCTCGGTCTTCCGGAGCACGTCGGCGATCACGACGCGCACGCGATCCGAGTCGCGCTTGTCGGCGAGATCGATCAGCAGCTTGGCCGCCTTGACGTTCTGGCAGCGCTCGAGGCCGCGAATGCGGCCCGCCAGCAGCTGGATTTCCGGCTCGCCGGCGATGTCGGCGAGCTCCCGCGCGGACGCGACGTCGACGTCGACCTCGTTCTCCTTCTCGCGCTTCGTCGCCTCGACGTCGCGGCGCTTCCCGGTGACGCGCTCGCGCCAGCGCGTGTCGACGATCTCCGGTGCCTGGCCCCACGCCGCCTTGGCGGCGACGCGCGGGTCGACCGCCTGCCGGATCTGCTGGATGAACTGCACGAACGGCTCGCGCTCCTCGCGCGTGAAGACGTCGAACCAGGACCAGCCGCGCACGTGCAGGTTGAAGTCGACTTCGCGCATCGTCGCGGCGCGGAACATCTTCTCGACCGGGTCCTTGCGCGGCCCGCGCAGCGCGATCTTCTTCGCCTTGATGTGCCACTTCGCGCCGCTGCCGCCGACGGTGTTGGAGTTCGCGCCCTCGTGCTGGCAGAAGGTGGCGTAGTCCTTCGCGCGCGGGTGCAGCTTGCAGAGCCAGTGCGCCGCGCCCTTGTCCATCCACGCGGGCGTGTACTTGGGGTGCGGATTGGCGCCCTGGTAGGTGGTGATCAGCAGATGGCCGATCATGTGGCGCATGCGGAAGTGCAGGTCGTCGTCGCTGCGACCCGAGATGGAGAAGCCGTTGCCGCCGAGACCGTTCGCGACCTTGTTGCCGCTGCCGTAGCCGCGCAGCACGTTGGTGTTCGCGTTGCCGAAGTACTCCTTCGAGAACGCCTTCTGCGCCGAGGCCGAGCGCACCATGACCATGACGCTGCGGCCCATGTAGGCCTGCCCGAAGACGGCCTCGAAATCACGGCGCGCCATCTCCGCGCGCTGCAGCATGAGGTGGAGAAGCTCGTGCTTGGTCGCCAGGCGCGGCGCGCCCTTGCGCGTCCGGATCTTGAGCGATTTGTGGTCCATGAGCACGGCGAAGTGCGGGCTGTACGCCATCTCGATCGACTTGCCGCCGATCTGCTTCTGCCGCTTGACCTGCTCGAGGATGTCGCTGTTCGTCGCCGCGGTCTCCATCGGCTTGCTGCAGCACCGGGTCGCCTTCGCGCACATCGAGCAGGTGATCTCCCACGAGTTCGCGTGCCGCTTGAAGAAGCAGTCCATCTTCCTCGAGTTGCGGCAGGTCTGGCTCCACGACGAGTCCATCCGCCCCTTGCGGTTGGGCGCCTTCGGGTCGTCCGGGCCCGACTTGGGAGAGCGGAGCTTCTCGTAGGTGAGCATGCTCCATTCGGGCCCGAGGAACTCGTCGTCCTGCGCTACGCCCAGGGGGGCGAGCGCGAGGCAGACGATCAGGGCGAGGCGGGTCAGCGACGGCTTCACATCGACATAATACGCGCGGTTGCCGCTCGTTTCGGACGCGTGATCCGTCTATGCTCTCGCCCGTGGCGAAGCTCCGGGTGCTCCATGTCTCCATGGAATGCGTGCCGTTCGCGAAAGTGGGCGGCATGGCCGACGTCGTGGGCGCCCTACCCGGGGCGCTGCGGGAGATCGGCGTGGAGGGGGCGGTGCTGCTGCCCTATTACCCCCAGGTCTACGCCGGCGACCCGGGCCCCGAGATCGCGACCTTCGATATCGGCATCGGCGGGTACGTGCATCACGTACGGATCCGCAACCCCGAGCCGTACGTCTTCCTGGTCGATCTGCCGGCCGCGTTCGATCGCG
>JBCDBY010000340.1:0-4575 GCA_039182715.1 Planctomycetota bacterium
GGAAGTCACTGCGACGAGGGATGACCCAGCAGGCATTCCCGAGATCGGCGATCCGGACCGGCCAGAACCCGCGGGGTCATGCATGGTGCAGGCTAGGGTCTGTCTGAGAGAACGCCGTCGGCCCGAGACGGCGCGAGGACAAGCGTCGCGAGCCCCGCCGACGCCGCTGTATCACGTCGATACCGCAAGGAGGGCGGGGCGAAGCGACGCGCAGCCGCAGCCCGTCGAAGCCAGGCGTTCTCTCAGGCAGACCCTAGTCGCCCTTGGGCGCGAACTGCATCTGGTAGAGGCGGCGATAGAGCGTCTCGCTCGCCATCAGCTGGTCGTGGCTGCCGACCTCGCAGATGCGGCCGTCCTGCATGACGCAGATCTTGTCGGCGTGCTGGATCGTCGACAGGCGGTGGGCGATCACCAGCGTGGTGCGGCCCTCCATCAGGCGTTCGAGCGCCGCCTGGACCAGGCGTTCCGACTCGGTGTCCAGGTTCGAGGTCGCCTCGTCCAGCACCAGGATGCGGGCGTCGCGAATGAGCGCCCGGGCGATCGTGATGCGCTGGCGTTGGCCGCCACTCAGCTTGCCGCCACCCTCGCCGACCACCGTGTCGTACCCGTTCTCGAGGTTGGCGATGAACTCGTCCGCGTTGGCCGCCTCGGCGGCCGCGCAGATCTCCTCGGTCGTCGCGCCGGGCCGGCCGTACGCGATGTTCTCGCGGATCGACGCGTGGAAGAGGAAGGGCTCCTGCGTCACGATCGCGATGTTCGAGAGCAGCGAGTCGCGCGTGAAGTCGCGGATGTCGGTGCTGTCCACGGTGACGCCACCTTCGACCGGGTCGTGGAAGCGCGGCACCATGTTCACGAGCGTGCTCTTGCCGGCGCCCGACGGGCCGACGAGCGCGACGACCTCGCCGGCCGGCACCTCGAGGTTGATGTGCTCGAGCACCTTGCCGTTGTTGTCGTACGAGAAGCTGACGTCCTCGAAGCGCACCGTGCCGACGACGTCTTTCGCCTCGATCGCATCCGGCTTCTCGGTCAGCTCCGGCTTGATGTCCATGTACTCGAAGACGCGTACCGCACCGGCGAGCTTGTCGAGCAGCTCGGTAATCGAGCGCGTCGTCGTCTTCATCGGCTTGTAGATCTGGATCAGCATGGCCAGCAGCAGTCCGACGGCGGCGAGGTCCATGGCCGTCGGCCGGCCGATCATGAAGAACCCGACGAGCAGGACGACGAGAATCGCGCCATTGACGAAGAACTCCATGCGTACGCGCGTGAACGCCTTGGTGATCTCCGTCGCCATCGTCTGGCGCAACCAGTCCTCGTTGCGCTGCTCGTACTCCTGGACCTTCTGCTTCTCCAGCCCGAACGCCTTCACGACGCGGATGCCGGAGAACATCTGCAGCATCGACTCCTGCACGCGGCTGATGGTCTTCTGCCGTTTGCGGGCCCGCTTGTGCACCTTGCGCGTCTGTTTGCGGAGCGAGAGCGTGATGATGCCGATGTAGACGAGTCCCAGCACGCCCATCCACCACTTCGCGATGAACATCACCAGGATCGGCACCAGCACGTTGAGCGGCGCCTCGATGAGATCCTTGGTGAGCAGCCGGAGACACTGCGTGGTCTGCTCCACGTCGGTGCCCAGCCGGGTGACCATTTCGCCGCGCTTCTCGCGGTTGTAGAAGGCCAGCTCCTGCTGCATCAGGTTGCGCAGCAGTTTGACGCGCACGAGGATCACGGAGCGCGACACGAGCAGCGCGCTGAAATACTGCTTCGCGAGGTTGGCGGCCGCGGAGGCCAACGCGATGATGAAGAAGTAGATGATCAGCGTCGCGACCGTGCCGATCTGGGATCGCTCCAGCTGGGACTTCGAGTCGAGATCGAGGCCGGGCACGTACTCGAGGTAGCCCAGCACCGTCGTCTCGAAGCTGCCCTGCAGCTCGTTGAGCCGGGTGAGGATCGGCGAGAAGCTCGAATCCTTCGCGAAGAACTTGGGGACGGAAACAACCTCGACGTTCCCTTCCTCGTCGACCTCCGCGTTGCCGTCCGCGTCTCGCTTCACCTCCTTGTCGTGGAAGATGCGTGCGGCGGGCAGCAGCATGACCACCCGACTGGTCATGCAGGCGGCATAGATGCCGTTGGCGATGAAGACCGCCAGAAGCAGGTGGATGTGGGGGGCGAAGATCCAGAGCACCCGCCGGCTCGCGCGGCCGGGGCTGACTTTGGTCTGCACCTTTGTCGTGGTCGGGTCGTCCATGGATGACCGATGGCGCGTGATTCTACGGCAGCCCCCATCTCTGGCGTCCACCGAGAAACCGGCCCTCTTTACGACTATCGGCCAACCCGGACCGGATCTCCCTTTTGGCGGTCTTGCGCGTCCCGCAGGAAGACCGTAATCTCTGGTTTTCCCTGAAATTAAGCTGATTTTTCCCCATATCCGGCCCGTTTGGGTCGGCGAGTGCAGGAGGACCCATGGCCGGAGCGAACACCCGCAACATTGCTTTCGTGGGGCACGGCGGGGCGGGCAAGACCAGCCTCTGCGAGGCGTTTCTGTCCGCCTCGGGCGTGGTGAGCCGTCAGGGCCGGGTCGGAGACAAGAACACGGTCTCCGACTTTCTCGAGGACGAGAAGGAGCGCGGGCACTCGCTTGAAATCGGCGTCATGCACTGCGATTGGAAGGGCAAGGACTTCCACCTGCTCGACGCCCCCGGCTACCCCGATTTCCAGGGCCAGGCGATCCGCGCGCTCGACGGCGCCGATCTCGCGGTGGTGGTCGTCAACGCCTATGACGGCGTCGGCCTCAACGCGCGCAAGCTCTACGCCGCCGCCGAGCGCGCGGGCATCCCGCGCCTCATCGTGGTCAACCGCTGCGACCTCGACAACATCGACGAGGCGAAGCTCACCCAGGGCATCAAGGACCTCGCCGGCAATGCGGCGCGCCCGGTCACGGTGCCGGACGTGATGGGCAGCGGCTTCTCCAAGGCGAAGTCGATCTTCGTCGACGCGACCGAGCTCAAGGAGGGCTTCGTCGAGGCCGCGGTCGAGGCGGACGACGAGCTGATGGAGAAGTACCTCGAGGCGGGCGAGGTGAGCGACGACGACCTGAACCGCGCGATTCCCATGGCGCTCGAGGCGGGCACGCTCGTGCCGGTTTTCGCCGTCTCCGCGGAGAAGAACATCGGCGTGGATGCGCTCATGGACTTCATCGCCGTCTTCGGCCCCTCGCCGGTCGGCCGCGTCATCCCGGACATGGACGAGAACAAGATCGTCTGTCAGGAGGATGACCCCTTCCTCGGTTTCTGCTTCAAGGTCATGTTCGATCGCCAGGCGGGCAAAATCGCGTTCCTGCGCATCTTCCGCGGCAGCCTGCGCGCGGGCGACCAGGTCAAGACCGACCGCGACGCGTCGGTGAAGATCGGCCACTTCGCGCGCTACCAGGGCCAGGCGAAGGAGGACATGGACGGCGCCGGCATCGGCGACATCGTGGCGCTGCCCAAGGCGGACGACATCGAGATCGGCGACTGCCTGTTCGCCGCCGATTCGCCCGTGAAGTTCCGTCCGCGCCGCATTCCTGCCTCGATGGTGGGGCTCGCGCTGACCACCAAGTCGCGCGGCGACGACGCGAAGATCGCCAAGGAGCTGGCTCGCGTGACCGGCGCCGACCCCTGCCTCGTCGCGGAGCGCACGACGGATACGAACGAGCTCGTGCTGAGCGGCCTCTCGACGCTGCATGTCGACATCGCGCTCAAGCGCCTCGCCGCGGCCGGCATCGAGGTCGATACGCACATCCCGCGCATCGCCTATCTCGAGACGATCAACGGCAGCGCCGACGGCCACTACCGCCACAAGAAGCAGTCGGGCGGCGCGGGCCAGTTCGGCGAGATTTTCCTGCGCATCGAGCCCGCCGAACGCGGCAGCGAGGACTCGCTCACCTTCGAGGACGCGACGGTCGGCGGCGCGGTGCCCAAACAGTTCATGAGCGCCACCGAGAAGGGCGTGCGCCAGCAGATGGCGGACGGCGTGATCGCGGGCTGCAAGGTGGTGGACGTCAAGGTGACCGTGAACGACGGCAAGACGCACGACGTCGACTCCAAGGAGATCGCGTTCATCATCTGTGGCCGCCGTGCGTTCGCGGACGCGATGAAGAAGGCGAAGCCGGTGCTGCTCGAGCCGATGGTCGATGTCGACATCGAGGTGCCGAGCCAGTTCATGGGCGACGTGAACTCCGACCTCAACAGCCGCCGCGCGCGCATCACCGGCATGGACTCGGCGGGCGACATGCAGATCCTGCATGCCCGCGCGCCGCTGGGCGAGATGCAGACGTATTCGACCCAGCTCCGGTCGATCACCGGCGGCGAGGGAAGCTACTCCATGGACCTCGCCGGCTACGACGTCGTGCCCGGCAACGTGACCAAGCAGATCATGGCCAAGTACGAGGCGGAGAAGAAGGAAGACGACTCGTAGGAAGCGCCGTTCCCGGGCCGCTCTCAGGCGCCTCTCGGGGCCTGTTCGCGCCCGTTTCTCGGGTGTCTCTAGGGCAGCTTCCCGATTCCTTGCCGCTGCAAGGGGGGCGGGTTAGTCTCCGCC
>JBCDBY010000341.1:0-4549 GCA_039182715.1 Planctomycetota bacterium
ATCGGGACGGCTTGGACGCCGCCTCCCGGCTTGCTTCGGCTTCGCGCGCGATTCGGCGGTACATCCACGGCCAAAGCACGTAGACGTTGAGCCAGCACAGGAGCGCGGCCACGAACGTGAACTGCGGCGGCAGGAACAGGAGGAACTGGATGACGACCCAGAATCCCAGCAGGAGGCCGCCAGCGCCAAAGCCGGAGACGAGCGACCGAATCGGGCCACCCGTCCGGGCGCGGAGGACGAGCCCGAGGCACAGGGGGAGCAATAGAAGCGCCGGGAGCGTCCATATGCCCAAGAACGGGAGACTGCGATCGAGCTCCGTGATGACCAGCGTCGCGTAGAGCGCCGTCAACGAGAAGCCGCACAGCCACAAGCCCGCGCGTTGCGCCCGAGATCCCCGCGGCCCGTCCATCGCGCCAGTATACGCCTCCCCCATGGGTCCGATAAGGGCGGTTATGTTGCGTGGGGGAGTTGCGGGATTCCGCCCGGCGGGAGGCTAAACGGCGAACATGCCCGGGACTTCGCCCTCCTCGGGTCCGCTGTGGCCCGGGACGGCGTCCGCCTGGAAGCCGCGGGCCTGCAGGTCCGCCGCGAACTCCTTCGCGTAGCCGTGCAGGACGTGCACCTGCTTCGGCTGCACGCGCTCGACCAGCTCCACGAGCTCGTCGTAGTCACCGTGGTCCGACAGCGGGAAGGCGACGTCGATGCCGGGACGCACCGCTCGGTTCCCCCAGCCGGTGATCGCGGCGACGCGGATGCGACCGGACGCCTGGACCGGCGCCGAGTTCAGCCAGCGCGGCGGCGTGATGATCGCCGCACGGCGGGCTCCGTTCCGGCTGAGTCGGCGCGCGCCCGGAAAGGCGAGTCCCGCCGCTCGGTAGGGACCCAACAGGTTCCAGATCGATCCGTGGGCCGCGACCGGCAGTCCCGCCTCCGTGAGCAGCGCAAGGATCTCCTGCGCCTTGCCGAGCGCGTAGGCCAGCAACACCGGCGTGACGCCCGCGTCGAGCTGCTCCCGCACGAAGTTCAGGACCTGTTCGCGGACCTCCCCGGACGGGGGCAGCCGCTGCGCCGGAATGCCGAACGTCGCCTCCGTGACCAGAACATCGGCATGGGGCGGTTGACCGGCCGGCGTCGTCAGCCCCGGCGTCAGCTTGAAGTCGCCCGAGTAGAGCAGCGTGCCCCGGGGGCCCTCCAGGTGCACCATCGCCGCGCCGAGGATGTGCCCGGCGGGATGCAGCGTGACGGTCAGGTCCCCCACGGTGTGTTTCTCGCCGAAGGCCAGCACCGTGTAGTCGGCGTTGTGCCCGCTGCGCTGCCGCACGAACGTCGCCGTCTCGCGCGTACAGAGGATCCGCTGGTGCCGTCCGACGTGATCGCCATGTGCGTGCGTGATGACGCCGAGCGGTTTCGGCTTGCGGGCGTCGAGCCAGAGCAGGCCGTCGGCGACTTCGATTCCTTCGCGCGCGAAGCGGACCGGAACGGTCAACGCGTCGCCTCGGCGTACGCGAGCATCTTGAAGACGAGTCGCGCCGCGGCGAAGTCCGATACGCAGGAGGGCGGCTCGGGCAGCAGTTCCACGACGTCAAAGCCGACGACCCTGCGCTGCGTGAAGACGGCGCGCAGCAGCGCGAGCGCCTCCCACCAGCCGAGACCACCGGGTTCCGGGGTGCCGGTGCCGGGAACGATGGAGGGGTCGAGACCATCCACGTCGAAGGTGACGTAGACCTCTTCCGGGAGCGCCGCGATGGCGCGCTCAATCCAGCCCCCCTGCCGAAACTCGTACGCGTAGATCGGGTGAACGCGTGCATCGCTCTCGATGACCGCGTGATCTTCGCCCGACACCGCGCGCAGGCCGACGCCAACAAGGCTCGTCACCGAAGCGAGGTCCAGCGCGCGGCGCATCACGCAGCCGTGCCCGTAGCGCGTGCCTTCGTAGGAATCGCGCAGATCGGGATGCGCGTCGATCTGCAGGATGCCGATGGGGCCGTGTTCCTGCGCGCACGCGCGAATGCTGCCCAGGCTGACCGAATGCTCGCCCCCCAACACCCCCACCAGGCGTCCGGCGGCGTAGTGCGGCTTCGTGATCGACTCCAGCTCGTCCGCGAGGACGTCGGGCATGGCGTCGCAGGTCAACGGCTCCGTCGTCGCCACACCGCGATGCAGCGGCTCGAGCTGCACTTCCTCGTCGTACAGCTCGACTTGCGTGGACGCTTCGAGCAGCGCGGCGGGCCCCTGCGCCGTGCCTTTGCGGTAGGTCGTGGTGCGCTCGTAGGGCACCGGGACGAGGACCGCCCAGGGGTCTTCGACGTTCGGCTCGCCTCCGAGCGGCGGCAGGCTCACTCGATCTCCCCGACGCGCGTGTCGGTCTCGTCCGGCAGCGTGTTGTCGGTCAGGCGCGACATGAGCGAGCGCTTCGCCTTCACCGCGTCGACGAACAGGTTCGTGACGGCGGTCATGATCTTCTTGCGCGTCGCCTTGTCGCACTCCCCCAGCGGGATCTGGCCGCCTGCCATGTGGCCGTGGCCGCCCGCGGAGCCCATCACGCCGACCGCCTTCTGCGCCACCTTGCCGGCGTTCGCGTTCTTGCCGGTCGCGCGCACGCTCAGGTGGAGCGTGTCCTGGTAGACGCCGGTCACGATCGTCCAGCGCAGGTCCTCGCAGCGCAGGATGAAGTCCGCCATCTCCGCCACCATGTCGGGATTGTCGATGCGGCCGAGGTGCGACACCGACGCGAAGTCGTAGACGACCGCGTTCTCGATGGCACGCTCGAAGATCGCGAAGTAGGAGCGCGGCACGCGCGCGTTCTCGATCTGCGCCAGCATCGACATGTCCGCCTGCGACAGCAGCCACTGGTAGACCGCGAGGTCGGTCGGCGTCGTCTCCTGCGCGAGGTCGTGCGTGTCCGACTTGATGCCGTAGATGAGCGCCGTCGCGACGTTCTTGGGCACCGGCACGTGGTTGCGCAGCAGCAGTTCGCCGATGATCGTCGCGGTCGCACCCATGGGGCGCCCCACGTCCCAGTAGAGGACGCCCTCGGGCTCCTCGTTCGCGGGATGGTGGTCGATGACGACCTGCGGGACATAGCCCTTCGGCAGCGCGGTGTGGCCCGCGCCCGGCTGCGTATCCACGAGCGTGAGCAGGTCGCACTCGTTGTAGTCCACCTTGTTGGCCGGCACGAGCTGGATGCCGAGCAGCCGCAGCATGGCGCGGTTCTCGGCGCGGCCGACGATGCCGCCGAAGACGATGCGCGACGGAATGCCGAGGAAGCGCTGATAGAGATAGCGCATCCCGACCGCGGCGCCGATCGCGTCGGGATCCGGGTTGTTGTGGACCTGGATCAACGACGTGGTGCGGCCGCGCGCGGCGTCGAGGAGGGCGACCAGGGGACGACGCGCGTGCGCGCGCGCCGTGCCCGGGCTCATCGATTCTTCAGGAACTCCCACAGCAGTCGCACACCGTAGCCGGTGGCACCCTTGGAGTAGTAGCCCTTGGCGCCGTCCGCCCAGCCCGTGCCCGCGATGTCGAGGTGCGCCCAGGGACGTCCGTCGACGAACTCCTGCAGGAAGGCCGCCGCCGTGCAGGCGCCGCCCCACCGGCCGCCGCCGTTGCGGAGATCGGCGTAGGTGCCCTTCATCATCTCGGTGTAGCGCGGATAGAGCGGCAGGTGCCACGCCTCTTCGGCCGTCGCGCTGCCCGCGGCGCGCAACTGCCCCACCAGCTCGTCGTCGTTGCTGAAAAGCCCGCAGGCCGCATCCGCGAGCGCCACCACGCAGGCGCCGGTGAGCGTCGCGAGGTCGATGATGCACTCCGGCTTCTTTTCCGCCGCGTACGCGATCGCGTCGCACAGCAGCAGACGACCTTCGGCGTCGGTCGAGATGACCTCGATCGTCTTGCCGTTCCGGGCGGTCAGGATGTCGCCGGGGCGATAGGCCGAACCGTCCGGCATGTTGTCCGTCGCGGGCACGAGCGCGTGGATGTTCACCTTGGGCTTGAGCGCGGCGACGAGATGCATGAGTCCGAACACGGCGGCCGCGCCGCCCATGTCGAACTTCATTTCGTCCATCCCGGACCACGGCTTGATCGAAATGCCGCCGGTGTCGAAGGTGACGCCCTTGCCCACGATGGCGATGCTCTTCTTCTTGGCGCCGGCGCCCTTGTAGTCGAACTCGATGAGGCGCGGCTCGTTGGTCGAGCCCGCGGCCACGGCGCCGAAGGCCCCCATCTTCATGCGCTTGATGTCGGCGCGATTGTGGATGCGGACCTTGAGCTTGTCGTTGGCCAGCTTGCGCGCCTCGCGCGCCAGCGCGACCGGCGTGCAGACGTTGCCCGGCTGGTTCCCGAGATCGCGCGCGAAGGCGACGGCTTCGCTGGTCGCCCGCGCCTCCTTGACCGCGGCGGCCAGCTTCGAGCGGCGGCCGGTCTCCGGGGCGATGGTGACTTCCCGCAGCTTCGACTTCTTCGCGCCGCCCTTGAATTGGGTGAATCGGTAGAGGCCGAGCCCGGCGCCCTCGACGAGCGCGCGCGCATCGTCATCCTCGCCCGACATCAG
>JBCDBY010000342.1:0-4537 GCA_039182715.1 Planctomycetota bacterium
AGATCAAGGCCTTCGGGCTCACGGACGCGCTCGATCGCGCCCGCAAACAGTCCTGACTACCCATGCTTCTCGCCTTCCTCCGATGGGACATGGATCCCGTCATCTTCTCGCTCGGCCCCGTCCAGCTGCGCTGGTACGGCCTGCTCTTCGCCAGCGGCTTCCTCATCGGCTACTCCGTCGTGCAGTGGATGTACCGGCAGGAGGGCAAGCCGGAAAAGGACCTCGACACGCTCTGCGTCACGCTCGTGCTCGGCACGATCGTCGGCGCGCGGCTGGGCCACTGCCTCTTCTACGAGCCGGCCAAGTACCTGGCGGATCCGCTGTCGATCCTGAAGGTGTGGGAGGGCGGACTCGCGAGCCACGGCGGCGTGATCGGAAACCTGCTCGCGCTCTGGTGGTACGCGCGCAAGCGACCCGACCAGCCCTACATCTGGCTGCTCGACCGCGTCTGCGTGCCGACCGCGCTGACCGCCTGCTTCATCCGGCTCGGCAACTTCTTCAACTCGGAGATCGTCGGCAAGGTGACCGACGTGCCGTGGGCGATCATCTTCGTGCGCAACAGCCGTCCGCCGGTGATGGAGCCGCGCCACCCCGCCCAGCTCTACGAGGCGGCGTGCTACTTCGGCGTCTTCCTGCTGCTGCTCTGGATGTACCGGCGCAAGAAGGCGGCCACGCCGCACGGTCTGCTGATCGGCCTCTTCATGGTGCTGGTCTTCGCCGCGCGGTTCGCCATCGAGTACGTGAAGGAGCCGCAGATCGAGGCGTTGCGGGACGCGTCGCTCTCCATGGGCCAATGGCTGTCGCTGCCCGCCATCGCGTTCGGAATCTGGCTGATCGTGCGCAGCCGCAGGGCGGTCCCGACGCCCTGATAGCATTCGTCGTTCCGGATGAACATCGTCATCGTCTCGACGGGGCAGATCGCGCGCCAGTTCGCCCAGGAGCTGAGCGTCGACTTCGACGTGACCGTCATCCACTCGGGTGACGAGGGTCGCTCGGAGCTCGAACGGCTCGACGTCGAGCTCATCGACGGCAAGGGCAACGACATCGAGGTGATGAAGCGCGCCGGCGCGCATCGCGCCGACTGGGTCATCGCCTGCGCGCGTTCCGACGAACTCAACCTGCTCACCTGCCTCACCGCGCGCCAGCTCGGCAAGGCGCACACCGTCTGCTTCGTCGAGAAGGAGGAATACGTCCGCACGTTCGGCGCCTTCTACGGCGGGACGATGCAGGGCGCGCCGCAGTTCGGCATCGACCAGCTCATCTGGCCGGCGCGCATGCTGGCGACGCGCATCGAGCGCATCCTCGCGGTGCCCGGCGCGACCGACGTCGGCCGCTTCGCGCGCGGCAAGCTCTCGTTCCTCGAGTACAAACTCGTCGAAGGCATCCCGCTGGTCGGCCGGCCGCTCATGGAGATCCGCTCGCTGCCGTCGCAGGTGCTCATCGTCGGCGTGCGGCGCGGCGACGAGTGGTTCGTGCCGAACGGGTCGAGCGTGATGGAGGAGGGCGACCGCGTGCACTTCATCGGCCGGTCCGAGTCGATGCACCAGCTCTCCGCCTGGTTCTCCGAGCACCTCGGCACGCGCTCCAGCGGCGACGTGGTGATCGTGGGCGGCGGGACCGTCGGCCTGCGGCTGGCGCGCTCGATGGAGCGCAACCCGGCGGTGCAGATCAAGCTCATCGAGCACGACATGGAGCGCTGCGCGGAGATCGCGCAGATCCTCGAGAAGGTGCTCGTGCTCAACGGCGACGGATGCGACCTCGACCTGCTCGAGTCGGAGCAGGTCTGGCGCGCGCGCGCGCTCGTGGCCGTCACCGACTCGGACGAGAAGAACCTTCTCGCGTCGCTGCTCGGCCGCCAGCTCGGCATCAAGAAGGTGGTCACGCGCGTCTCCAGCCACGCCAACCTGCGCGTCTTCGAGCGCGTCGGCATCGACGTGCCGCTGAGCGCGCGTTCCGCGGCGACGGAGGCGGTGCTGCATCACATCCGCCACGAAGAGGTCGACCTGCTCGCCACGCTCGGCGAAGGCCAGGGCGAAGTGGTGGAGCTGACGCTGTCGCCCGAGTTCACGCCGCGCGCGTTGAAGGAGTTCGAGCTGCCGCCCGACTCGATCATCGCCGCGCTGGAGCGCAAGGGCGAGGCTCTCGTGCCCGGCGGTGCGACGCTTCTCGGTCCCGGCGACAAGGCGTACGTCGTCTGCCGGCCGGAGCGCGTCGCCGAGGTGCGCGAGGCGATCAGCGGATGAGCCTGCGCAACGTCTTCGGCGTGGTCGGCCTGCTGCTGCGACCGTTTGCGTTCCTGCTCCTGTTGCCCGCGCTCATCGACTTCTACGACGGCCGCTACGACTCCGCGCTCACCTTCGCGATCACCGCGGCGGTCGTGTTCGTGGGCGGCATCCTGATCAGCCGCAACCGCATCGATCCCAACTCCATCTCGCGCATCGAGGCGATGGCGGTCGTGGCCAACTCCTGGCTGCTCGCGGCGCTGCTCGGCTCGATCCCGTACCTGCAACAGGACTTCTCGTTCATCGACGCCTTCTTCGAGTCGATGTCGGGCTTCACGACCACGGGCGCGACGATCTTCCGCGGCGAGGACTTCGCGAACGCGACGCGCGGGCTCTTCTTCTGGCGGTCGCTCACGCAGTGGGTGGGCGGCATGGGCATCATCGTGCTCTTCGTCGCGGTGCTGCCGGCGCTGGCGCTCGCCGGGCGGCAGATGTTCTTTGCCGAGGCGCCGGGCCCCGAGGAGGAGGCGCTCACGCCGCGCATCCGCCACACCGCCGCGGCGCTCTACCGTCTCTACATCGGGCTCACCGCGATCGAGGCGGTGCTCTTGCTGGCGTTTAGCGACATGGACCTCTTCGAGTCGGTCTGCCACGCCTGCACGACGCTGGCGGCCGGCGGCTTCTCGCCACATCCGCAGTCGCTCGCGGGCTACTCGGTTTCGGCGCAGTGGATCGTGACGATCTTCATGTTCCTGGCGGGCGCGTCGTTCGCCTTGCAATACCGCGCCCTCACGCGCCCCCAGGTGTTGCGCAAGGACACGGAGTTCCGCGTCTACTTCTGGATCGTGGCGCTGGCCGGCGTGCTGATGGCGGCGTTTCTGGCGAACACGTTCGGCACCGGCTTCGAGGAGTCGCTGCGCCACGGGCTCTTCCAGGCGGCGTCGATCATCACGACGACGGGGTATGCGAGCGACGACTTCAACATGTGGTCGCAGTCGACGCTCATGGTGCTGGCGGCGCTGATGTTCATCGGCGGCTGTGCCGGCTCCGCGGGCGGCGGGCCGAAGGTGGTGCGCATCATCATCCTGACCAAGTTCCTCGCGCGCGAGGTCCTGGTCGCGCTGCATCCGCGCGTCGTGCGTGTCATTCGGCTGGGCGGCCGCCCGGTGCCGCGCGACACGACGCGCCAGCTGATCGGCTTCCTCGTCGCCTACCTGACGATCTTCGGCGTCGTGGCGCTCGTCGCGGGCGCGATCGAGAACGACTTCCGCGTCGGCTTCACCGGCAGCATCGCCACGCTCGGCAACATCGGCCCCGGCTTCGGTCCGCTCGGTCCGATGGAGACCTACGCCGACCTCAAGACCGTCACGAAGATCCTCTTCATCTTCAACATGTGGGTCGGCCGGCTCGAGGTCATGACGGTGCTCGTCCTGCTCCACCCGGAGCTCCTGCGCACCCTCTTCCGCTACCGCCCCAAACCCAAACTCAACGTCGACAGCTGAGCCGGGCGAGCATCCATCGCCCCCTGCAGATCCCACGAAAAAACCCCGGCCGCATGCGCGAACCGGGGTTCTTTTCGAATCGAAGTTACTGCTTCTGCGGCGGCAGAATCACGGTGTCGATCACGTGGATGACGCCGTTCGACGCGTCGATGTCGGTGGCGACGATCTTCGCGTTGTTGACCATCGGCTGGCCGTCCTTGACCGAGATGGCGATCTTGGCGCCCTGCACGGTCGGGGCGGAGCTGAGCGTGACCGCCGTCTCCGAGTAGACGCGTCCGGAGACCACGTGGTACAGGAGGACCGCCTTCAGCGTCTCCTTGTTCTCGGGCTTGAGCAGGTTCGCAACGGTGCCTTCCGGCAGCTTGGCGAACGCGGCGTCGGTCGGCGCGAAGACGGTGAACGGACCCTTGGTCGCGAGCGTCTCGGCGAGGCCGGCAGCCTTGGCGGCGGCGAGCAGCGTGTTGAAGGTCTTCGCACCGGCGGCGACTTGGGTGATGTCCTTCATCTCGGGAAGGATCACGCTGTCGATCACGTGGATGACGCCGTTCGTGCAGGCGATGTCCGCCTTGACGACGTTGGCGTTGTCGACGCTGACCTTGCCCTCGGCGAACTTGATGTTGACGCGCTGGCCCTGCAGCGTGACGGCGCCGTTCAGCTTGACGACCTGCGCGGCCTTCACGTTGCCGGAGACGACGTGGTACTTGAACTGGCCGAGCAAAAACTTCTAAACATAGACGCACCGATCCAAACCTACCTTCCGAACTATCCGAAGCAGCCCAATACACCCATGACCGTCCGACATTTGCTATCTCA
>JBCDBY010000343.1:0-4511 GCA_039182715.1 Planctomycetota bacterium
CTTCGTCTCCGCCCTCGTCGCGGGCGTGTGCGGGGCCGCCGGTCCGCTGGCGCTCCGTGAGACCGGCGAGTTGCCGGCCGGCTCTGGCTGGTCGATGGCCGCCTCCGTCGGCCTCGCCGTGGTCGGTTGGCTGGTCTTCGTTGCTGCGTTGACCCTGTCGGGTCGCTGAGCCAGGGTGCGCACCCCGAAGGCGCAGCCCATCCCTGTAAGCACCTGTCTCAAAGAGCTTTGCAGCGACTCCGGGGTGTACTGAGTACGGCCTGTTGACCCGGTCCCCTCAGCTACATCGTCGGAAATGAGTACCGCCTGTTCGTGGCCTAGAATCGAGCCATGGCGAGGATAGGGACGATCGCGGTGCTGCTGCTGGCATGGCCCTCGGCGGCGTCGGAGCTTCTTGAAGCGACGCACGTCGGGAACCTGGCGCGTGCCGAAGAAATCCTCAAGTCGGGCGCGCGGGAGGGCGCGGATCGGGCGCTCCGCCTCACTCTCATCCATCAGGATCAGCCGGACATGGCCGGCCTTCTCTATCGGTACGGTGTGCGTCCGACGAAGTGGATCGAGGGGCTCATCCGCGACCCCGCGCTGGCCGACGTCCGACCGCGACTTCGTGCTCTCGTACGGAACCGCCCGAAGTATGTGGGGCGCGTCGCCAGCATGTTCTGGCACGCGGGGCCAACCGTGGGGCGTGAGCTCGTCGCGTGGCTGGACGAGGACGCATCGCCGGCCGAAATCCAGGTGGCACTCTACGGTCTTCGTCGAGCCGCGGGGTCCGATGCGTCCGTGCTGGCGGTGTTGGCGGCTCGGGACGACGCCTATGCCACGCTGGGATGGAATGGTCACGTCAATGCCGATGTCGTGCGCGCCCTGGTTCGCGGTGTGCGCGCCGGCAATGGGGATGCGGTGAGGGCGGTGTCGATCCTCCGCTGGCCGAAACGGCCCGATGACGCGATCAAGCCGGAGATCAAGTTGCTGCGCAGCGCCCTCGATCTGGTCAAGCGCGATGACCCGCACTACCGCGCCGCGCTGATGGCGATGCGCAGCATGAAGAAGAGAAGGATCGTGCCGGGCCTGGGCGATCCGCGCGGACGCGCCGCACGCAAGAAGAATCGCAGCCTCGTCGTCTCGGACAAGGCCGTGCGACGCGGTCTGGCCTGGCTCGTCGCGCACCAGGAGGAGGAAGGGAACTGGGACGCCGACGACTTCGCCAAGCGCACTGGCAGGCCGGGCGGAGGGGCGGACGCCGGGGGGGCACTCAACGACGTGGGCGTGACGGGGCTCGCGCTGCTGGCGCTGCTCGCCGAAGGGATCGATCCCCATGGCACGCACCCGCTGTCCGTCCATGTCAAGCGCGGCCTGCGATGGCTGGAGCAGCGGCAGGACGATGACGGAAATTTCAGCCACAGCCAGCTGCGTCACCTGTACGGACACGCGCTGGCGACGCAGGCCATGAGCGAGGCGGCTCTGCTGTACGGGCATCCCGAGCACGAACTCTCCGTTCGTCGTGCGGTGGAGTACCTCGACCAGGCGCGCGGTGGCCCGGGGCATTGGGGCTATGCGCCGCGGACGACCGGGACGCCGGCCCTGACCACGTTCTGCATGCATGCGCTGTTGTTGGCCAACTTGCTGGGGATCGAAAAGGCCCGCGCGATGTGCGTCGATGCGGACGCCTGGCTCGCGGAGCGGGCGGACAAGGACGGCGTCGTCGGCTACGAAGAGCCGGGCGGGTCCGTGGCGCGTTTCGAGTGGATGCACGAGAAGTTTCCGGTGGAGCACTCGGGCGCGCTCACGGCGGCGGCGTGGTTCTGCCGCTCGATGCACACGGCCGGGTGGACCCGGCCGAGTTCGGGTTCCGTGCCGTTCAAGCCTCCCGTTTGGAACGAGGAGAAGGGCACGATCGACATGATGCACTGGTACTGGGGTGCGCTGTGTGTGTTCCACAAGGGGCATGCGCCCTATTGGCGCACGTGGAAGACGGCGCTGCGCAAGGAGATCGTGCGCCATCGGCAGAAGGACGGGTCGTGGGACCCCGCCGGTGCCTGGGGGGAGGAAGGCGGACGCGTCATGTCGACCGCGTTGATGGTGTTGACGCTGCAGGCGCCGATGCGATTCGCGCCGCGTCCCTGACCGCTCCGTCTACGGAATCGGAAAGGTCCAGTCCGCCCAGACGGTGCGGAACTCGAGGGTCGTGACGTTGCCGTCGGCGTCGCGGTCGAACCACGCGAAGGCGCGCGCGGCGGCCTTGGGATCGGTGATGCCCGACTTCGCCACGAAGGTCTTCCGGTCGAGCTTGTCGTCTTCGCCGGCGATCGCGCGGTAGACGGCGAAGATCGAGTTGTCGTGGCGATAGTAGTGCTCGACCTCGGCACGCGAGTGACGGCCGTCGCGCGTCACGTCGATGCGCTTGAACTGCCTTTGGATCGACGGGTTCATCGCCATGGAGCTCGTGATGCGCTCACCGTACTCGCGGACGAAGCCGTCCCCGTCCTTGTCCTGCTTGAAGTACTTGTCGGTGCGCGTCTTGACGTGCTCGTCCGACTCGGGCTTGGTGCGGCCCTTGCCCATCTGCTCGATCAGCGCCGCCTCGTTTCCGTCGCGGTGGCGCACCAGGATCATCGAGTAGATCCGCTTTCCGTCGCGCTTCTCGATGAAGCGGACCGGCGGGCCGGGGATGCGCGTCGCGAACTCCGCCCGCGTGACCATCTCGCCCTTCGGCCCCTTTGTCTTGACCAGGTAGGTCATCCCTTCGAGCTTGCCCAGGTTCGTGTCGAGGGTGCCTTTCTTGATGGTGGTGCTCGCGGCGGGGTACGACGCGTGGCGACGGAACTCCTCCCAGGTCTTCGTCCCCAGCGGCGTGCGCATCTGCTCCTCCCCATCGAGCGAGCGCTGCACGATGTGAAAGCTGGCGCCCGTGGGCGTGTTCGCCTTGAACACGAACGATTGGTCGGTCGGGTCGGGGCTCGCCTCGGTCTCGACCCGGAAGACGGAGACGCGTCCCGACGGGCAGCCCGCCCGGATCTCCTCGGCCGTAAAGGGTGTCGGCGCGTGATCGGGCTGCATGCGGCGATCGTCTTCCGCGAGACCGATGGCACCCAAAGCGAGCAGGAGAACGAGAGCGAATCGCATGCTCGGATTGTGCCACGCAGGCACGGGTCAGGCGAAGACGGCGCGAACCGCGATGCGGAAGCCCGGCAGGAGCTCGCCTCCAACCAACTCATCGCCTTCTTCGAGTCGGATCGGCGCGGACGCCGTGCCGTGGAGCTCGATCGTCCGGGTGCCGGGATCGACGACCCAGACGGCGCGGGCTCCGGCTTCCAGCCACTCGGCGACCTTTTCCCGCACATAGCCGGGCCGGTCGTCCGGCGAAAGCACCTCGACCGCGAGGTCAGGAGCGCCGGGGTAGTATCCGTGCGCAGGTCCTTCGGAGCGCTCCGTCACGAGGAATGCGATGTCCGGCGCGCGCACCGTGTCGGGATCGCGCGAAAGCACGAATCCCGTCTCGGCCGCCACGACGACGCCGAGCTTCTGGTTGCGCACGTGTCGGTCGAGCGGCGTGGCAAGGTTCATGATGACCCGCCCGTGCTCGAAGCTCGGCGGGATCATCGTGCGCAATTCCCCGCGCACCAACTCGCAGCGGCCGATCTCGGTCGCCTGCAGGAGTTCTTCCGCGGTCGTGATCGCCATGACGAGGTCTCATTGTAGTCCACACCTAGTAGACGGTTGGTGGTTGCGTGGCGCGCCGGGGCGCGATCTGGCAAGTTGGGCAACGTGGACGAGCCGCAACAGTTCTCGGAGGCGACAGCGAGTGATCTCGTACGCGTTTGGTCGGGGCACGACGCGCACGGTCCGATTGTGAGCCTCATGGATCGGGAGCATGCGTTCTGGGAGTACTGGCGGCGCGTTGGCGCGGGGGAGATCCCGTTCGAGCGCGACCTGTTCGAGTCTGCGATCCAACGGCCGTACTCCAACGTCCACAACGTGGTGCAGGAGCTTGCGCAGAGAGACCGCTTGCCGGAACTGCTCCTCGAGGAGCTGCCCGCGCTCCTTCAGGATTCGGGAATTGCCGAGCTCGATCGAGCGCTTCGTTTCGTGCGAGCGCGTCAGGTCGTCCGCTCGATCACCACGGGTCGGGGTGAGGTCTCGCTGGTCCGCGCTCACCTGCTGCACACCGGTCTCTGGTGGGCCGTGCTCGCCGTGATCGATCATCTGCAGCGGGACGAAGCGCAAGATGTCGTAACGGAGATCGAGGAGCTCCGCGTCTTCACGAGGTATCAGCGCCATCAGATCCGGGAGAGACTGCGCACGCGGTAACGGAACACCGGTCGCCGGGCATGGCTCCAGGGCGCGATCGGAGAGATAGGATGAACGCGTGGAAAGCGAGGGCACGATGCAGACGCGCCGGGACGTCGAGGCGCACTTTGCGCGCCGATTCCTGCCTCCCGGAAAGCGAGCCCGTTTCATCGAACTCACAAGTGGCCGCGATCTTCCGCCTCGGCAGGACGCCAAGGGGCGCA
>JBCDBY010000344.1:0-4499 GCA_039182715.1 Planctomycetota bacterium
CCCGGTAAGGACAAGCAACGGATGGTCAAGGTTCAGGTCAAGCCGAGCGAGCCGCTCGACAAGGCGCTGCGTCGCCTGCGGAAAATCTGCAATAACGAGGGGATTACCCGCGAACTGAAGCGCGCAGCCGTCTACGAGAAGCCGAGCGAGCGCCGCCGTCGCAAGGAGCGCGAGCGCCTCAAGACCATCCGGATGGCGAATAGGCGAGACTGAGTTTGCTGGTCCAACGGCTGACGCCGTTGGGACGGTGAGCTTGCTGGTCCAACGGCGGACGCCGTTGGGACGGTGCGGCCCCGAAGTCGTGGGTAGGCCTGAGTAGGCCACCCGAGGCTTCGGGGCCGTTTCGCATTTGAGCTGTGGGTGTTTCCGGCTCGGGGCCCCTAGCCCCCTCGCTCAAGCGCCAGCGCCAATCCTCCGATCCGAAGAGTCCTGTCCCACGTCCGTGCGACTCTTGGGTCAACTACTATGGGAAAAGGTCCGCTCGCCTACCCCTCTTCCGCTTTGGCTGCTGTTTCCGCTCGCACTGGGCGCCGGTATCGCGGCCATGATTCATCTTGCCGTGCAGGCGGAGGTCTTCCCTCTGCTGCATGGATTTGGTGCCTCGGTGCAGATGGTGCCGCTCGCCGTCTTCATGGGCGGGTTCGCCGTCGGTGCGGTGGCGCTGGGGCTCGCGGCCGATCGGATCCAGCGACCGCTGCTCGTCTTCGGAGCCCTTCAGATCGTGGCCGGCGGATTCGGGCTGGCCGCGCCCTCCGTGGCGGCTGCCCTGGGCAGCGCGCCTTCGCTCGCGCTCCACGCCATCGCCACGCTCGCCCTTCCGGCGTTCGCGTGCGGTGCGGCCACCGTGCTGCTCGTGCGCTCGAGCTCCCATACGACCGACCGGGGCGCGCTCTCGCTGGGCGTCGTCGTCGGGGCCCTTCTGTGGGGCGGCACCGTCGGGTTCCCGCTGACCGCCTCGCTGGGCGCTGTCGTCGGCTTCGGCATCGCGCTGGCGCTCGGCGTGGCCGGCATCGCGCTTTCGTTCGCGACCGGTCCGCGCGAGTTCTTCGCTTCGGACGCGGACGTGCCCGCCTCGCTCACCGGCGACGCCGAGGTGAGCGTGCTGCTGGCGCTGCTCGTGACCGGTGCGGTCATCCCCCTGCAGCGGTTCGCCTGGGGCCGGTTGCTGCCTTTCGCCCTGAGCGGTGACGACGCGCACGCCTTCGGCCTGCTGCTGCACCTTTCCGGCATCGGTCTCGGTGCGTTCCTCTCGACCTTCCTGCTCTCCGGCGTCCAGAACGCGCGGCGCTGGCTGGCGCGCGTGCTGTTCGCCGCCGCCGTGCTGACGATGGCGCCGCTGCTCTACAGCGGCGGTCTGTTGGCGGGCGGTGGGCGTGGGCCGGCCCTGCTGCTGGTCTGGCCCGGAGCGATCGGCGTCGGCATGGTGCTGCCTATGATCGCGCGCGTGGCGCTCTCCGATCGGGAAGCGGTCGGTCGCCAAAGCGGCGCCTTGCTCGCCCTGCTCGGCTTCGGCTGGTGTGCGTCCCTTGCCTTCGTCGTGCCTTCGATGCTCGACGGCCAGGGGACCGGCTCCATGCTTGTCTTCTGCGCCGTGGGCCTGCTGGCGACCGGAACGTGGATCGGGTTCGGTCGCGGTCTTCGCGAGTGGATTCCCGCCGGCGTTTCGGCGGTGCTCGTCGTCCTTGCGCTGTTGGGCGGTTCGACGGAGCGCGCCGAGGCGAGCACGCTCCTCGGGGACGGCACCAGCGCCTCGGTCGAGCGCGTACTCGAAGCGCGACAGAGCGGACTCCTCGTCTTCGCCGCCGTCGAAAGCGTGCAGGACGGGACCGTTCGCGTTTACCGCAACCGGCGCACCGGCGCGCCGGCCGGCGAATACACGACCGGCTATCGCCTGCTCGGGCATCTGCCCGTGCTGCTGCACCCCGGGGCGAAGACGGCGCTGGTCGCGGATTTCGGGACCGGAACGGTGGCCGGCGCGCTTCGCCAGCACGCATCGCTGGAGTCGATCACCTGCCTGGCGGAGGACGACGCGGTCTTCGCGCTCGCGCCGCACTTCGCCGCGCAGAGCCGCGACGTGCTGGCCCAGAAGGGCGTCACGCGCGCCGTGGCCCCCCAGCGCCGCTATCTGCAGGGTCGCGACAAGGAGTTCGACCTGGTGGTGCTCGAGGGCGAGGCGGCCGACAGCGCCCGCGGCGGCCTCTTCTACACGAAGGAGTACTACGCGGCGGTGCAGCCGGCCCTGCGCGACAAGGGATACTTCGCGCAGCGTCTGCCGATCGAGTCGGTCGCGCCCGAGACGCTTCGGCGCATGGTGGCGGCGGCCAACGAGGCGTTTGCGTTCGTGACCGTGTGGGACTTCGTCGACGGCCTCTACCTGGTGGCCGGTGGGAGTGAGCCCCAGCTGACCGCGCAGTCGCTCATCCTCGCCTTCTCGAAGGTGGGGCGCGACCTGCAGGACGCACGCATCGGCGCCGCCTCCCATCTGCTGGCCGCTTGCGCCGCGGACGGCGCCACCTTCGCCGGCGATGCCGCCCCGTGGACGGACGCGGACGCGGCCACGCCCGGGGAGCCCGATCCGGTCGGGGCGCGATCGCTGTTGCCCGGCGCGGGAGCGGCCATGGCGTTCGCCTGGACGGATGCGCTCGACGACGCGGCCGCGCCCACGCGCGCGCGCCATGCGAAGCTGCGTGCGCTCGCCGCCGGCGGGGACGCGCACGTGGACGAACTCGCCGCGCTCGCCGGCGAGGATCGCGGCGATCTGCGCGCCCGGACGGCGGCCCAGGAGGCGCTGTACGTGCGGCACATGAGCCGCAAGGAGTTCGCGCAGGCGGCGCGCCTGAGCTTCGTGCGGGATCGAAGCGATGCGCTGCGCGGTCTCGCCGCCACGGTCGACGGGGATCGACAGCGGTACTACCGCATTCTTCTGCTGCGCGAGGGGCGCATGCTGTCGCCCGACGAGCTGGATGCGCTGGCGGCGCAGCTCGAGGGCGCCGAGCGCCTCTACGTCGAGAATCGGGCGCGCGTGCTGCGCGGGGAGAACCCCGCCGCCGGCGACGAGAAGTTGCCCGATGTCACCCTGCGTGACCCGTCCGCGTCGCTGATGGCGTGGGACGAGCTTGCGCTGCGTGACGACGTGCTCGACGCCGAGTGCGCGCAGCTCGACCAGGAGCTCGACAAGGTCATTCGCGGCTGGTGGGAGAAGAGCGACGACCAGCTGCGCGCCACGCTGCTGCTCTACAACGTCGGCTGGCGCGGTACCTTGCGGGTCGCCCGCAAGCTGGCGGGCACCGGCGATCGAGACCAGCTGCGAGGGATCGCGGTGGTCTTCGCGGCCGCCTATCCGGAGGATCGCACCTGGGAGCGGCTCTGCGCCCATCGGCACGAGTCGGTCCGGATGGCAGCGGCCGAGTCGGCGCGCGTGCACGGGACGCGGGCGCACGTGGACCAGCTGCTTTCGCTGCTCTCCGACAAGGAAGAGACGGTTCGCACGGGCGCGTATCAGTCGCTGATCGAGATTCTCGGCGAAGACGTGAAATCTACGGGCTACCGCCCGGACAATCCGACGCCGGAAGCGATCGAAAAACTGAAACAACTCAGCTGACCACCGTCGTTACCATGATTGGTGGTGATGCGCGGGATCGTTCGGGCGATCGGTGTGTGGGCCCTTGCCGGCTCTGCCGCCCTTGCAGCGCCCCGCGGGAAGCCGGTCGCGCCGCGCGTCCCGGTGGCACCGCCGGGTGCGGTCTCATCGGCTGCAGCGCCCGTGGAGAACGCGCCCGTCACAAGCGCGCTGCATCGCCTGCTCGCCGCGAAGCCGGTCCGGGCCCATGCGGTTTCGTTCGTCGCGCTCCACGCGCGCGTTCCGTCCGAGGCGCGCACGCGGGATGGGGATCCGCTCCAGTGGGCCTTTGCGCGTACGCGCTGTCGCCCGCTGAACCGGCGTATTGTCCGGGTCCGACACACGAGCGGAGCGACTCGTCTGCTGCTCCCCGGCGTCGTGCTGACCACCGGAGTGGCCAAGCGCTACGCCTGCGTCGCGAACTACTGCGCCCTCGAGTCGGACCGGCCGGAGTTTCTCGAAGCGCAGGTGCGGCGAGGCACGCGCACCTTCGTTGAAGAGTCCTGGCTCGATCTCGACGCTACCGGCGCGCTGCTCGCCGATCCGGAGCGGGACGACCTCGCGCCGCCGTTCGCGATTCCCGACCTGGCCAGCAGCGCCCAGCTCAACCGAGCGCTGCGCGCGACGCGCCGCTGGGCGGAAACGGGTGACGGAACCCGCATCGGCATGGTCGCGCTGGTGGGTGGGGAGCCGGTCGCGGCCTGGGTCTTCGAGGACGCGGAGACGTTCCGGCGCTGCTCGGCCGATCTGATCGCGGTCACGGTGGCGACCGCGGAGCACCGCGTGGGGCGCGGCGCCAACCTCCAGGAGATGCGCATGCGGGCGGAGACCAGCCGCGCCCGGGGACGCGCGATCGAGTTCCTGCGTCGCGCCGCCGCGC
>JBCDBY010000345.1:0-4492 GCA_039182715.1 Planctomycetota bacterium
CGACCTCAAGGACGCGCAGGGACGGCTGCAGCGTGTCCAGGAGGAGCGCGACCTGCTGGCCGAGTCGCACACCGATGCCGAGAAGGCGCGGGAAGAGGTGCGCGGCCTGCGGGACGAGCTCGAGGACATCCGGCGTGAGCGCGACGGCGTCGCCTCCGACCTGGCCGCCACGCGCGAGCAGCTGGAAACGCACCTCGCGGAGCAGCAGGACGGCGTCACCACGCTGCAGCAGCAGCTCGAGGATCTGCGCGCCGAGAACGAGGCGCTCGAGCAGCGGCTCGTCGAACGGGGCGAGGAAGTGGCCGATTGGGAGCGGCGCCACAACGAGCTGGCCGAGTCCGAGGCGAACTTCCGCCGCCTGATGGAGCGGCTCGATGAAGAGCTGGCCGACGTCAAGGGCCGCCTGGTGGAAGCCGATCTCGCGGTCGAAGACGCGCGCGAGAAGCTGACGGAAGTCGAGGCGAAGGCGGCCGGCGCGGCCGACGTCGAGTCGCTGCAGGACGAGCTCGAGCGCACGCGGAACAAGCTCGCGACGGTCGAAAAGGACCACGAGCAGAACATGGTGCAGCTTTTCGACCTTCGCACCCGCGCGACGCGTCTCGAGGAGAAAGTCGACGAAGCGCAGAAGCACGAGCGGCAGCGCGTGCGGCGCATCCTCGACAAGATCCATGGCGCGCTCGACGACGTCGGCGCGCCGCGCGGCGACGACCTGAGCTTCAGCGAGCGCATCCGCAAACTGTCCGACGGCGCTTGACAGCTTCTACGACTGTAGTAGCATCGCCCGCGTGCAGTTGAGCGAGGCGGAGTGGAAGGTCATGAACCGCGTCTGGGAGGAGCATCCGACCAGCGCGCGCGCCGTGCTCGACGGCGTCGAGGACGAAACCGGCTGGGCGTACACGACGGTCAAGACGATGCTCACCCGACTCGTCGAGAAAGGCGCGCTCGTCGAACGCAAGGAGGGCGGACGCAGCCTGTACGAGCCGAAGCTCACGCGGGTGATGGCGCGCACCGCGGCCCTGCGCGCGTTGCTCGACCGTGCATTCGGGGGAGCGCTCGGGCCGATGATGAGCCATCTCGTCGAGGACGAGAAGCTGAGCGCACGGGAGAGGAAGGAACTTCGCCGGCTCATCGAGGAGCAACGCAAGTGACGAGCTGGGCGATCTGGGCGCTGCCGGTGCTCTGGCAGACGACGCTGCTGGCGCTCGTGGTGCTCGTGATCGACCTTCTGCTTCGTCGCGTCGTCTGGCCGCAGCTGCTCCACGCGCTCTGGATGCTCGTGCCGCTGCGCGTGTTCCTGCCGCCGACCGTGACCTCGCCCATCGCGCTGGCGCCGGAGGCGGCCGCCTTCGCGCCGCGGGTCGATCCGGCGCCCTGGTTCCTCGCGTGGATCGCCGGCGTCGCGCTCTTCGGACTGCTGGCGCTCCGCGCGCATCGCCGCGCACGACGACGCCTCGAAGACGGCGCGATCGCGGTCGACGTCGGCCAGCGTGCCGTCGCCGCGCGACTCGGGCTGCGGCGACGCGTCCTCGTCCTGCGCGGGCGGCACGCCGGGTCGCCGGTCGTCTACGGCCTGCTGCGTCCTCGCGTGGTGCTGCCGCGCGATCTGGACGACCCGCGCGAGATCGAGCACGTGCTGCTCCACGAATACGCGCATGTCCGGCGCCGCGACCTCTGGATGCAGACACTTTTCGGGCTCGCGAACCTGCTCTGCTGGTTCCATCCGCTCGTCTACGTCGCGCGCCGGCGCGCCGCGGCGCTGCGCGAGGTCTGCTGCGACGCGCGCGTCGCCTCGGTGCTGCGGGAGGAGACGCCCGCCTACCGCGCGACGCTGCTGCGCATCGCCGAAAACCTGCTCGCCCCGCCGCAGCCCGGTCTCGCCGGGTTCCTGGGCGGCCCCGCCCATATTCTCGCGCGACTGCGCTGGCTGGAACGGGGCGAGTGGACGCTCTCGCGGCGCAAACGGGTCGCGACCGCATGCGCCGTCTTCGTGCTCGCGGTGACGCTCGTCCCCCACGCGCAGGCGAGCGTGATCGATCCCGCTTTGCGCGGTCTGCGTGCCGAACGCGCGGCCGCGGAGGCACGCCTGCAGCACGTCATCGACAACCCGCACTCCACCGGTTGCTTCGAATTGAAGTGGTCGGTCCTTCGTTGGATGGAACTCGAGAACAAGGTGAAGGAATCGAAATGATGAAACGGCAAGGCGTGCTCACGGTGATCGCGATCGGAGCGCTTCTGTTCGCGGGCTCGGCGCTCTCGGAGGACGAGGACGCGGGAAAGCAACTCGAGATGATGAAGCGCTGGCAGGAAGCCCTGAAGCTGACCCCGCAACACGACGAGTTGAAGAAGCTCATTGGCGACTGGTCGGTCACGCGCGAGATGAAGATGGGCGGTATGGGCGCCGCGGTCGAGGGTACGGCGACGTTCGAGTGGATCGTGCCCAACCGTTGGGTCGGATCACGACTCAAGATCGCCATGATGGGCATGATGACCGAGGGCTTCATGATCCACGGCTACGACAAGGTCAAGAAGCACTGGGTCACGGCCGGCGTGAGCTCGCATCATCCCGGCCTGATCACGACGGAAGGTCCGATCGTCGATCCGAACGGCAAGGTGCAGGTGCAATACGGTGCGCTCGACGAGTTCCTGACCGACGAGCACGACAAGCCGCTCAAGTACGTGACGAAGTGGGTCGACGACGACACCTTCACCTTCGAGCTGTGGGACCTCGGCATCGGCGAGAAGGGCAGAGCCGTCCTCGTCGACACCTACACGCGCGTCAAGAAGTAGGCCGCCGTCTCCCCGCGCGGCTACGAAGAAGGCGGGCTGGCCTTTCCCAACCGATCGCGTTCGGCGGCAATGACCTGTTGCGCCACGCCGGACGCGGTCGCCTCTTCGCTCGCCTCCTTGATGAGCGACTTGCGCGCGAACTGATCGAAGAGCTCGCTCTTCTCGCGCAGCAGCTCCACCAGCCGCTCGTCCACGCAGTCACGCGCGAGCAGCCGGTGGACCACCACGCGCCGCGTCTGCCCCATGCGATGCGCGCGAGCGATCGCCTGGGCTTCGGTGGTCGGCTTGAGCTGCGGCTCCATCAGCACGACCGCGCCGGCCGCCTGCAGATTCAGGCCGGTGCCGGCGGCGTCGATCTGCGCGATGAGGAGCTGGTGGCCTTCCGCGGCGCTGAAGTCCTGTACGAGCTGGAAACGGTCCTCCGGCGATACGCCGCCCGTGATGCGACCCATCGGGTCGAAGTTCTTCTCCACCTCGTCGAGCACGTCGAGGAAGTAGGAGAAGAGCAGCACCTTGACGCCGCTCTCGCGGTACTCGTCCAGGATCTCGCTCAACCGCTCCAGCTTGGCGGTCCGCTGGCCGTTCCCGTCGCCGACGGTGGCCGTGCGGCGCATGCCCATGAAGTTGCCCGCATGCACCATCTCCTCGTAGGCTGCGCGCGTCTCGGGGTAGAGATCGAGCCACTCCTCCATGTCGAGGCGTTCGGGCAGCTCCTTGAGCACGTCCTCCTGATTGCGGCGCAGGTAGACGTCGGCCACCTCCGCGTGGAAGTGGCGCGCTCCGCCGAGCACGGCCCCGGGCTCCTTCAGGAAGGAGTCGAGATCGCGCGCGCGGTCGGGCGCCAGCGAGGAAAGCAGATGCACGAACTCCTCGGGATGGTTCTCGAGCGGCGTGCCGGTCAGGAAGCAGACGAAGTCCGCCTCGTCGGTAATGCGCACGAGCGCCTTCGTGCGACCCGCCTCCGGGTTCTTCACGAAGTGCGCCTCGTCGGCGATCACCATGTCGAGCTTCTCGGGCCCGCGGTGGTCGAAGTCCGGCAGCTTGCGCCGCAGCGTCGTGAACGAGGTGATGCCGACGCCGCCCGCCTTCTTCCACGCCTCCAGCCGCTCCTCCAGCTCGTCGCCGTGCAGCACGAAGGCGTCGAGGCCGGTGCGCTCCTGAATCTCGTGGCGCCAGTTGCCCAGGATGGACGCGGGCGCAACGACGAGGAAGCAGCTGTACTCGCGCTGGTTGTCGAGATGCACCATCGCCGCGAGCGCCTGGATGGTTTTGCCGAGCCCCATCTCGTCGCCGAGCACGGTGCGGCGCATGGCGAGGACGAAGCGCGTCCCGAACGCCTGGTAGCGGCGCAGGATGACCTTGAGTCCGTCGATCTCGAGCTGGTAGCGCTCGACGCGCTCGGCGATCTCCTGCTGCGCCGGCGCGGCGCCCGGCTTCGACTCCCGCGTGCGCTCCTCGGAGATACCGACCTCGAGTTCCGTGAAGACCTGCTCGAGGATGGCGCAGGCGTCGGCGTAGTGCGACCGGAACGCCTCGCGCACCTGTTCGCCGCTCAGGCCGGGCACGCCGCTGCGCGACAGCTTGGCGCGCGCCGCCTCGACCTTCTTGAAGTCCTCGCTTTCGAGGAGCGCCCCGAACTCGTCGCCCAGCGCGTGCAGCTTCTCCTCGTTCTTGCGGTTGAAGCCGCCGCGCATCGTGCCGCCCA
>JBCDBY010000346.1:0-4482 GCA_039182715.1 Planctomycetota bacterium
ATCGTGATTCTCGCCGGCATGGGCATGCAGACCGCGCTCTTCGGGCCAGCCAAGTACGGCATGATCCCCGAGCTGGTGCCGCATGCGCGCATCTCGATGGCGAACGGACTGCTCGGCATGTGGACCTTCTTCGCGATCATCGCGGGCACGATCCTCGGCCCGCTGGCGCTGGAGTCGGCGCCGTACGCGTGGGTCGCGCCCGGGCTGCTCGTCGTGATGGCGGTCGCGGGCGTCGCCTGCGCCTACCGCATCCGTCCGCTGCCCGCCGCACAGCACGAAGGCGGGCTGGTCGACACGGTGCGGTTCGCGTGGAAGGCGATGCGCAAGGACCGTGCGCTCTGGCTCGCCGCGGCGGGGTCGGCGGCCTTCTGGGGCGTCAGCAGCCTGCTCGGGCAGAACCTGGTCGTCTACGCCAAGAACGTGCTGGAGCTGCCCGACAAGTGGGTCAGCATGCCGCTCGGCGTCTACGCCGTCGGCATCGGCATCGGCTCGGTCCTGGCGGGACGCATCTCCGGCGACAAGATCGAAACCGGCCTGATTCCGCTGGGCGCGATCGGGCTCGCCGTGCTGAGCTTGCTGACCGGCATGATCGCGCCGGGTGCGTGGGGTCTCGGCCTGATCATGGCGGCGCTCGGCGTCTGCAGCGGCTTCGTGCTGGTGCCGCTCGACTCGCTGCTGCAGTGGCGCTCGCCGCCCGAGCGGCGCGGCGCGGTCATCGCGCTGGCCAACACGATCACCTTCAGCGGCATGCTGGCCGGCTCCTGGATGGGCGGCGTGCTGGCCGGCGACCTCGGACTTTCGTCGACCGCGATCTGGACCGCCGCCGGCGTGCTGACCGTGTTCGGCACCGTCTGGGCGCTGTGGACGCTGCCGGTCGCCTTCCTGCGGCTGCTCGTCTTCCTCTATACGCACTCCCTCTACCGGGTGACGGTGCGCGGCTCGGTGCACGTGCCTGCGTCCGGCCCCGCCCTGCTGACGCCCAACCACGTCAGCTACATGGATGCGCTCTTCCTCATCGCGGCGCTCGACCGGCCGGTGCGCTTCGTGGTGCACGAGGACCAGTACAACCGCCCGCTGTTCAAACCGATCCTCAAGATGGCCGGGGCGATCCCGGTCGCGTCGAACGCGCCGCCCAAGGTGATGCTCGCCGCGCTGCGCAAGGCGTCGGAAGCGCTCGACGCGGGCGAGATCGTCTGCATCTTCCCGGAGGGACAGCTCACGCGCATCGGCGCCATGCTGGAGTGGCGGCGCGGATTCGAGCGCATCGTGAAGGGCCGCGACGTCCCGATCGTGCCGGTGCACCTCGATCGCGTCTGGGGCAGCATCTTCAGTCACGCGGGCGGCAAGCTGCCGCGCGAGATCCCGCACAAGGTGACGGTGTCGTTCGGCGCGCCGATGCCGGCGACGACGCCGCTGCATCGCGTGCGGCAGTCGGTCGTCGATCTCGGCTCCGACGCGTGGGAGCTGCGCCGCAAGGACGCACGAACGTTGCACCGCCGGTTCCTCGACTCCGTGCGCAAGGGGCCGTGGAAGCCGTGCGTGGAAGACGCCCGCAGCGGGCCGCGGACGCGACTCGAGGCGGCGGCCGGCGCCATCGGGCTGGCGCGCCGGCTGCGCGTGCACTGGGACAACCAGACGCACGTCGGCATCCTGCTGCCGCCGAGCGCGGCGAGCGCGATCCTCAACGTCGCGGCGGCGTTCGCGGGCAAGATCGCCGTCAACCTGAACTGGACGGCGGGCCGCGCGGGTCTCGCGTCGGCGCTGCGCCAGGGCGACATCAAGACGCTGGTGACGAGCTGGGACTTCCTCAACAAGGCGAAGATCGAGCTGCCCCCGGGCGTGACGCCGATCCTGCTGGAAGACCTCAAGCCTTCCGTCGGACCCATCTCGCGCTTCGTCGCGGCGACGGCGGCGCTGATCTGGCCGCAACGCTGGGTGGAGCGCTACTGCGGTGCGTCGAAGCGCCCGCGCATCGGCGACGTGGCGACCGTCATCTTCAGCAGCGGCAGCACCGGCGAGCCGAAGGGCGTGATGCTGTCGCACTGGAACATCGGCAGCAACATCGAGGGCCTCGCGCAGGTCACACGGGTGGAGAGGCACGACCGCGTGCTCAACGTGCTGCCCGACTTCCACGCGTTCGGGACGCTACTGACCTGGTTCGGCCTGGCGCAGGGCGTGCCGCAGGTGCGCCATCCCGACCCGACCGACGCGAACGCCGTCGGCGCGCTGGTCGAGCGGCACGCGCTGACGATCGCGATCGCAACGCCGACCTTCCTGCAGCTCTACATGCGCCGCGTGCGTCCGGAGCAGTTCGGCTCGCTGCGCCTGATGCTCACCGGCGCGGAGAAGCTGCGCGCGAAACTCGCCGACGACTTCGAGGAGCGCTTCGGGCTGCGACCGCTGGAGGGCTACGGCGCCACCGAGTGCGCGCCCGTCATCGCGGTCAGCTTCCCGTCGTTCCGCGCCGCCGGCTTCTACCAGCGCGGCGCGCGCAAGGGCAGCGTCGGGTTGCCGTTGCCGGGCATCACGCTGCGCGTCGTCGATCCCGACACACAGGAAGCCGTCGAACCCGGCGAGCCGGGCCTGCTGCTGGTCAAGGGCCCCAACGTCATGCTCGGGTACCTGGGCCGCGACCCGGTCGAGCCCGGCGGCTGGTACGAAACCGGCGACATCGCGACGGTCGACGTCGACGGCTTCGTCACCATCACCGACCGCCTCTCCCGCTTCAGCAAGATCGGCGGCGAGATGGTGCCGCACGGCCGCGTCGAGGAAGAGCTGGAGAACGCTCTGGACGAAGGCAGCGAACGCCACTTCGTCGTCGGCGGCGTCCCCGACGAGAAGAAGAGCGAGCGCCTGACCGTGCTGCACACCGTCGACGAAACGCGCATCCCCGACCTGCTCATCGATCTCAAGGAGCGCGGCCTCCCCAACATCTACATCCCGCGCCTCGACCACTTCATCCGCGTCGACGAGCTCCCCGTCCTCGGCAGCGGCAACGTCGACCTCAAACAGGCCAACCAGCAAACCCAGCACCTCGCCACCCCCTCCTGATGCACCTCTTCCATCAGGGAATGGCCGTAAGCCCTGAAGCAGACGGGACATAAGCGCGCCAAGGTGCGGAATCAATCCCGCACTTTCGCCTCGGCGCCGCCGCCACGCGCGGTCGAACGTGCGTATGCTGATCGGATGATTCGGGGATTGGCGATCGGCCTGCTGGCCGGCCTGGGGGTGGGCTGGGTTCTCTTCACGAGCGACGCGCCGCGGCGAAACACCACGCCGCGTGAGACCGCGAGCAAGCCGGCGACGCCGGAGGCCGCGGCCCCGCAACCGCAGTCGGAGCCGGTCGTGCCGATGCGCCCCCGATTCACGCAGGACACGCCGACCGGCCTGACCATCAACACGAACCCGGACGGGTCGAAGAGCTACCAGATCGCCGGACAACTGATCGGCCCGCGACCGATCGCCGAGATCGACGCCAACATCGCGCAGGCGCGACAGGACAAGAACTGGCCGGAGTTTTACGCCTGCCTGCTTGAGTACGGTGTACTCGGCACGAAGGAGGGCGACGAGCGCATGATCGCCATCCTCGGCGACACGATACTCTCGCTGCCGGGCCCGTGGATCGGCGAGCGCTTCTACGAGTGCCTGTACGACACCGAGGCGGACGGCATCCTCGAAGCGGCACGCGCCCGCGCGAAGATCGAGCTGGAGGAGAAGGCGGGCACGCGCTGGGAGGGCCGGGGTTTTCTCGGGCTCGTCGCGCGTTTCGGCTCGCCGGCGGACTTCGCGTGGCTCGATACGCTGCGCGCCGGCCGCGGTCGTTCGAGCGAGATCGACCACGCGCTCATGCAGGGGTCCGCGAATCCGCTGGCCGCGGAGCGCCTTACGCAGAGCCTGCTGAAGAACGGCCTTCCCGCGTCGTCCCGCTGGCGGATCTTCGTCGAGCGAAACCCGGAGGCGGCGCACGCCTGTGCGGTGCGGCTCCTCGAGGCCGACGGGGAATCCACCTCCATCGGCCGACGGGACACACGGCAGAACTTCGAGCTCCTCTTCGCGGCGACGAACGAATCGACACGCGCCCAAACGCTCGACGTGATCGCCGGGCTCACTTCGGACGCACAGCGGCTGGCCGCCGCCCGGGAGCTGCGCACGCTCGAACGTAACGGCATCGATCTCGCGGGCTTCGAGTCGATCATGGAAACGCCCCACCGTGTCCTCGCGACGGCGTCGACGGACAGGGCCCGGGACCGCCTGGCCCGCGATGCCATTGGCGCGATCTCCCGTGCCCCGCCCCTTTGGACCGCGCAGAACCTCGCCGCCCTTGAGAGCGTGCGCGACGGCCCGAACAAACTGCTCTCGGAGCACGCCGCCGTGGCCTTGGAGTCGATCGAGAAGTACCGACGAAAGCGCTCCGGCTGGGAACCCGAGCGCGGTTCATAGCAGGACCCTCCTGCGATGATGCGCGGTCGATGCTGATCGCGC
>JBCDBY010000347.1:0-4460 GCA_039182715.1 Planctomycetota bacterium
CGCCGCTCTACACGGACGACGCGGGACTGGTCATCCGCTGCGGCTCGCTGAACAAGCTGGAGACCGGCTGGCGCCCGCGCATCGAGAAGCTCGGTTCGCTGCTGCCGGAGCTGAACCTGCCGGAGCTGCCGCCGGGCACGCTGCTGCGCGTTCGATTCGGGCTGCCGGATTCGGTGACCGTCGATCGCCTGCGCCCCTTCGCGTTCCTGCGCACCGCCGCGGGCTGGGTCGCGCTCATCCCCGTGAACGGCAAACTCGACGAGAGCGATCTCTATCGCCGCGTGGACGAACACTACTGCGTGGCGGGCCGACCCGACGCGGTGGAAAAGTACGTGCCCGGGATGCGCAAGGGCTACTTCCTGCCGGGCGAGGTGAGCGTCCTCGCGCGGCGCGACGGCGTGGCGACGCTGCCGGATGAGATGGACGCGGCGACCGAACTGCTCGGCATGACGCTGCCGGCGTGGCCGCGTCTCGACGAGAAGCTCGTGGGACAGATCGGCCGCGTCGATCTCGCGCTCGCGTTCGAGCAGCGCGGCCTGCGCGTCGATGCGCGCCTCGCGCCCGACCCGGCGCAGGAGGGCTCGTTCGCGACGCTGCTCGAGGGTCTCGCCCCCCACGCGGGCAAGAGCGCCCAGGTGCTGGGTACGCGCGCGTCGGTCGAGCTGGGCTGCCGCGGCGACGCGGTGAGCCTCATCGAGATGACCCGCGTGCTGACCGAAGCGGGCGAACGCCCGATCTGGCCGGAGGTCGCACGCGACGCGATCGCGATGTTCGGCGACGACGCGACGGTGCAGCTGCAGATGCAGGACGGTCAGGCGGGCGCGCTCGTGGCGGTTGCGAAGCTGACCGAAGCGGACCGCGAGGCGGCCGAGACGTGCCTGCGGAGCAAGCCGATGCGCGACGGACTGGAGCGCCTCGGGCTGGCGTGCACGGACGATGCGTTTCGTCGCAACGGATTCGACGTCTGCATGATCTCGGGCCTGCTGCCCGCGGCGATGCGGACGAGACTCAAGGAGAGCGGATCGCTGGGCGCGGCGCTCGATGCGCGACTCGGGGAGCGGGTGGTCGGCTACGCCACGCTGGCGGACGGCTACCTCTGCGTGACGGTCGGCCCGGGCGCCCGCGGGGAGATGGAGACGATGCTCGACGCCGTCGCGACCGGCAAGCCGCGCCGCGACGAAGCGGCCGCCAAGGGCGACCCGCTGGTTCCGGATCGCTCCTTCACCGTGCGCGTCGACCTCGACGCGTTGCTGCGCGCCATGGTGGCGATCGAAGCGCGCTACAAGGGCGTGCTCGTCGAGGAGCCGATGCAGCTGCGGGTCGACGGCGGGGTGCGCGGCGGCGCGCTCCACCTGGCGGCGCGCCTGCCGGACGAGCTGGGCGCGACGATGTTCCGCCGTCTGCGCGCGCGACTCGACACGCAGGATTGATCGCGCCTGATACGCTGTCGCCCGATGTGGGCCCGGGCGTGTGTGTGCACTCTCCTTGTTCTCGTGGCGTGCGGCGGCGACGAGCCGGTGCCCGACACCGGGAACGAAACCGGCGCCGCGCCGGACGCGACGCGGGACGGCTTCCTCGATCTGCTGCCGGAGCGAGCGTCGATCACGCTGCGACTGCCGCGCCTCGACCGGATCGCGGCCGAGGAGATGGGCGCGCGAGGCCTGCTCGACTGCTTCGGGCTCGCCGACTCGGCCGCGCTGTTCTACGCGAGCGCCGAGGGCACCGGCATCGACCGGGCGCGCGCCGCGGGGCTGGTGCGGACGACGCAGGGCGCGTGGTCCCACTTCCTGCCGTCGGCGGACAAGGGCCAGCTGAACGGCGTGCTGCGCGACCGGGCCGGCCGGCAGGCGGTGCGCGAGGAGCGCGACTACATCGTCGTCGGCACCGCACCCGCGGGCACGCAGTCCGCGGCGACCCTGCCGGCCGGCGATTTCGCGCTGCGACTGAGCTACCACCCGCTGCTCGACGAGATCGCGCAGCCGGGTGACGTGCTGGAGCTCGGCGGCACGCTCGCCGCCGGCGGCTGCGAGCTGGCGGGCGCACTCCGGCCGGCGGAGAAGAGCCCCACCCTCGACGCGCTGCGCCGCGCCGGCAACGGCTGGGCGGGGCACCTCGACCTGCTGCCGGCATGGCTGCCGCTGCGTTTCGAGTCGACGATGCCGCCGACGATCTACGCGACGATGCTGGCGCGCCGCATCGGCCGGCACGCCGGCCTGCCGGAGGGCGAGCTGCGCGACAACATGGAGCGGTTCCTGCGCGAGGTGGCGACCGGGATCGATGCGCAGCGCGGCCTCGCGATCGGCGTCGATCTCAAGGGCGGCAAGCTGAGCATGGTCGCGGTCGGGCTGATCGCGGAGGGCCCCGACTCCCCCATCCTCACGAAGCTGCGGCGGGAATCGCGCACGACCTTCGGCGGCCTCGTACTCGACGCGCGCGAGCTGACCGGCAAGGACAAGCAGAAGGGTCGCGGCGGGTTCTACGCGTGGATTCCCGAGTCGGCGCCGACGATCGAAGGGCTACCGATGGTGGCGCAGGAGATGCTCATCCCGCTGGTCGATGAGGACCGCGGCGTGCCGGTCTCCTACGCGCGCACGGAGGGCTACGGCATCGTTGCCGCCGGCCCGCGCGCCGACCTGCTCGTGCGCCGCGTGCGGCAGTTCGTGGAGGCGGGCGCCCGGATGTCGGCCGGTACGCTGCAGCTCCGCTCGATCCGCGACCGCGGCGGCGAAGCCCCGCTGGTCTTCGCGGCGATCGTCGCCGGCACCCGCTGGGATGCCCTGGAATCCGCCGATGCGACCGCGCTCCGCGCCGCTCTCGGCGCGAACGCCGATGCGGAGCCCCCCAAGCTCATCGTCCTCGCAGGCTTCCGCGAGGAGGACCGCCTGGCGCTGCACGGCCGCATCGTCTTCCAATAGCCGGCCAACGCCCCCAACCTCGGCACCGCGACCCCTCCACGGCGGCACCCCCACGACGGTCCCGACTGCGGCACCGCTGCCGCACTTTCGCCAAGTGTGGTTCGTCAGGCGGTCGGAAGACCTAGAGGGTGAATTCGTCGGACCCGAATTCTGGATCGGAGTCGTCGGCCTGGCCGGAGGCGCCGAAGTGGCCCTCCAGGAGGTCGAACTGCTGGGGGAACTTGTCCTCGATGCCCAGCGCGCGGCTCAGCATGGCGTCGTAGATGACGTAGAGCGACAGGAAGCAGTCCTCGAAGCGGCCCATGAACGTCGAGGCCGCGATCGGGAACGGGTAGCGCGGCTCGAAGATCGCGATCCACGGGTCGCCGGCGTCGCGCACGCGGCCGATCGCCGTCTTGAGCGAGAGCAGGCGCGAGCCGGTCGGACCGTCGACGCCCAGGCGAATGCTGGTCAGCAGTGCGTCGATGCGATCCCGGTAGTCGTCGTAGACCTCGTCGAGCACGGCCAGTTCGGCGTTGCGCGTGATGTGCAGCTCGAGGCCGAGGCCGTCGTGATCGGCGAAGAAGCTCAGGTCGAACTCCGCCGCCGTCCTCGGACGTCCGCTGCTCGACACGAGGTTCGGGAATCCCTTGCCGCGCACCTCGTTCGGCTTGAGGCCGTAGAGCGCGCACTTGATCTTCTTCTCGTCGCCGTCGAACGTCTTCGGCTCGCGGCGCATCTTCGAGAAGGTGAAGGGATCGGTCTCCAGCACCTTCGAGACCTTGTCCAGGCATCCGGCGAGGAGCACCCGAAGCTTCGGGTGGATGTGGCTTCGGATCAGGCGGTAGCGGAACGCCACATCCTCTTCCGAAAAGATGTCCTCGTAGTACTCCGGGAATATGACCTCGGCGTACGGATCACCGGTGCTGCTCATGAAGGCCCGGATTCTAGATCGACGTTTCGGGCCCTCCCAATTTCGAGAGGAAGGGAATTACGCGCGCAGAACGAATCAGCCGCGCTTACGACGCACGTAGCCCGTCGACGCTGTCAAGGTTCCGTCGGGGTCGACGCCCACGCTGAATCGCGACGCGCCCTTCGCGGACGAAACCTTGACGTTCCAGTCGCCGCTCTCCAGCTTGCCTTGCCGGCCGCCGGGAAGCTCGAAGAGGATGATGCTTCCGCTTCGCGTCACGGTGCGCGTCTCACGGCCTTCCCATTGCAGCGTCACCGGCATCGCATCCTCGTCCGCGGTCACGCGCGCGAGAATACGCGGAACCATCGGCGCGCCGCGCATGACGCGCGTGGTGACGCGCACGCCGTGCTCCTCGTACAGGACGTAGAGGAACGAGTCGACGAGCGTCTCGCCATCCCATTCGAACTCCGCCTCCTGGCCGTACGGGAAGGTTGCCTTCAGGAGGCCTTCGCCCTTCACCCAAAGCACCGAAAGGCTGCGCAGGTCGGGGCTGCGGACGATGTCGCGCGTGACGCCGAACTCCGGCTCGAGCTTGATCGGCTTCTCGGAGATGTCGCCCTTCATGAGCCGGAAGTGGATGCGCATGCCCTCCG
>JBCDBY010000348.1:0-4456 GCA_039182715.1 Planctomycetota bacterium
CGCACCCGAGACGGGCGGAGGAACCAGCTGGCGATCGGGCGTCACGACGCGCATGGACGTCGCATGGCGCCGGGTGAGACCTGGGAATACTTCCGGGTGCGTGATCGCCGCGAGGATTTCGAGGGACTCCACCAGTCGCGGGCCCGGGCGGTTGAAGTAGGCGTTTCCGTCCGCCAGAAAGACCTTCCCGTTCCGGACGGCTCGCCATGTCCCCCACGGCAGCTTGGTCGCAACCAGATCAAGCTCTTCCGCCGTGCGGGCCAAGTCGAATCCACACGGCTTGATCAGCACGACGTCCGGATCCAGCGCGGCGAGCTGCTCGAGGTCGAGCGTCGGAGCGTGCTCGCCGGGCTGCGTCACGAGCGGATCCCCACCCGCCATGGCGATCAGCTCCGGCATCCATGTACCGCCGACCATGACCGGGTCGAGCCACTCGATGGAGAGCACGCTCCTTCGCGTGAGATTCGACGCCTGCCTCGCAATCTCCGCGCACCGCGCCTCGAGCGCGGACGCCGCCGCCTCGCCTTCGGCCGGACGCCCCAGCGCCTCGCCGACACGCCGCACGTCGTCCCACACGTCCTGCAGCCGCGATGGTTTCAAACTGCAGATCTGGACGTCGTCCTGCGCCAGCTCGCGCAACGCCGTACGAACGTCGTCCAAGGAGACCGCGCACACGTCGCAGAGATCCTGGGTCACGATGACGTCCGGGCGCGCCTGCTCCAACGCGGCGACGTCGACTTCGTAGACGGCGATCGCATCGGTCAGGATCTCCCGAATCGTCCGGTCGATCGCCCCGCTCGCATGCGGCAGCGCGCGCCGCGGCCCCGTCAGGATCGGCACCGGCGTCACGTCGGCGGGATAGTCACACTCGTGCGAACGGCCGACGAGACCGGCGCGCGCGCCCACCGCGCAGACCATCTCCGTCGCCGACGGCAAGAGCGAAGCAATCCGGGGCTGTGTGCGGGTGGTCAATGCTCGGTCCCTTCTCTCGAAAGCAGGTCCGCGAAGACGAAACCGTCGCGCTCCACGACGGCCCCGTGCTGCACCGCCAGCGGACGCGCGAAACCTGGGCCATCGTAGGCGAACGTATGAAACTCGCCGTTCTCCCCGCAGGGGTCGACCGTTTCGGGCAGGCTCTGAAGCAGCGCCGTGTCGAACTCGCGCCCGGCAAGCGTGCGCGCGCACTGCTTGGGATCGACACACGTGATCACCGCGCGGACACCCGCCTCGGTCATTTCGCGGGCGAGCCGACGCGTGTTGAGCCCCCAGATCGGAAAGTGTGCCTGCAGCCCCGCATCGTTCAGCTGGCGCTCCCGGTACGCGCGGATCTCCGTCAGGAAGAGATCCCCGAACGCAACGTCGCGGATACCGGCGCGACGCGCCTCCGCGAGCGCGGCGCCCATTCTCGCTTCGTACTCGACGTTGGAGCAGGGATGGGGCAACTCGACACAGGTAAGGGGCAACCCCAACGCCGCTGCCTGAGCCTCCAGCAACGCGCGCCGAACGCCGTGGATGGAAACGCGCCCCGTGCTCCGATTGCAGGTCGTCAACAGCCCCCGGACATCCGCTCCCGCGCGCGTCAACGCATGCAGCGCCCAAAGACTGTCCTTGCCCGAGCTCCAGGAAAGCAGCATCGGTTTGGACTGCATACAGGATCTTATCCGCCGCCCTGCGCCTGCGGTGCGGGCTAGAGAACCCGCTTCTCGTCCAGCACGTCGAGCGACACGATCTTCCAGCTGCCGCCGTCCGCCCGCACGACGACGCGCGCGACGTAGCGGTTCTGCCGGTAGTGACGGTGCCCGAAGTGGCTGACGGAGCCGGCCACCGTCCAGACGCACTCCACCCTGAAGCCCCCGTCCACGGGCGAGAGGCGGCGCATCGTCTCGACGTTCACCGTCTCCATGCGCGCGCGCGCGCCGCCGCGCTCCTCGATCTCCAGCGCTTGCCGCTGCTGAAGGTAGATCTGCGCGAGCTGCTCCCCCGCCACGCTGGTCGCGAGGCGATCGTAGACGGCCTCCTCCCGGCGGAACTCGAAGGCGCGATAGGTGTTCGAGAGCAGCTCGCGCACGACGAACTCCGCTCGATCGGTCGACGGTGTCGTGGCGCTCGCAAACGGCACCGGCACATTCCACTCCACGACCGGCGCCACGAGCAGGGCGGCCGTCAGCGAAACGCGCACGCGCACGATGCCGCCCCACCGGCCGAAGAGCGCGAAGGCGAGCAGCGGAAGCGCGAGAGCATCGGAAGCGGCATCGTGCGCGGTACCAGCGGCACGGCGACGACACGCGGCAGCGGATCGACGGTCAGCCGGTTCTCCCAGCGGATCGTCGCGCCCTCGTCGGCGGGACCGGAGCGCTCGGGGTCGGTCACGGTGACGGGCAGCGCGCCCTCGCCCTCCCAGCGCAGCTCCACGCGCTGCGGCATCGCCGTCGCGTCGAAGGTCCAGACGAGCCCGAGCCACGCGTCGGCGACCGGCTCGGGTTGTGCCGACGCGCGCGGAAGGATGCCGCGGGGCGTCAGCTCCACGAAGTCGATGCGCTCCGACGCGGGCGGGGCGACCACGCCGTCGATGCGCAGGCGGGTCAGCCCGCGCAGTCGATCGGTGATGGCCTTCTGCACCGCCGGTTGCTCCGCGACGGCGATCTCGGATCGATCGGACATCGCGGGCAGGTCGCGCGCGCGCACCAGCATCTCCAGCCGCACCACGTACGGCTCGACCACGAGGAACGCCTGCTGCGGGAGATCGGGCACGGGCGGCGTCGGCGACGGCGCGGACGGCGACGGGACGGCGCCCGTCTCGGCCGGGCCGGGCAACGGCTCGACCGGACCCGCGCCGGCTGGCACGAGGGACGAATCCCAACGGGGCGCGTGCGGGCTCCCGGCCAACCACAGGATGACCAGCGCGAGCGATCCCGCGCCCGACAGCACGGCGACGCCGGTGCGCGCGCGCATGCCCCGCCGCGGTCGCCGCACGACCAGAGCAACCAGCCCGGCCGCTCCGAGCAGGACGAGGTCCTGACCGAGAATCGCGGGCAGGCCGCCGTCCTGTCCCGCGGCATGCAGCGCGCCGGCGAAGAAGACCAGCAGCGGCACCGTACGGCCCGCGCCGCGACCGACGACCGCCGCGCCGATGCAGGCGGTGGCCAGGCCGAGCGCAAGATCGCCGGACGGAACGGGCAGACGGAGTCCGGCGGGCGCGGTCGCGGACCAGCCGAGGATCTGCCCCACCAGAAAACTCCCGGACCAGCCGAGCGCGCGGCGGCCAACGCCTGCCACCGCGATCGCAAGCAGGAAGGCGACGTGCAGGAACCCGCGCAGAAACCGACGCCCTCCGTCGATCAGCTCCGTCCGCACCCGCTGCCAGAAACTCACCGCGGACGGGCGCAACACCGCCATGTCGATGGCGAGTCCGGTCCCCTCGCGCAGCACGAGCCTGCGTTCCGCCGCGCCGTCGCGTCCGCGATACCAGACCATCACGCCCTGCCGGCGCCACGGCAGTTCGATGACGTCTTTCGGCGCCAGCGGCCGGTCGAGCACGAAGCGCAAGGCCGACCCGCCGAACGGGGCAGGCGCCAACCCCTCCGACCGAAACGCCGGCCCGTCCCGCAACACCGGCGCGCCGATGACCGAGACGAGTCGCACGGGCACCTGCGCGAAGAGCACGGTCGTTCCTTCCGGCGACTCACGCAGGTCGACGCGCGTGACCCCGACGTCGTCCGCGAACGCGGCCGTACAGAAGAGAAGCGCGGCGATGACTCGGAGCGGGCTCACTCGACGATCACGATCTCGTAGCGCTCGACGACCTCGCGCGTGCGCGCTTCGAGTCGCGCACGCATGGCCGCGCCCCCCAGCGTCGCCTGCAGCTGGTCGCGCACCCGCTCGAACGCGAGCGGTTCCGTCGCACCGGCCGGGACGAAGCGCTCCGGATGGGCGTCGTAGAGCGCGCGCAGCTCCGCGTCCGGAATCGTCGGCGTGGATCCGGACAGCAGAAATCGCATCTTGCGCACGAGGCGCCGCTCCGCGTACGACGTCCGATCGAGCCCCCGATCCCGCGCATACCGGAGCAGCAGCTCCTCGTCGCGGAACTGTTCGCGCATGCGGGATCGCTCCGCTTCGGTCAGGGAGCGCCCTTCGACCAGTTCGCGCTCGGCCCAGCGCGTGTCGAGCAGCGCCGCGTCGGCCTCGACGCGGACGACGGGCGGCGGGATCAGCAAGGCGGCGCCGGCGAACAGTCCTCCCAACGCGAGGACGAGCAGTGTCCCCCGCCCGCTCACGACCCGAGCCCCCGCACGACGTAGCGCCGGCGCAGATCACGCAGCAGCGGCTCGAGCCGGCGTCGTTCCTCGTCGATGCGCCACTCGAGCCGGACGACGCGTTCGACCGCCTCGAAGGGCGGATCCTCCGGCGGGCGCCGGACGTCGACCCGCAGTCGGTGGAGACCCACGCGTAGCGCGAC
>JBCDBY010000349.1:0-4422 GCA_039182715.1 Planctomycetota bacterium
GGTCACTGGCATGACATGCACGGGCAACCCGGTCGATGCCGCCTCAGAGGCCATATTCACCGAATCAGCCGTAACCAGCACGGCTCTTGGTTGGGAAATGTCGGGTAGCGTGCGAGTTTCGTATGAGAGCCATTCCCTGCCTGCTCCTCCTTCTTGCGTGTGGTGATGCCACATCGCCCACCGGACCCGCGGCCCGTCCCGCCGGCGCGCCGAATGCCAAGCCGACGCGCATCGAGGTGCGGTCGCTTCCGTCCGAGATCCAGAAGGTCCAGATGGACGGCAGCGCATCCGACGCGGCTTGGCAGCAGGCGCGCGAGTACAAGCTCGCGCTGGATGGCGCGGGTCCGACCGAAGCCACCTTGCGCGTGGCCATGAACGAGCGCTACGTCCTCTTCTTCCTCGTCTGGCGCGATGAGAAGCCGACGCGCCGCTGCGTGAGCGTGCTCGGGGAGGACGAGCGCTGGAAGCGCATCAACGAGGAGGACGGCGTTCTCTTCTTCTTCCCGCCGCTCGAAGCGCAGGAGGGGTTCGACCTCGCGACCTATCGCACGCCCACCGGCTTCGCGTACGAGGGGCCGAAGGGCTTCGCCGACGTCTGGTACTGGGGGGCGCAGACGACTGATCCGTACGAGCGCGCGCGCGACCACTGGCTGCGGCCGAAGCTGCGGCTGCGCGGGGACGCCCAGCCCGTCGAATCCGACAACATCGTCAACTGGAACGTGCTCGCCGAGCGCCCCGCCGGCGTGCCCAAGCGCATCGACCCGCGCACCTACGACTGGAAGCTGCCCTTCGCGAATGCGCAGGCGCTGGACGACGAGCGCTACGGAACGCTCGACCTCAAGCGCAACATCGGCTGGCGGGTCTCCTCCGTCATCCACCGCAGGATCCGCGGCAGCCGCGGCGACGTGCTGGTGCAGTCCAAGTGGGCGGGCGGCGCCTGGTTCGTCGAGATCGCCCGCGCCCGCGAGACGGGACAGCGCGACGACCACCCGATCGGGGCCCCCGGGACCTCGACCGTCTTCGCCCTCGGCATCTACGACGGCACCGGCCGCGGGACCGAGGTCGGTCAATACGGGGTCGAGGCGGCCTTTTCGGCGCCCATCGAGCTGGTGTTCCCGCTCGTGTCGGACGGATAGGCAGCGAAATGTCGGTCAAATCGACAGCGAACCGTGGACCCGTGGCATACGTTGTTGGGCACGATGAAACACCGCTGGATTGCTCTCTTCCTCGCCGGTTCGCTGCTCGGTTGCAGTGAGGGCGGAACCCCCGCCGATTCCGGCAACGGCACGTCCGACGATGCGTCGGCGTCCGCCTCTTCCGGCAAGACCGAGTCCGGCGCCGCGGCGCTCGACAAGGCGGCCATCGAGGCGTCGATCCAAAAGGGCGTCGAGTACCTGCGCAAGCAGTTCGACGACAACGGCGTGATCCAGATGGACGTCGGAGGCCGGGTCATTCCGAGCCCCCCGTTCACCGCCTTCGCGACGACCGCGATTGCGCGCAGCATGCCCAAGGACAAGCGCGCCGCCGATCCGCTGCTGCAGAAGGCGCAGGCCTACCTGCTCGGCATGGTCGAGGACGATGGCAAGGTGCCCGGCGACATCGCCAAGTACCACAACTACTACACCGCCAGCACCATCATGGCGCTCGCCGCGATCGGCGACCCGAAGACCGCGGAGACGCGCACCAAGATGGCGAACTACATCCTCGGCATCCAGCGCCAGGAGAAGGATCGCGTGGAGGGCGGCTTCGGCTACAACTCCAAGAAGAGCGCCGACCTGTCGAACACGCAGTACGCCATCGAGGCGCTGCGCGCCGCGGGCATCCCTGAGGATCACCCGCAGCTCCAGGAGGCGATCAAGTTCCTCGAGCGCGCGCAGAACCGCTCGGAAAACGAAGCCAACAAGGGCGTGAAGCACGACATTGCCGAGAAGAAAATCGTGCCCGGCAACGACGGCTCGGCGACCTATGAGCCCGGCGTTTCCAAAGCGGGCCTGCGCAAGCTTCCCGACGGCACCTATGAACCGATCGGCTACGGCTCGATGACCTACGCGCTGCTCAAGTCCTACATCCTTTGCGGACTCGACAAGGACGACGCGCGCGTGCAGGCCGTGCTCAAGTGGCTCGGCGAGAACTACACCTGGACCGAGAACCCCGGCTTCGAAACCACCGTGCGCGAGTCGAGCCGTGAGGACGCGGCGCAGGCGCGCCATTGGGGCCACTTCTACTACATGGTCACCGCCGCCAAGGCGCTCAACCTTCTGGGCCAGGACGAGCTGCAGACCGAGGACGGACCGCGTAACTGGCGCGCCGACCTCTCGAAGCAGCTCATGGACATGCAGCGCGGCGACGGACACTGGGTGAACACGAAGGCGAACCGCTGGCTGGAGAGCGACCCCAAGCTGGTCTCCTGCATGGCGGTCATCGCGCTCCAGGAAGTGCTCGACGTTGACTGAGGCGCGGCGCTACGGGCTCCCGGCGCTGCTGGGTGCCGCGGCGGCGCTGCTCTTCCTGTTCTTTGCGATTCAACCGACCGCCGCGGACGCACGCGCGTTCGCGGCGGTCTTTTTGTGCCTGCTCGCCGCCGCGTGCGTCGGGCCGTTCCTCGACCGCGGGGGCGCCATCGCCTTCACGGGTGCGGCGTTGATCGTGGCGCTCGCCGGCGGCGCCGGGTTCGCCGCGCTCTACCCGGCGCTGTTCGCGGCGACGCTCGCCTGCATGGGTTGCGTGTTGTATCGCCCTGCCGTGGCGCTGACGGCGCTCGTCTGCCTCACGACATACTTCTGGTGGGATCCGGTGGTGCTCTTTCGCAGCACCGACCCGCGCGCCACCGTGCTCTGGGCGCACGTAATCAATCCCGCGTCGTCGGCGGCGATCACGCTCGACTTCGACTGGGTGCATGCCAAGGCGCTCTACACCAACAATCAGACGCCGGAGATGATGGTGGGCGTGCCGCTCTACGGGCTCGGCCGTTGCGCGCTCTACACCGCTGCGCTCGCCCTGCCCTTCGCTGCCATCGCGTTCTGGAAGGAGCGCCGCGCTTGAACCGCGTGCTCGTCATCGGTGCCGGCGGTCTCGGTACGCCGGTCCTGCGCATCCTGCACGAGTCCGGCGTGCGGGACGTAACGGTCGTCGACCCCGACGTCGTCGCACTCGAGAACCTCCACCGGCAGATCCTCTTTCGCGACGGCGACGTGGGGCGCGGCAAGGCGGAGATCGTCGCGGAGCGCCTCGGCTTCGAAGCGCTGCCCGTGCGGCTCGACGAGGCGAATGGGCCGGGCCTCGTCGCCGGCCGATCCGTCGTGATCGACGGCACGGACAACTTCGCCGACAAGTATCGCTTCAACGATCTCTGTCTCGCGGCCGACGTTCCGCTCGTCCACGCCGGTGGGGCGCAGTTCCGCGGCCAGGTGCTTTTGGTGCGGCGGGGCGGGCCCTGTCTGCGTTGTCTGTTGCCGGAGCCGCCCGACGCGGCCACCGACGAGTGCCGGTTCACCGGCGTCTTCGGCCCCGCCGTGGGAACGATCGCCGCGCTGGCGGCGGCGGAGGCGCTGGCGCTGCTCGACGGCGCCCTGCGCCCCCGTCTCCTGACCCTCTTCGATCTCGCGCACGGTCGCTTGCGGCGTGTGGAGTTGGAGCCCCTGTCCGCGTGCGTCTGTGCTACCGTGGAATCCGCTCGGCCATGAGAACCAAGAAGAAGTTCATCATCACCTTCCCGAAGGACCTCGTGAAGGAACCCTGGAACTACAACCTGATCACGCGGTTCGACATCATTCCGAACATCGTGGCGGGCACCATCTCGGAGAACTCCGCGATCCTCGGCTACGAGTTCGACGGTGAGACGGCCAAGCTCGATCTGGCGATCTCCTACCTGCGCGAAATGGGCGTGAAGGTGGAGTCGGTCGACGAGATTCGCCTCTAGTGGATCCGGATTGGGTTCGTCGGTACCAACGGCAGCTGCTGTTGGCGCCGATCGGGGGCGCGGGCCAGCAGAAGCTCCAGGCCGCCACCGTTCTGCTCCACGGCGATGCGCCGCTCTGCGCGACCTATCTCGCGGCGGCGGGTGTCGGCTGTCTGCGCCATTCCGGTCCGCGGCCGGAGCTCGCCTCGCACGACCCGGGCTTCCGGCTTGAACCCGGCGCCCCGGGCGACGAGGCGGATTTCGTGCTCGACCTCGGCGACGGGGAGGCCTGGCGCGCGGCGCGCGGGCCGAAGCTGTGGGGGGGCGTGGTCCGCGACGAGCTGCGGCTCGACGCCGAACCGGTGGCGGGCGCGCGTCTCACGCCGGTCCTGCAGACGCTCGCCGCCGGCGAAGCGGCTTGGCGCCTGCTCGGCCATGCCGCGCACCGCTGGTCCGCTGTCCCGTGAGTTACCGGGATTACCGAGCCGGGTTCAATTCTCCCGCTTCCGTCGATAGCGGGAGAA
>JBCDBY010000350.1:0-4407 GCA_039182715.1 Planctomycetota bacterium
AGATCGGGCACGTGATCCATCCGAAGTCTGGCGGGGGATTCAGCTTCTCAACGGCGCCCGTTGAGATCTGGGCGCTCGCGCGTCGTTCAGAGATTCAGGTGTCGGGCGAGTTCGAAATTCTGAGTCCGCCGCCGTATCGCAGTGCTCGGCTGAACGCGCAGCGCGGTACATTCACGAGGCTGACGCATCCGGTCCATGTCGACGTCGAGAGCTACTTGGTCAGTCGTGGCGTAGGGACCAGCCTAGAGAAATTCGAGATCTCGGCACAGGCGGTCGGACAGGCGCTCCATGACTTGGAATTGATGGGAATCACCTTCGCGACGATGTTTCCCGATATAGACGGAATCGCGCGGCAGGCCAACATGGGATCTCTGTGGAAAACTATCGGACAGACGGGCCGCCGCAAGAACTAGCAAAGCGAGACCTACCAAGGCCAGCGCACCCGTGCTTCGTTGGCCTGCTTGCCAACTGACGGTGGGGCATCCTCCACCCGCGCACTGCGCGTCCTGACGGAGGGGGATGATCTGAATCCGGCCCACCCCGATTGGGGGCACGCCCCCCCATCCGCATTCACCACCGAGGGCGCTCCTGCACCGGTACCCCAGCAGGTACCCCCCAGTCGCACGACCGAGTGATCCCCAGTGACGTCGAGTGACGACGGCCTGAACTCGACGGAGCTGTCAAAAACGCTGCCGGGCCCGCGTTTGGGGCCTGGTGCGAGAGGTGGGATTCGAACGCACACGGGTTGCCCCACAGGATCCTAGATCCTGCGCGACTGCCAGTTCCGCCACTCTCGCTTGGGATGGACAGGAAATCGCACTGGGGTCCTTGATCGCGGTGCTGCCTCGGCTCGGCGCGTGCTTCAGATGCCGTTCGCGGCGAAGAGTGCGTCGACGGCGGGGCGAACGGCCGCGACCGCATCCTTGCGACCGTGGGTGTGGCGGAGCACGATCGTGCCCTCGAACAGCGCGGTGAACTGGTCGGCGAAGCCCTCCGGATCGGGCGCGCCGGCTTCGGCGGCGAGGTCGCGCCACGCGTCGCGCGTGCGGCGTTTGTGGCCGGCCGCGACGCGATGGATCGGGTCGAGCGGGTTCGGGAACTCCGCGGTCGTCGCGATGAACAGGCAGCCCGAGAACTCGGGGTCGAGAAACCACTGCTCCATCACGTCGAAGTATGCCCGCAGCTGCGCCGCGGGGGCCTCGCCACCGAGCCGCGCCGCCTCGCGCCCCCACGCGGTCGATTCCCACTCGTCGCGCATGCGCACCGCCTCGAGCATCAGTTCGTCGCGGCTCTCGAAGTGCTTGTAGAAGGTCGTCTTCGTCACGCCCGCATCGGCCAGCACCTCGTCGAGCCCCACCGCTTGAAAGCCCTTCTTCGCGAATAGCTGCACCGCGGTCGCGAGCAGTCGCTCCCTTCCCTGCCGCGCCGGCGGCGGCACGCCGAACAGTTCGTGCACCGGCTTTTCCGACATGAAACCAGTATGGCCGAGCTTGGGGGATGACCTCAAGTCCACCGTGGCGCGCCCCCGGCTCCGTGTTCTCGCCTTCCGGAGAACACCATGTGCGCCTTCTTGCTCGGAAACCTCGCCAATCTCGCCTTCGCCGCCGCCTATCTCGTGCGCGACTTGCCGCGACTGCGCGCCCTGTCCATCGTGGGCTGCCTTTTCGCGGCCAGTTAGCAGTACTTCGCGCCGCCCGATCCGCTCTGGGTGGGCGTCGCGTGGAACGTCGGGTTTGCCACGGTCAACGCCGTGCTGCTTTGCCGCGGGCGGGACGTGGTCGCCTAGCCGCGCGCCGGGGGTGTACCCCAAGTCCACGGGGCCTGCACCCGCCCCCCGTGTTGCTCCTCCCATGAACACATCCAGCTTTGGATCCGCCGCTCTCGACACCGACGCCTTGGGCGAGGTGATTCGGGAGGAGTACACCGCCGTCGCCGAGGACCCCGGCCGCGGCTTCCACTTCCACACCGGCCGCGCGCTCGCCGAGCGTCTCGGCTACGAGCCGGCCTGGCTCGACGCGCTGCCGGCCTCCACGCTCGCCTCCTTCGCGGGCACCGGCAACCCGTTTCGCCATGGTTCGCTCCAGGAAGGTGAGCACGTCGTTGACCTCGGGTCCGGCGCGGGCGTCGACAGCCTCACCGACGCGGCCATGGTCGGACCGAACGGCTCCGTCACCGGCATCGACCTCACCCCCGCCATGGTCGTCAAGGCGCGCCGCGCCGCACGCTCCCTGAACCACGTGCGGTTCGAGCTCGGTTCATTCGACGACACGCCGCTGCCCGACCACTGCGCCGACGTCATCATCTCGAACGGCGTGCTCAACCTCGTGCCGGACAAGCATGCCGCGTTCGCGGAGATGCGCCGACTGCTGCGCCCGGGTGGCCGCTTGCAGATCGCGGACATCCTCGTCGCCCGGCCGGTCGGGGACGGCGCCAAGCGCGACCCGCGCCTATGGGCGGGGTGAGTGGCGGGTGCTCTGCTGGATGCAGAGCTCCGCGCGCTGATCGAGCGCTACGGCTTCACGGGCTTCGAGATCTCGTCCAACGGCGGCATCTACGACGGCGCGCCGCAGGAGACGTGGGCCGGCGAGTTCGACACGACCGGCATGCAGTTCCGCGCCCGTCTCGCCTGATCCCACGGACGGTGCCGGGAGGCTCGGCCAATGCGCGAAGAAGCAGAATCACCAACTCCCCCTTCCGCTTCCGACCGACGGCAGAGTCTCCGGCGCCGTGCGTCTCCAAGCATGCTGCGAGAGGTGGGATTCGAACCCACACGGGTTGCCCCACAAGATCCTAAATCTTGCGCGTCTGCCAGTTCCGCCACTCTCGCGTGGAGTCTTGCTGCGACCGGAGTCTAGCGCACGGTTCTACTCGTGCGCGTGGCCAGGTGATTGGCCGCCCTCCCGTGAAAACTGGCAGACGATCGCGCGTTGGAACGCGAATCGCGCCAATCGCGCCGTGAGACCCCCGCGCGACGGAATAGGTATGCCGCCGCATGCCCACCAACTGATGGAGCGAATGATCGCGCTCGATGCGCGTGAGGTCTGGGATCGGTTCTCGCCCGCCCACGCCTACGCGTTCGACATCCCGAAGTGCGACCGCCCGCTCGTCGCGTTCTTCGATCGGGGGCCCGACCGGAGATTCCTGCAATTCAACGAGACGCGCCCGCGACGCGAAGCGGGGCTGGAGATGTGCCTGATGTTCGTGCAGCCCGGGCAGGCGCCCACGCGCTTCCGACGGCCGTTCCGCGCATGGCGGGAGCGGAGCCGCCGCGACGGCAGCGAGCTGATCTTTCCCGCCTCGCCGTCGCATGGCGGCTTCCGCCCCGCCCGTCCGCGGGAGGTCCGGTGGGCGCTCTACGTGGTGGCCGCGTTCGACAAGGCGTGGCGGGCGGGCGACATCGATCCGTCCCCTCGCGCAGACCCGGAGTGCGTTCCGATTTTTCACCTCGAAGGGCCGCCCGACGATCCGCGCTACGAAACCTCGAGCATCCTTCTGAAGCGCCATGGCGACCTCGAGTATGGGGGCGGTGAGGAACGGGCCAGTCGGTAGACTCCGCGCATGCGTGCGCTCGTCCTCGTCCTGCTCCTGACGCACCCCGCCCCGGCCCAGGTCGCCTTTCGTGATTCGACGGCGGACCTCGGACTCACCGGCGTACCCTCAGGCAACGTGAAGTTCGCCGACCTCGACGGGGATGGGCGCTGCGACCTCGTCACCGGGGACGGACGGCCGGACGCTTCAAAGGGGCCGCGGGGGCATCGCGTCTTTCTCAACGTCATCGACCAGAAGGCGCCCGCCGAGTTTCGGTTCGTGGAGAAGACCGACCACGGGCTGCCGCGGGGCGGATCGCTCGCGTTTGCGGACTTCGACGCGGACGGGAAGCTCGACTGTCTGTACGCGCCGTTTCTGAACGTGGCGGTCGAGGGGTACAAACCGCCGGAAGGCCTGCCGGATGGACCAGCGATTTGTTTCGGCCAAGGGGACGGGACGTTTTCCGCACCGCTGCGCCTGGCCGGCATTCCGGCGCGACCGCACCACGTGATCGCGGTCGGGGACGTCGATCGCGACGGACGGCTCGACTTCTGGTTGGGCTCTTCCTACAAGCGCGCGCCTTGGCTGGTCGACGACTCGACGGGCATCGGCGCGGGGAGCGATCTCGCGCTGCAGGTCGACTCCGACGCGCGCATTGCGTTTCGGCGCGTGCCTTGGCCGACCGAAGCCGGGGACTTCGCTTCGAATCCCGATGCGGCGGCGATCCCCTGCTACGGCGGGTTGATCGCCTCGCTGGACGGCTCCCCACGCCCGTCGATCATCGAGCTGGGGTATGGGCGACGGGTCAATCGCATCTGGTCCTGGCGCGACACCGCGTGGGTCAACGAGGCGCCGGCTCTCGGGTTCGACGGCGATGCG
>JBCDBY010000351.1:0-4398 GCA_039182715.1 Planctomycetota bacterium
CTCGTCGTCGGCCACGAGCGCGCGGCCCAGGCCGGTGAGCAGCGTCGCGGAATCGGGCTTCGCCTGCAACGCCTTGCGATACGCCTCGACGGCACGGGTGTTCTCGCCCAGCAACAGCGAGATCTCCCCGACGAGGTACTGCGCACGGGCGAAGGCGGCGTCGCGCTCCGCAATCGCCGCCGCCGCGTCGCGCGCGGCGGGGAAGCGCCCCTCGGCGAGGTGCTTCTTGGCAACGTCGAGGCTCCCCGCGAACGCGGAGCCGGCAAGGAGAGCGGTGAGAAGAGAGACGAAGGTGAGCGTGCGCAAGACCGGAGTTCCTTTCCACCTGCTTGGACAGCGGCTCGCGCCCGGACCCCCCAACGCTATTCGTGCACGACGGTCGGGAACGCTCCGTGCGCCTCGATGTGCCGCCGCACGCGCGCGAGGTCGGCGGCGTAGGGCGTGCCGCGCAGCTCGTCCTCGGCGGTGGCGAGGACGCTCTTCGCGACGGCGGGCGACGCGGCTCGCGCGTCTTCCAGTACTCCGCGCGCACGCACCGCCGCGTGCTGCAGGCAGGATGCCGCCGCTGCACGAAGCACCTCGCTCGGGGACGTGCGCGCGATCTCCTGCCATCGCTCGGGATCGGTCAGACCGCGTGCGTCGGAATGCAGTCGCGTCCAGGCGGGCGGCGATGCGGATGCGGCACGCCGCAGCCACGGGGCGAATCGGGCCGCATCGTGCCGACCGGTCAGATCGTCGAGGTGCCGCGCGTTCCGATCGAAGACGAGGAACGCGGGCCATCCCTTCGGCATGTGACGCGCGGCCCACGCCGGCAACCGTTCCACGTCGAGCTTCAGCAGCACGAACGCGTCGGCGGCCGCGCCGACCGCCGGATCGCGGAACACCTGCTTCTCGTAGGCGAGGCAGTAGGGGCACTGCTTGTGGTGGACGAAGACAAGCAGGCGGCGACCGCTCGCGGCGGCCAGCTCCTCCGCCGCCCGGTCATCCGTGAGCCAGTGCAGGCCGTCGGGGCCGGACGGCACGTAGTCGAGCAGCGCGCGCGGCCAGTCCGGCGTCTCGATCGGCTCGACCGCGCGCGCGGGGATCGCGGCGAGCCGCACGACCGGCGGCGGCGACGGCGGCTCCGCGCCGGGGCGTTGGAACCAGAGGGTGGCCGCACTCGCCAGCAGCAGGGCGGCGGCGACCAACAGCGGGACACGACGGCGCGGTCGCAGGTCTTCGAAACGCGTCGTCCGGGAGGGCACCGCCTCGGGCGTTGCGGCGACGACGAGACGATAGGTCTCGACGTCGCGCGCAAGCTCGCCGTCCCGCGCGAGGCTCGCTTCGAATGCGTTTCGCTCGGGCGGCAGCAAGGTGCCGTCGACGTAGGCGCGAATCCGTTCGAGTCGACTCACCGGCTTCGGTACTCCGTGCGCAGGCCTTCGACGGCTGCGGCCACGCGTCGAAGCGCGCGCGACACGCGGTGCTCGGCCGCCTTGGGCGTGATGTCGAGAATCGCGGCGATCTCCTTCAAGGGGAGCCCCTCGTACCGGAAGAGCACGAGGGGCTCGCGCAGCGAGTCGGGAAGTGCGTCGATGGCCCGACGCACGTGGTCCAACAGATAGCGTTCGAGGTCCTGGCGGCAGGCGCGGTCCTCGGGCCCGACCCGCGGGTCGGCCGGCTCGGCGCAGCTCTCGATCGGCAGCGATCCGTTGCGACGGGCCAGCCCGGGACGCGCATTGAGAAACGTGCGATAGGCGACGCGCCGGGCGTACGCGGCAAACGACCCTTCCGCCCGGAACTGGTCGCGCTTGCGCCACAGGCGCACGAAGGTCTCCTGCAGGAGATCTTCCGCGTCGTGGCGGTCGCGCGCCAGCCGGTAGAGGTACCGGAAGACGCCGTCCGCATGCGTTTCGAAGAGACGGCGAAAGTCGCTCGGCTCCCCGCGTTCCCGGAGCATGCCTGGATACGCGCTCAGATGCCTTCGATGTCGCGCAGCAGTCCGCCGACGAAATCCTTGCGCACGATCGACGAGACGGTCAGAGCCTCCGTGCCGGTGGCGAGGCGCTCGTTGGCGACCTTGGCGAGCGGGCAGCAGTTGGCGCAGTCGGAGCCGGTGCTGCAGTCGCCCGACCAGGCGGGCAGGGCGAAGACGGAGAGGGCGAGCATCAGGCCGGGCAGTTTCTTCATGGGATGGTTCCTTTCGCGAGTGATTCCGCCGCGCGGGGCGTCACCCACTTGGACAGGGCGGACCCGACCCATCCCCCACATACGCAGCCACCCCCCGTTTCGTTACGTCGTAACGAGCACGAGTGCGGCGTCGCCGCCGCCCCTTCGCCCGCCTGAACCCGGCTCGCGAAACGACGCCCGAACCCGAAACGAGGGAAGAAGTGAACCGTTCAATCCAGTTTCGCCTTGGCGGTGGCGGCTTCGGCCTGCACGCGGACGCCTTGCCCGACCTTCTCGATGGCCGCGATCGCGGCGCGCGCAGCCGCCTTGTCGCCCGTCTTCATCGCCGCGCGCAGCCGGTCGCGCACCTGCAGCAGGGCCGCGTACTCCGCGGGCACCGTTCGCTTCGGCGCACGCTCCACCGGGATCGCCGCCATCTGCTCCCAGAGTGCGGGCGGCAGGTTGCCCCCGCTGTTGAAGATGGTCTCGCCCTCGAAGTCGATCCACAGGACGGCGGGCGCGGCGTGGAGAGCCGGGTACTTTTCCTTGAGCTGCGGCTGCGAGGCCGCATCGACAAGGACCGGCGTGTAGTGCTCCAGCATCTTGCCGGCGATCTCCTTCGTGAAGTTCGCCTTCGCGAATCGGCGCCCCGCCTCGTCCTCGTAGTCGACGTAGTAGATCATCGGCGGACGACCGGTGAACTTCGCCTCCTTCATGCCCGCCTCGTAGCCGACCACGAAGGGCAACGCGCCGAAGAACGGCGTCCAGTCGCGCGCGACCTTTTCGCCGAGGGCGGTGCGCAGCGCGTACACCGTCGACGACGGGCTGCGCCAGCCCGCCAGAGCGCGCGTCGGCTTGTCGCCCGGAAAGACCACACCCATCGCCGGCGGATTCGTCGCCTTCAGGAGCGTCGCGTACTCCTGGAACGCCTCCGGCTTCTCCTCGCGAATGATGCGAACGGGAATGAAGCGCTCGCGCAGCAGCTGGTTGACCTCGGTGTCGGGATAGGTCGTGAACGCCATCCGATAGGTGCTGCCGTTGTAGAACGAAACCAACTCGACGAAGACCGGCTTGCCCTCTTTCACCGCGGCGGCCTTCGCCTCCGCGAGCGACAGCGAACGCCACGAAATGACTTCTTCCGTCCGCGGCCGATCGCCCGCCCGCACGCCGCTCTCGCGGAGTCGACCGAACCAGAATTCGCGCGCCAAGGCGCGGGCGGCCGCGCGGTCGTCCGGATCGGGTCCCTTGGCCGGCGTCACCCGCAGCTGCAGCTTTCGGTCCTCGACCGACGTCAGCACGACGCGATGGCCAGCGATGTAACGTCCGGTTCCGATGCGCGAGAGCAGATAGGGCGGCACGCGCTGCGGCGCGGTGCCGACCTTCGGCATGTACCAGCGATCGGCCGCGCTGCCGTACCGACCGTCGAGGTCCGCATCCTGCACGTAGAGCGGGCACTTCTCCCCACCGACGTCGACGGCGGCGGCGAGATACCAAAGCGGCGCGAACTGCGCGTCGTGCGGTCGGTCGCCCACGCCGCGATAGAGGAAGCTGACGGGAAACGGTTTTCCCGCCACCCGCAGCCGCAGCGTCGACACGCTCCGGAAATACGCCTTCTCGCCCGACCGGAGCTGGCGCTCCTCTCGCTTCAGCGGGACTTCCTGCATCTTCCCGTCGCCGTCCTTGTCCACGAACAGACGGCCGGGCTGCGGGTCCGAGGTGTCGTGCTTGGCGAGCACGAACGTGACGTCCGTGCCGGCAAGACGAATCACCGCGTAGATCGGATCAATCGCGTTTGCCGGGGCCGCGACGGCTCCCTCCGGCTTCTCCACGCCGAACTTGATGAGCCGGCCCGGCGGCATCAAGGGCGGCTGGGCGCCGCCGTCGGGTAGCCAGATCTGCGGCTCTGCGGCCACGGTGAGGTCGCCGGCCTGCGCGATGCCCGCGAGCAGAAGTGCGGCGAGAAGGCGATTCCATCCCCTTTGCATGCCGGCATGATGCGTGATCCGGAGAGCAAGAGGAAGCCGCGACAAAGCACATGTCTCGAATCCGGGCCGGTCGATTCACGTCGTGAGGACAGTTCGGGGCCAAGACGACCGAAAAGAGCGGGGACCGGGCCACGGCCCAGCGCTTGCACACATCAGGAGCTCCATGCGCATCCCCTTGCTTCTTTCCCTGTTTCTCATCGCGACCGCCTGCGGCACCGTACCCAAGTCGGCCAGCGACCGGCGCGCCCAGACGACCGACGTCAAG
>JBCDBY010000352.1:0-4365 GCA_039182715.1 Planctomycetota bacterium
CGCCGCTCGCCGCCGCCCAGTCGGTGGAGGAGCTGGTCGACCGTGCCGTGCGCGCGACGACCGGGCCGAAGGAGCGACTCGAAACGATGCAGGAGCTGGTCAAGCGCGAGGGCGGAGACGCCGCGCTTGCCGAAGCGGGCCTCGACCCGCTGCGCGATCCCGAGGTGGTCCACATGACCCTCGAGGTGCTCCTCGACGGGGGGCGCGTGAACGACCACGTGGCGCGCGTCTGCCGGCTGCTGCTCAACGAGAGTCATCGGCCCAAGGTCGAGGAGCGCATCTACCGCTACGCGGAGGATCTCGGCCGCGCGCGCGAGCTCGTGGGCGCCATCGCGCCGCTGGCGCGCGGCGAGTTGCCGGAGGCCAAGATGGACCCGACGTTGCAGCGTGCGGCGGTGATGGCGCTCGGCCGCATTCCGCATCGCGACGCGCTCGACGTCATCATCGCCGCCTGGTCCGCTTCGAAGGAGCCGTCGATGATCGCGACGGCGCAGCAGCAGCTCAAGGGGGTCGTGCGCGCGTCGACCGCCGAGGAGGCGCGCCGCTACCTCGACTCGCGTCGCTACGCGACCTACACCGATCTCATGCGCGAGATCTCGGAGGGCGCGATCCAGGATCGCGAGCTCTGGAGGGCGCGCGCGGAGCGATTCGCGGAGGGCTACTTCAAGAGCGCCTCGCACGCGGAGATCTACGAGGCCTTTGCCAACGGCACGAGTCTCGAGAAGCGGTTCGCCGCCAAGCGCGCCGCCGCGTTGAGCGGCGCGAAGACCTACGGCGCCGACGGCGTCGAACGGTTCGCCCAGGAGCTGGTGACCTGCCTGCTCAAGGAGCTGGAAGAGCGGCCCACCGAGGCGGCGGGACACCTGGCGGCGGCGCTCGCATCGCTCTCGCGCGATCGCGCGCTGGGCGACAAGCCGCTCCCCGAGGTCGCGAAGCTGCGCACGGCGCTGACCGCGGGCGCGCGCGGCGGCGCCGATCGGGAGGCGTTCGCGCTGAGCGCGCTGCAGCTGCTGCGCGGCATGGGGCCGCCCGCTGCCCCGATCGTGGCCGACTACGCCGGCAACCACGGTTCGCCGGCGGTGCGCACGGCGGCCGTGAAGGTACTGGGCGATTTGGCGAGCGCGGGCGACGACGCGACGCGCCAGCGGATCGCGGAGTACCTCACCAGACTGCTCGCCGGCGACCCGCCGGACACCGTGCGCAGCCAGATCCTGTTCGCCATGCAGACGGCACCGTCGCCCGCGGCGATTGCCACCCTGCGTGCCTTGCTGGTGCCCAAGGACGGGAGCAAGGCGCTGCCGGCCAGCGATGTTTCGCTCGGGGTTCAGATTCTCGCCAAGATGCGTGCGCCGGAAGCGACGCAGCTGCTGGCCGAGCTGGCGCGCGGGGCGAAGGATCCGGCGCTGCGCCGCAGCGTGATCGAGAACGGCCTCGTCCCGCGTACGTTCCGCAAGGAGGAGGCGGCCGAGGCTTTCGCGCTGCTCTCCTCGATCGTGCTGGACAAGAGCCAGCCGGCCGATGTGCGCAAGGCGGTGCTGCAGGCGCTGGGCGCGCGCGGCTATCGCAATGCGTCGGCCACCTTGGGCGCCTGGGCGGGCAGCGACCAGCTCGAGCTGGAGCTGCGCAAGGAGGCGACGTTGCAGCGCCTTGCCCTGGGCGAGCGGCTGTTGGCGGGCAACGGCAGTGGGCAGACCACGCCGGAGGACCTGTCGGTCATCGGCACGATGCTGGGCGAAGAGGGGTTGCGCGGTGCCCCGCGGCCCAAGCTGCTGCAGCTCGCGCGCAACGCGGTTGCGCTTGCGGCGCGCAAGAAGATCGCGGGGGGGCTCTGCCGCGTGCGCTACGCGCAGCTGCTGGCCGACGAGCCGGAGGCAAAACCGGCCGCGCTGCGTGCGGCGTGGAAGGACGCGGTCGACAAGGCGGTCGCGGACGGCCTGTCCGATGCGGACCGCGAGCAGGCGCTGCTCGCCTACCGCAAGCTGCTGGCGGGCGCGGATGCCATGAACGCGAGCCGTCAGCTGTTCGAACTCGCCAATGCGGGCAACAGCCCCGCCCGATTCGGCTACTGGCTGGACGCGCTCGAGGTCGCCGTCGAGCAGCTGCAGAACCGGGGCGCCGCGGAGCAGATCCTGCAGAAGCCGCCCACCGGCGAATTCCCGACCGACGTGCGGAATCGACGCGAGCAGCTCTTCGCGAAGCTGAACGAGCTGCCCAAATAGGCGCATTCTTGACAGCGGCCCGCCGCCGCCTACTTTGATCAGCTTGCCGGTGGGGTAGCTCAGTCGGTTAGAGCACAGGATTCATAACCCTGAGGTCGGCGGTTCAAGTCCGCCCCCCACTACCAGCAGCTTCGATGCCCCCGGGAGACGATCGTCCGCGATCGATCACCCGGGGGCTTTCTTTTGGGAAGGCCAGGGGCCGGGGGCCGGGGGCCGGAAGCCGACAGCTGAGCGCCGGGGCGAGCTCCCGGCAGCGCCCCGCGTGATCTGGGGAGCAGCGCTGTGGATAACGCGGAATGAGTTCCGCAGTTGGCGCGCATAAGTCGGGCAGGACCCGAGGGATATGCGCGCCACGGGATGCACCTCTTGCATTGGATGGCATCCATTGGATGGCATCGGGTGCGTGGGAGGGGTGGGGGCGATCTCGGGGCGGGGGCAATCTCGAACCAAGCGTGGGCTCGGCCGTTGGGGAGCCCATGCGGAAGACGTTCGTTGTGCTCCTCGTGCTCGGGTCCCTCGTGTTCGCGGAAGGTCGGGTCTCGGCTCGTCGGATTCACGCGAACCAGCTCCAGTTGGGGGAGCATCGGCTCACCGGGCTGGTGCGGGACCGGCTGGCGGAACTCTCGTTCGAGCAGGAGTTCCACTCCACGGGGGGCGCGCCGGCGGAAGTGTTCTACGAGTTCGCGCTGCCGGTCGAGGCGACCGTCACCTCGCTCGACATGACGATGAACGGGCAGTGGGTCACCGGCCGCGTGCTCGACCGCAAGGAGGCGAAGCGAACCTACGAGAGCATCGTGAACCGGCGCAAGGATCCCGGACTGCTGGAGCGCATCGGGGAAGGGCGTTATCGCGTGCGCGTCTTCCCGTTGCCGGCCAAGGGCAACCTGAAGATTCGCGTGCACTTCCAGCTGCTCTTGCCGTTCCGGAGTGGCGCCGTGCAGCTCGCGTACGCCGACCCGGTCGGCAAGGCGTCGCGCTTCACCGGTGACGTTCGCATCGAGAGCCCGCGCACCATCACCCGGCTCGACGCGCCGACGCACGCCGTCGAGGTCGACCGGCCGTCGGAGACGGCGGCCCGCGTGGTCTGGAACGACACGAAACCGCGGATCGAGCTGCGCTACGCCGATCAGCGTGACGACGTGACGTTCACGCTCTTCAGCAGCCGTCGCGCCGGCGAGCGCGGCACCTTTCTCGCCATCCTGCAGCCGCCGGTCACCGTCGCCGAGGACGAGGTCCTGCCCAAGGACGTCGTCTTCGTGCTCGACGAGAGCGGCTCGATGGAGGGCGACAAGATGCGCGAGGCGAAGCGCGCGCTGCACGCCGGTATCGACAAGCTGCGCGACGGCGACCGCTTCAACGTCGTCGGATTCTCCTCGGGCACCGAGGCGTTCCGCGACCAGCTCGTCGAGGTGAACGCCGCCACGCGCAAGGCCGCGCGTGACTGGGTCTCGCGGCGCAGGGCGATGGGCGGCACCGCGCTCGACGCCGCGTTGCACGACGCCCTGCGCTTCGGTTCCCGCGCGCGGCTCGGCCTGGTGGCACTGCTGACCGACGGCCTGCCCACGGTCGGGGAAAGCGACCCGCAGCGCATCGTCCAGCGTGTCCGCGCGGCCAACGGCGCGCGCCATCGCGTGTTCGTGTTCGGGGTCGGGCTCGACCAGAACGCGCGCTTCCTCGACGCGCTCGCGACCTCCACGCGCGCCGTGCGCGAGGACATCACGAAGGCGGCCGAGGTGTTGCCCGCGATGCAGCGCTTCTACACGCGGGTCGAGCGTCCGCTCATGACCGACCTGCAGCTCGAGACGCCGAAGGGGACCGCCGCGCTGCAGCCGCACGCGCTACCCGACCTCTTCGCGGGCGACGAGGTCGTCGTCACCGGCCGCTTCGACCAGTCGGGGCCGGCGCTCTTCAAGCTGCGCGGGCGCATCGGTTCGCGCCAGGTGGAGCACGTCTTCGAGGGCACCCTCACGAAGGACCAGGAGATCGCCTGCCTGCCGCGCTTCTGGGCGCGCAAGCAGGTCGACGCGCTGCTCGCCGCGATCGCGGCCGGTGGCGACCGTCGCGAACTCGTGCCGGCCGTGCGTCGCCTCGGGCAGCAGTACTCCATCGTCACGCCGTATACCGCCGGCCTCGTGGTCGAGGAGGA
>JBCDBY010000353.1:0-4332 GCA_039182715.1 Planctomycetota bacterium
GGCCCGCCGCGCGGTCGCGAACGAGAGATCGGCGCCTTCGAGGTCCGCATCCCCCAGCCGCGCCGCACGCAGGTCCGCGTGCCGCAGCGCGACGCTCGCCCAGCGCGCGCCCGCGAGCATTGCGCGGCCCAACCGGAGTCGTTCGCCCGAGGGGCGCCACTCCTCGTCGAGCGCCAGCAGCAGGCTCGCCGCCATGGCCTGTTCCTCGCCCCGCTCGAACCGGGCCCGCAACTCGTCGCTCGCGGACCGCATCCGCGCGGCCGCCTCGTGCAGGACGTCGCGATCAAGACAGGTGCGCAGCGAGCCTTCGACCAGGAAGCGAGTCGCCAGCCGGTCCGCGATGCGCCGCACGCGCACGACGCGATGCCGCGCGGTGCCGCCCTTGGCTCCGCGCGCAAGCCGATCGAGCGCTGCGCTCGGCGAGTCCGTCTCCCGCTCGGCCATCCCGTCGAGGATCGAGCGCCAGAGCCGGGCGCTGTGGCCGAGTCGCGTGCGACCCGGGTCCGATTCGACGCGTGCCAGCACGTCGCCGCAGCGGGCCGGATAACAGGTCATGAGGTAGTCGAGGATCTGTTCACGCCCCCAGGGCGCCATGCGGAACTGTGCAAGGTGTGGGACGCGCAGGGGCGTCTCGCGTGCGTAGACCACCAGTCCGCCGAGCGAACGCGTCTCCTGCGCGGTCGTGTCCGGACCGAGCAGGTGGGCATGAGGCAGCCGCTCCCGGAGAACGGCCAGCGCCCGCCCCCGATCGGATCCGAACGGGCCGAGCAGCGCGATGACGCCTTCGCGGTTCTCGTACGCGCCGACCACCTCCTCGACGCCGAATGCGTAACCGCACTCGGGCGAGAGAACGCGCGGCGTCAGCTCCCCCTGCTTTTCCACCCCTCCATTAGACCTCGTCCCGGCCATCCAGTGCGCGCACCGCATCGGAGACGTCGTCGAAGATCTGCGCGTCCCGCGTCACGTCCTCCAGTTCGCGCGCCAGCCGGGACTCCCGCAGCGGGAAGTGGACGTCGGAGAACGCGAGCGCGAAGCCCCGCTCGCGCAGGCGCTCGTAGAACGGCCGCATCTTCTCGACCGCCGTGAAGTCGATCGACGGCACCGCCTGCATGTCGAGGATCACCGCGTGCACGGGTTCCTTCTGGCGCGCGAGGAACATCTCCACGCGATCGATGAAGTAGCCGACGTTGGCGAAGTGGAGCGGCCCGTAGAAGCGGTAGGCCAGGATGCCCGGGATCCCGTCCTCCTCGTCGTCGTCGCCGAGGTCGTGCAGGCTGTCGGAGCCCGGCTTGCGCCCCAGCAGCGCGTCGTGCGGCCGCGCCAGCTGCTTGAGCAGAATGACGATCGAGAGCGCGGTGCCGATGAGGATGCCCGCGAGCACGCCGATGAAGACGACCGACAGCATCGTCGACAGCGCGATCCATCCGGTCGTCCGGTCGCGGCGAAACAGCTCGCGCATCCCCGCGATATCCACGAGCCCGAACCCGGTGAAGGTGAGGATCGCGGCGATGGCAACGCTGGGCATGCGCTCGATCAGCGTCGCGCCGAAGATCAGGAAGAGGACCAGAAGTCCCGCCGAGATGAGGTTCGCCATCTGCGTGCGCCCGCCGGTGGCGCTGTTGAGCAGCGTGCGCGTCTGGCTTCCGCCGATCGCGAAACCGGTGACGAGGCCCGAGGCGACGTTCGAAGCGCCGAGCGCCAGCAGCTCACGGTCGCCGTCGACCGTGTATCCGTGCTTCTCCGCCATCGCGCGCCCGAGCAGCAGCCCCTCGGGAAAGATCAGGAAGGCGAGGCCGAGCGCGCCCACCGCGAGCCGCGCCGCGTCGTCGAACTCGAGCGTGAAGCCGACGCCCTGCGGCGTGATGTCGCGGATCGCGCCGATCACCGCGACGTCCATCGACCTGAAGTCATGGAACAGTCCGGCGAGCAGCGCGATGAGAAAGACGGGCACGAGCGGTGGCACCGCGCGAATGAAGGCCTTGCACGCGGCGAGCATGACCAGCACGACCGAGGCGACCGCGAGCGTGGGTCCGTGCGTGTCGCCGGCTTCGACCGTGAACTCGATGGCGCGCTGTACGATTCCGTTGGCCTCGAGGTCGATTCCGAAGAGCTTGCCGAACTGGCTGACGACAATGACGACCGCGGCGCCGTTGAGGTAGCCGGTCAGCACCGGGGCGGAGAGGAAGCTCGCCAGGACGCCCAGCCGCAGCTTCGCCGCGGTCAACAGCACGATCCCGGTGAAGAGCGCGAGCCACGCGCCGACGATCAGACCCGCCTGCGGGTCGCCGCCGGTGAGCGGCAGGATCGCCGTGCCCGCGAGCAGCGCGACCGCACCGTCGGGCCCGACGTTCATGTGCCGCGAGCTGGCAAAGACGAAGTAGGCGAGCGTGCCGGCAAGCGCGGCATAGATGCCCCCGATGGGGCCGGAGCCCGCGAGCTCCGAGTAGGCGAGCGTCGACGGAATCAGCACCAGCACAATGACGAGCCCGCCGAGAAAGTCGGCCTTCAGGTCCTTGCGCTCGTAGCGACGCAGCAGGCGCAACCCGGGGAAGAGCGTCCGCGGCTCGTCCATGCCGTCACGCTACCGACCGTGCACGCGCAGCACAATGCAGGCGCGGTCGATCGGAGAATCATCGACAAGCCGGAGGGCCGTCGCTGGCACAAGATAATCAACGCGGGCGGGCAGCCCGCCGTCGACGCCGCGATGGAGCTGATCGGCTTGTTCTTACAGGGCAACATGCCCTGGCGGACGAACGACCCCGCGCTCGATGCCAAGCAGCGCGCCTCTTACGACGTCCGCGTGCTCGAGATCCCGACGCCGCGCTGGACCGCCTCCGAGGCGAAGCGCTTCGGAATCAAGCTGCCGAAGGAGGTGCCCATGACCACGCAGGAGCGTGCGTACACCTCGCCGATCTGGTACACCCCCGCGCGTTGATCCGGGACCCGCTCTTCCACTTCCTGATCCTCGGCGCGCTGCTCTTCGTGGCGTATCGGGTGACGCGCGATCCGTCGGCGGAGACGCGGGACGAGATCGTCGTGACCGCGACGCAGGTGGAGCAGATGCACGCGCGCTTCCGCAAGACGTGGCAGCGCGAGCCGACCGATGAGGAGAAGACGCGTCTGCTCGAGGCCTACGTGCGTGAGCAGGTCTTCTATCGCGAGGCGCTGGCCGCGGGCCTCGATCGCGACGACTCGATCGTCCGCCAGCGCATGCAGCAGAAACTCGAGTTCCTGCTCGACGACATCGCCGGGCAGGTCACGCCCACCGAGGAGCAGCTCGAGTCGTTCCTGCGGGAGAATCCCGACCGATTCCGGCGCGATGTGCGCACGAGCTTCCGGCACGTCTACTTCAAGCGCGAGAAGGATGCGGAAGGAGTGCTCGTGAGGCTGCGCGCCGGCGAGTCGGTGGAGGGCGACCGGCTGCGCATGCTCGAGCCCGCGTACGAGAACGCCGCGCAGTTCGAGATCGCGCGGCTCTTCGGCGCCCCGTTCGCGGAGCGGCTGGCGGCGCAGCCGGTGGGGCCGTGGAGCGGTCCGGTCCTCTCGGGGTTCGGATATCACTTCGTCCACGTCGCCGCGCGCGACGGCGGCGTGCTTCCGCCGCTCGACGAGATCCGGGAGCGGGTCGTGCAGGAGTGGCAGGCGGCCGAACGCGTGCGCCTGCGCGAGAAGGTCGCGGCCGAGCTGCGCGCGAAGTACACCGTCCGCGTGGAGACGGAGTAGCGCATGCGCGTGCTGCTGATCGTGGTCGCGCTCGCGGCCGGCGCGCGGGCCGACGTCACCCGGCCCGCGTACCTGGAGCTGCGCGAGACGGGGCCGGGCCTCTTCGACGTGACGTGGCGGGTGCCGCGCCGCGGCGAGCGCGTGCTCGCCCTGCGCGCGGTGCTTCCGGAGTCGATGCTCGAAACGAGCCCGCGCGTCGTCACGCTGACGCCCGACGCGCAGTCGACGCGATGGCGGGTCGCCGCGCCCGCTTGGCGGCTCGACGGCGCGGCGATTCGCATCGAGGGACCGGGCAAGGCGCGCGTCGACACGATGGTGCGCTTCGCGTTCGCGGACGGAACCGTCGTCGTGCGCCTGCTGCCGCCCGGCTCGTCGAGCTGCGCGTTTCCCGCGCGGCGGGTCGAGCGAAGCGAGCCGTACCGTCTCCAGGCCTCGGTTCTGCGCGGCCTGCGGGAGGCGGCGACGAGCGGCGCGCACTGGATTCTCGTCCTCGCGCTTGCGCTGACGCGCCGGCCCCGCACGATCTCGCTCGCGCTGCTCGGTTTCCTTGCGGGACAGCTCGTCGGCATGCACGTGGTGGTTCCGGCGAGCGAGGCGTGGCCGGCGGCC
>JBCDBY010000354.1:0-4305 GCA_039182715.1 Planctomycetota bacterium
CGACGGGCCGCTTCCGCGCGCTGCCGGGGCGCATCGGGCCCGAGCGCGCGCGCGCGCTCGGGCCCGATGCGCCCCGGCAGCGCGCGGAAGCGGCCCGTCGCAACGTCGAAGCTGATCGGAACGCCATCGGGGCGACGCACCAGAGCGCGTTCCCCCTGCGGCCCGACCCGATCGCGGCCGCCCGTCAACGTGTGCGGAAAGTACTCGCGATCGCCGGCGATGAGCGACGAAACGAACCGCCATTCCCAACCGCGCAGCTCCGGGTCGGTGCGCTGCAGTTGCCGAAAGGCGACGCCCGACAGGTCATCACGCGCGTGCGCCGCCGCCGCCTGCATGCGCGCGGCGTACGCTGCCCGCCTGGTGCCGGCGGCATTCGCATCGGCGATGCCGCGCAGGCGCGCGGACTCGTGCGTCGAACGAACCGCTATAATCAGGCCCACGATGAGCGAGAGAAACACCGCGATGGCCGCGCCGCTGAAGGTGCGGTTGCGGCGCACGAACAGCCCGAGCTGATACACGAGCGACGCGCGACGCGCGCGGACCGGCTTGTGATCGAGCACGCGCCGCAGGTCGTCCGCGAACTCGCGCACGGAGGGGTAGCGCGCGTCCGGATGCTTGCGCAGCGCCTTCGCCAGCACCAGGCGCGCGTCGGCCGGCTCCCCGCGCAGGGTCGGCGGCGTCTCCTCCGAGATGCGGCGAATCGACTCCAGCACGGGAACACCCTCGACCTCCAGCGGCGGGTGCCCCGCGAGCAGCTGATAGCCGATCGCCGCGAGCGCGTAGACGTCGGTGCGAACGTCGACCGCGTCGTGGTCACCGAGCGCCTGCTCGGGACTCATGTAGGAGAGCGTGCCGATCAGCTGACCCGTGCGCGTATGCCGCGTCCCCTCCTCGGCGGCGTCGTGGCAGATGCCGAAGTCGAGCAACTTCGGGTTGCCGTCGCGGTCGACGAGCACGTTGCTCGGCTTCAGGTCGCGGTGAATGATGCCGCGCTGGTGCGCGTGCTCGACCGCGTCGCAGACGCGCAGCAGCAGCTCGACCCGTGCACGCGCATCGAGTCGCGCGTGGCGGGCATACGCGGTGAGCGAGTCCCCGTCGATCAGCTCGAGAGCGAGGTACGGCAGCGGCCCCGCCGGCCCTTCCGTCTGCCCGCAGGCGTGGATGCGCGCGATGCCGGGATGCTGCATCGCCCCGAGCGCGCGCGCCTCCAGCTCGAACCGGCGCAGCGCGGCGGAGGAGAGCGCATCGGGTCGCAGCACCTTGAGCGCGACGCGGCGACGCGGCCTCTCCTCCTCTGCCTCGTAGACGGTGCCGCTGGCGCCGGCGCCGATGCGCCGGACCACGCGGTAGTCGCCAATGCGGCCGGGCGTCGCGAGCCGCGCCTCTTCGCCCGCGCTGAAGAGCTCGGCCATCGCCGCATGCGCGCCGCCCTGCAGGTCGAGCCCGCGCGTCTGCGCACTCGCATCCAGTAATTTTTGCACCTCGCGTCGCAGCGAGGGCTCCACCTCGTCGAGGAGTGCGATCTGCTGTTCGGAGGAGTCGAGTCGCCGCAAACGGTTGAACAGCTCGGCCGCGCGGCGGAAGTCGTCCGTCCCTTCAGGGCGTCCTTCTGCCATTTCCGTGGGTCCTTCCCTCTGTCATCGGCTGGCGCGCCAAAAAAGTCCGGGAAATCCGTGCGCGATTCGCGCAGAGGTGAATGAAACCGGAATGCCCTTGGAAAAGGGGCAAAGGGACGACCGCTCGTAGCGGTCCCCCGCATTGAATCAGGCCGCCCCGGTCCCGCCTGTGACCGGGGCGGTCACTTTGTGCCCGCAGCAGCCCCTGGGGATGCGCCGAAGGCCATGATCGCTGCGATGATTGACAGACGCGGGAACCGGACGATGGCCAATCGTACTGTTGCCGGCTCTGGAGCCGGAGGGGTCCACGAGCGGTCGAGGGAACGACGCACGCTGCACGACCGGTTCGGCCTCGGCTTGTCACGCGACGCGGCGCCCGCAGGAGTTGGAACTCGAGCGCAACCGGACGCCGTCGAAACTCTACATCCGTTTTCCGCGCGGGTCTGGTCTCGGGTCCTGGCCCGCGCCCAGTTGCCGGCGGCGAACGTTGGGACGCTGGTCGGCTCCACCTATGTGGCTCTCTCCCTTGGGGGCGGATCCGACGCGCGCGGAGCTGCACCACCTGCGCAACGCTCGCTCGTCGCGGCAGGAAATCCGGGAACTCCGCACCCGGTTCGCGCAGAGCAGATTGGAATCGGAACGCCCTCCGGAAAAGGGGCAAAGGGACGACTGCCCACGGCGGTCCTCGCGATGAATCGGGCCGCCCCGGTCCTGCCTGTGATCGGGGCGGTCACTTCGACCGCGCATCAACTGTTAGCATCCGCGCGTGGAATTGGTCGGGGTGCTTCTCCTGCTCTTCGCGGGGCCGGATCAGGACGCCGTCGAATCGGCGCAGCGCGCCGTGTTCGAACGCGGCGGCTACCAGGCGACCATTCCCGGACGCACGGCGCGAGAGACGAGCGGAGGCGGCAGCTCCACGGGCCGGGAACCGGATCGCCGCGACCGCGATTCCTCCTTCGATCCCGCGATGCGGCACTCGATCGGCACCGCGCTGCTGTGGGTGTTCGCCATCGTGCTCGCGGCGCTCGCACTACTCTGGGCCTTCACCGCACTGCGCGAGCGGCAGCGCTGGCGCGGAGCGACGGAGGCCGACCCCGGCGACGTCGAGGTGCCCCACCGACCGGTGCCGGTGCCGCTGCTCGACCCCGAGACGCTGGCCCGTGCGGGCGACTACACCGGCGCCATTCACGCCACGCTCCTGCAGGTCGTCGCGAAGTACGCCGACCGGCTGCGGCCCGCCTGGACCACGCGCGAGGTCGCGCGCGCCATCCCGCACGCGGAGTTCATGCCGCTCGCGGAGATGGTCGAGCGCACGCTCTTCGGCGGCCGTCCCGCCTCCGACGAGGAGTACCGGCAGGCGCGGGCGTGGGCGGCGGCCTGCGTGCCGGAGAGGGGCGCATGACCGCGGCCCCGTTCTCGCGCCGCAGCGTCATCCTGCTCGCCGGATCGATCGGCGTATCGTTGATCGGGGGCCTGCTGTGGGCGGTCTTCGGCGGCGAAATCCAGGGCACGGATTCGATCCAGGCGGACTCGTTCTCGCGCTCGGCGCTCGGCCACCACGCCTTCGTGGAGCTGCTGCGGGAGCTCGACATCGACACGCTCGTCTCCCGCAACCGGTCGGGCTCACGCGCCGGTAAGCGCGCGCTGCTCCTGATCGCCGAGCCGGTGGTGGGCTCGGGACTGCGGGAGGGCATGCTCCGCGACCAGGTCGCCGAGGCGCGCACCTGCCTGCTCGTGCTGCCCAAGTGGGAAGGCACGGTGGACAAGAAGCAGAACGGCTGGGTCGGCTCGGTCTATCCCGTCGACGACGCGATGCGCGACAAGCCGCTCACGGCGCTCGGAATCAACGCGCGCGTGCGGCGACTGCCGGACGGGGCCGCGCCCCGCTGGGACGCGGACATCGCCCCGCGCCTGATCCAGCCGCAGCTGCTCGCGTCCGGCGACTTCGTCCCCCTTATCGCCAGCGACGCGGGCACGCTGCTCGCCCGCGTGCGCACGCGGTACGGGGAGGTCTTCGTCCTCTCCGATCCCGACCTGCTCTCGAACCACGGCCTCTCGCATCCGGGCAACGCGATCGCGATGCTGACCGTGCTCGCGCGCGTGCGCGCCTCGGCGGATCAGCCGGTCGTCGTCGACGAAACGCTGCACGGCTTCGGCCGCGAGCCGTCGGTCTATCGCGCGCTCTTCGACTTCCCGCTGCTGGTCGCCACGCTGCACGGCGTTGCGATCGTCGTCGTGCTGCTCTGGGCCGGCATGGGCCGCTTCGGCAAGCCGGAGCCGGCGCGGCCGCCGCTGGGCGAGGGCCAGGAAGTGCTGCTCGCCAACACCGCCGACCTGCTTGCCGCCGGCGGGCACGCGGGCCCCGCACTCGTTCGCTATCTCAACTTCGCCAGCCGCGAAACGCGCGACGCGCTGCACGCGCCCGCGCGCCTCGGCGGCGACGAGCTGGCCGCGTGGCTCGATCGTGCCGCCGCCGCACGCGGCATCACGCCGTCGATGACGGAATTGCGCGCGACCACGCGTTCCCTCGACCGCCGGCGGCGCGCCGGCGCGAAACGCGAAGTGCTCCTGACCGCCCGATCCATCCACCGTTGGAAAGAGGACATGATCCGTGGACGCCAATCCGATTCGTGAAACCGCCGAACGGCTGCGCGAGGAGATCCACAAGGTCGTCGTCGGCCAGGACGCC
>JBCDBY010000355.1:0-4297 GCA_039182715.1 Planctomycetota bacterium
CCCGACCCGCTCGGAGAGCGCAAGGAAACCCGCGAGGTTGAGCATGGCGACGGCGGCGAGCAGCAGCACGAGGCCGGAGAGGAAGAACGCGCCCTGGGTCGCCTTCGAGCGGAGCTCGATCTGGGCCAGGACGGTCTGGGCGCGGACGAGCGCGCGGACGCGGTGCAGGGTGTCGGACATGGAATCTCCTAGACGGACAGGCTGCGGCCGACGAGCAGCCCCAAAGCGAACACGGCGAGGACGGTGACGGGCGAGGCCTCCTTCAGGTCCTCGTCCAGGGTGGTGAACAGCTCCTCGAACTTCGCTTCGAGCGCGCTCTCGGGCTCGGCGTGTTCCTGTTTCGGCTGTTGCGGCGCTTCGTCTTGCTGCTGCGTCTGCGCGGCGACGAGTTCGTCCACGCGCTTCTGCAGCGCGTCGACCTGCTGCGAGAGGTTCTTGCGTTTCTGGGCCATGCCGCGATTAGACCAACTCGCGTCGGTGGTTTCCTCGTCGCGCCGTTCCCGGTAGTTTGCGCGTCCGGAGGAACGAACCATGCATCGCATCGGTTGGGTGGTCCTGGTGCTGTCGATCTGCGCCGGATGCCAGAAAGAAGAGCCCGCGCTGCGCGACCCCGTGCGGCCGGTCAAGATGGTCCAGTTCACGCAGGAGCGCAGCGAGCTCGAGTTCCGCTACCCGGGACGCGTCTACGCGAATCGCACCGTGGAGCTTGCGTTCGAGGTGCCGGGCAAATTGCGGCGACTCGAGGTCGTGCGCGGGCAGATGGTGCGCACCGGGGCGCTGCTTGCGGAGCTGGACCAGCGTGACTTTCGCAATGCGAAGGAAGCCGCCGAGTCGGCGCTGAAGGAGGCCAAGGCGACCTTCGATCGCTTCAAGAAGGCGGCCGAGTCCGGCGCCGTCGCGCAACAGCAGGTGGACGAGGCGCGGGCGCGCATGCAGGTGCTCGAGTCCGAGGTGCGCATCAAGTCGAAGGCGCTCGAGGACAGCACGCTCACCGCCTCGTTCGACGGCATCATCGCCGATCGCTACGTCGACAACTTCCAGAACGTCCGGGCGAAAGAACCGGTCCTCTCCTTCCAGGACATTTCCAAGCTGGAGATCCGCGTCAACGTGCCGGAAGCGGACATGGTGCTGGGCGGGCGCGGCATCGGGGAGTTGAAGGCGAGCTTCTCCGCGATCCCGGGGCGCGAGTTCCCCCTGACGATCAAGGAGATCGCGACCGACGCCGACCCGGTCACGCAGACGTTCCTCGTCACCGGCGTGATGCCGATGCCGAAGGACGTGGAGCCTCTGCCGGGCATGACGGCAACGGTGCTCTGGAAGCCACCGGTTCCGGAGGAGAGCACGAATCCCACGCTGCCGACGGGCGCGGTGGCCGGTCTGCCTGGCGAGTCCGCCTTCGTCTGGGTGATCGATCCCGAAACGAGCACGGTCTCCAAGAGGACGGTGCAGATCGGTCCGATGCGTGGCGACGACCGCATCGAGATCAAGAGCGGGCTGAAGCCGGGCGAGACCGTCGCGGCCGCCGGGCTCCACTATCTCGAGGAGGGCGCGAAGGTGCGTCCCTACAACCCGTCGGAGCAGCGGAGGAAGTCATGAACCTCGGCGTCTGGGCGCTCGAGAAGAAGACGGTCAACCTCGTCCTCACGCTCATGATGGGCGTGGGCGGTGTGCTGGCCTACCAGGGGCTGGGCCGCCTCGAGGATCCCGAGTTCACCATCAAGCAGGCGCTGGTGACGACGCCCTACCCGGGCGCGTCGGCCGACGAGGTGGACGAGGAGGTCACGCGCGTCATCGACAAGGCGTGCCAGGAGATGGGCGAGATCAAGCGCCTCGAGTCGCGTTCGCTGCGCGGCCTCTCCATCGTGCAGGTCTTCATCAAGGACGAGTACGACAAGCCGAGGCTGCCGCAGGTCTGGGACGTGCTGCGCAAGAAGATCGTCGAAGCGCAGAGCCAGCTCCCGCCGGGCGCCGGGCCGACCTCGGTCAACGACGACTTCGGTGACGTCTACGGCGTCTACTACGCGATTACCGGCGAGGGCTATTCCTACCGCGAGCTCAAGGACTACGTGGACTTCCTGCGGCGCGAGCTGCAGCAGGTGCAGGACGTCAAGCGCGTCACTCTGTGGGGCACGCAACCGCAGGCGGTCTACGTCGAGATGCAGCGCGAGCGCATGGCGCAGCTCGGCATCACGCAGGAGGAGATCTTCACCAAGCTCGAGGCGCGCAACCTGGCGCGCGACGGCGGGCGCGTGGGGGTTGGTGATCTTTGGGTGCCGCTCAGTCCGACCGGGACCTTCACCGATCCCAAGCAGTTCGAAGAGCTGCTCATCAGCGAGCCGGGCTCGGACCAGATCATCTACCTCGGCGACGTCGCGGAGGTTCGGCGTGCCTACGTCGACCCGCCGGAAAACATCCAGCGCACCAGTTTCAAGCGCGTGTTCCGGGACGGCGAGGTGATCCAGTCGGAGGAGGAGCTGCCAGAGGGTGGGATCGAGGATCCATCCGTGCAGGTCTTCGAGGCGCAGGGCGTGCCGTCGATCGGCATCGCCATCTCGACCGTGGCGGGCGGCAACGTCGTCACGATGGGACGCGCGATCGAGAAGCGTCTCGCCGAGCTCGAGTACCTCAAGCCGGTCGGCATGGACATGCACGTGATCGCGCTGCAGTCCGAAGCGGTGACCAAGGCGATCAACGGATTCATCGTCAATCTCGTCGAGGCGATCATCATCGTCGTCCTCGTGCTGCTCGTCTTCATGGGGCTCAAGAGCGGCCTGCTGATCGGCTTCATCCTCTTCATCACGATCGTCGGCACCTTCATCCTGATGGACTTCAAGGGCGTGCTGCTCGAGCGCATCTCGCTCGGCGCGCTGATCATCGCGCTCGGCATGCTGGTCGACAACGCCATCGTCGTGACGGAAGGCATGAAGCTGCGCCTCGAGGGAGGCATGGACAAACTGAAGGCGGCCAAGGAGGTCGTCGGCCAGAACTCCATCCCGCTGCTCGGTGCGACATTCGTGGCCGTGCTGGCGTTTGCGCCGATCGGCCTCTCCGCGCACGACACCGGCGAGTACTGTCGATCCCTCTTCTTCGTCCTCATGTTCTCGCTGTTGTTGAGCTGGTTCACGGCGGTCACGACGACGCCGCTGTTCTGCTCGATGATCTTCAAGCCCAAGAAGCGGAAAGAGGGCGAAGCGGAAAAGGACCCGTACGCGGGTGGCGTGTTCCGCCTCTATCGCAGCGTTCTCGAGTTCCTCATGCGTCTGCGCTATCCGGTCATCCTGCTGGTCTACGCGGCGTTCGCGGTCGCGATCCTGGCGTTCGGCTCGCTGCCGCCCGGGTTCTTCCCGTCGTCGGCGCGGCCACAGTACTTCGTCGACATCTGGATGCCGGAGGGCTCGCACATCCGCTCGACGGCTTCGGTGGCCGACCGTCTCGAGAAGCTGACGATGGAGAGCGGAAACACGAAGTCGATCGCGACGCACGTCGGCGCGGGCGGCGCGCGATTCCTGCTGGTCTACAACCCGGAGCAGCAGAACACCGCGTACGCGCAGCTGCTGGTGAACGTCTACGACAGCACGAAGATCGACGCGGACATCGAGGCGCTCGAGAAGTTCGCGACCGACAACTTCCCCGAGGCGATCATCTACGGGCGCAAGTTCAAGCTCGGGCCGGGCGTGGGCGGCAACATCCAGTTGCGCCTGCTCGGTCCGGACCGCAACGAGCTTCGCGGGCTCGAGGACGAGTTCCGCTCGCTCATGCTCAAGGATCCGCACGTGAAGTACGTGCGGTCGGACTGGCAGGCGCCGGTGCCGACGGTCCAACCGGTGCTCGCGGCGTCGCAGGCGCGGCGCAACGGCATCGACCGGCCGCAGGTGGCGGCGGTGCTGCAGGGCTCCTATCAGGGCTACCAGGTGGGCACGTTCCGGGAGGGCACGACCTCGGAGGAGGACCGCGTCATCCCGGTCTACGCGCGCGCTCCGGCGGACGAACGCGGCACGATCGAGAGCGTCAAGGACCTGCAGATCTACAGCCCGGCCGGCGACAAGATGATCCCGCTGCGGCAGGTGGTGGAGCGGTTCGATTCCGGCTTCGAGAACGGCAACGTCCGGCGCCGCAACCGGCGGCTCTGCATCACGCTGCACGCGGACCAGACCGTCGGCGAGTCGGCGGAGACGTGGCAGCGCCTCGCGCCGCGCGTGCAGGAGAAGATGGAGGAACTCCACGCGGCCGGGCTCTCGCGCGAGTACTTCTTCGAGTGGGGGCCCGAGTACGAGGACTCCGCCGAGGCGACCGCGGC
>JBCDBY010000356.1:0-4259 GCA_039182715.1 Planctomycetota bacterium
CGCGCGACTCGTCGGCGAGGGCGTTCCGGTCGCGATCAAGGACAACATCAGCGTCGAGGGCATGCCGACGACCTGCGGCTCGCGCCTGCTCGAGCCCTACGTGCCGCCCTACGACGCCGGGGTCATCGAGCGCCTGCGCGCCGCGGGCGCCGTGCTCTTCGGCAAGACCAACCTCGACGAGTTCGCGATGGGTTCGAGCACGGAGCACTCCGCGTTCGGACCGTCGCGCAATCCCTATTCGATCGAACGCACCACCGGCGGCTCGTCGGGCGGTTCGGCCGCGGCGGTCGCCGCCGGTCTCGTCCCGCTCGCGATCGGCAGCGACACGGGCGGATCCATCCGTCAGCCGGCGGCGTTCTGCGGCATCGTCGGCATGAAGCCGAGCTACGGTCTCGTGTCGCGCTACGGGCTGGTCGCCTTCGCCTCGTCGCTCGATCAGATCGGTCCTTTCGCGCGGACCGTCGACGACGCGCGCCTGCTGCTCGAGGTGATCGCCGGCCACGACGCGCGCGACGCGACCTCGTCGGTGCGCGGGCTGTCGGCGCCCGAGAGCGGCAGCAACCCCGGGTCGCTGCGCGGGCTCAAGATCGGTCTTCCCACGGAGTACTTCGGCGAGGGCATCCACGCCGAGGTGCGCGCGGCGGTCGGCGCGGCGCAGGGCGTCCTGCAGCGGATGGGCGCCGAGGTGGTCGAGATGCAGCTTCCGCTGACGAAGTACGGCATCCCGGCCTACTACATCGTGGCGCCGAGCGAGGCGTCGTCGAACCTGGCGCGCTACGACGGCATGCGCTTTGGCCAGCGCGCCGACGGCGAGGACACCGGCGAGGTCTTCTCCAACACGCGCGGCGACGGATTCGGCGCCGAGGTGAAGCGCCGCATCCTGCTCGGCACCTTCGCGCTGTCGAGCGGCTACTACGACGCCTACTACGGGCGCGCCCAGAAGGTGCGTGCGGCCATCCGGCACGAGGTCGAGACCGCCTTCGAGGACTTCGACCTGCTGCTCACGCCGACCACGCCCACCGTGGCGTTCCCGCTCGGCGAGAAGGTCGACGACCCGCTCGCGATGTACATGAACGACGTGCTGACGGTCACCGCCAACCTTGCCGGCATCCCCGCCATCTCGCTCCCCTGCGGACGCGGCACCGACAGCATGCCGATAGGGCTGCAGCTGATGGGCCCGCGCTTCGGCGAGGACAAGCTCTTCAAGGCGGCGCGCGCCTACGAGAACGAGGCCGCGCCCCCCTACCCCTGGCCCGCGGAGCCGACGGTCGCATGAACGTACGCACCCTCGTCGGCATGGAGGTCCACCTCCAGCTGCGCACCAAGAGCAAGATGTTCTGCCGCTGCCCCGTGCGCTACGGGGCGCCGCCGAACACGCTCTGCTGCCCCGTCTGCATCGGCCTGCCGGGCGCGCTGCCGGTGCCGAACCGCGACGCGATGTTGATGGCGCTCTCACTCGCCTCGGCGATGGGTTGCGAGATCGAGCCGCAGACCAAGTTCGACCGCAAGAACTACTTCTACCCGGACCTGCCGAAGGGCTACCAGATCAGCCAGTTCGACCGGCCGCTCGGCACCAACGGCTCCATCGAGATCGTCACGGAGCGCGGCGTGAAGACCGTGCGCATCCGCCGTCTGCACATCGAGGAGGACGTCGGCAAGAGCACGCACGAGGACGGCCTGTCGCGCGTCGACTTCAACCGCGCCGGTACGCCGCTGGTCGAGATCGTGACCGAGCCGGACATGGAGTCGCCGGAGGAGGCGCGCGCCTATCTGCAGGCGCTGCGCACGCTCGTCCGCTACCTCGACATCAGCGACGGCAACATGCAGGAAGGCAACCTGCGCTGCGAGCCGAACGTGAACGTGCATATCGAGGTCGAGGAGGGCCGCGTCGTGAAGACGCCGGTCAACGAGATCAAGAACATCAACTCGGTGCGGCACGCGGAGAAGGCGATTCGCCACGAGGTCGAGCGCCAGATGCACGCCTTCGAGAAGCTGGGCGAAGAGGTCGCCACCATGCCGCGCTGCACGCTCGGATACGACGACAAGGCCGACCGCGTGTTCGTCATGCGCAACAAGGAAGAGGCGCACGACTACCGCTACTTCCCCGAGCCGGACATCCCTCCGATCCACATCGGCGCGGCATGGAAGAGCGAGGCGGCCGAGCGCGTGCCGGAGCTGCCCGACGCGCGACGCAAGCGCTTCCAGGAGACCTACGAACTCAGCGCCTACGACGCGGAGCACCTCTGCCGCGACCGGCCGGTGGCCGACTACTTCGAGAAGACCGTCAAGGCGGGCGCACCCGCCAAGGCCGCCTCCAACTGGATCTTCGGCGAGCTGAGTCGTTACGCCAACGAGCGCAACGTCGCTCTCGGCGAGGTCGGCATCTCCGCCGCGCGACTGGCAAGCTTCATCCAGCTGGTCGAGGGCGGTAAGGTGCCGCGCCAGGCCGCCAAGAACGAGCTCCTGCCGCGCATGCTCGAGTCGGACGCCGACCCGTCGGCGCTGGTCGAGGAGATGGGCCTCGCCCAGGTCGACGACCGTGCGCTCATCGAATCGGCGGCCGCCAAGGCGATCGAGTCCAATCCGAAGGCGGTGGCGGACTTCCAGGCGGGCAAAGTGAAGGCGATCGGAGCGCTCAAGGGATTCGTCATGCGGGAAACCAAGGGCAAAGCGAACCCACAGGTTGTCGAAGAGGTCCTAAAATCGCTGCTGTCCTCTTCCTGACGTTTCCCCTGCCATGCGCCGCCTCGCTCTTCTTCTCCTGCTCGCGCTGACCACCCTGGCAGGCGAGGAGAAGCAGATCGACTGGATCGGCGACTGGGAGCAGGCCTTCAAGATCGCGCGCGAGCAGAACAAGCCGGTCATGGTCTGCATCAACTCGATCGACAGCGAGATCGCGAACAAGCGCGCGGCCACCGGCATCTATCGCGACCCCGCGTTCGTCGCCGCCACGCGTCAGTTCGTGATGGTCGTGATCAGCACGCTCCATCACGCTTCCGAGGGCCCCTGCCCGCGGTTCGGGCGCGTCACCTGCGCGGAGCACCAGGCGTGCTACAAGGAGCTTCGCGCGCGACACGGCGAGGTCTTCGCGAACAAGGCGGTGAAGTACGAGATCATCTCGCCGCAACACGCCTGGTTCCGTCCGGACGGCACGCTGCTGCGTCGCAAGGAGTACGAGCTCAAGCAGCCCGAGCTGCTCGCGCGCATGGCGGCGGTCCGCAAGGAGATGAGCGGCGTGTCGCCCGAGTCCGGCGGCGATCCCAAGCCGGAGGAGGACGGTCCCGACGACGATCGCCTGAAGCCGCTCGACGAGAAGGACAAGGCGGAGCTCGAACGCGCGCGCACGCCGGGCAAGGACAAGGTCGAGACGCGCCGCGCCGCGCTGGGCAACCTGCTGGCGACCGAGAAGGTGGCGGCGCTGGCGGCGCTCACCGAGATGCTGCCCTCCGTCAAGGAGGAGGTGAAGTGCGACATCCTGCGGGCGCTCGGCGAGGCGCAGCAGGTCGACGTGCTCGACGCGATCTACCAGCGGCTGGAGAAGGACAAGAGTGCGCTCGTGCGCTCCTTCGCCGCCGTCGCGGTGGAACGCATCGGCGCCGGCGAGAGCGTGCCGGTGCTCATCAAGCGCGCCCGCAAGGAGAAGGACACCGACGCGCGCCGCAACGTGGTGCGCGCCTTGGGCGTGTGCGGGGGCGGCATCCAGAGCAAGGAGGCGGCCAAGGCGCTGCTCAAGCGCGTGAGCAGCGACAAGCAGGTCGTGGTCCGCAAGCACGCGGCGCTCGCCTGCCGGAGCTTCGAGGGCGAGGCGGCACCGCTGGTCCTCAAGAAGCTCGAATCCCTCGCGCTCAAGCTGAAGGACGATCAGGTGCGCAGTGCGGTGATCTACACCCTCGCCCAAATCGGGAATGAGGACACGACGCTTCCCATATTCGAGAAGATCAAGAAGCGCTTCGAGAAGTCCAAAGACGACTGGCGCCTGCGCTTCATGCGCTCCGCGATCAACGTCCTGAAGGGCCAGGACTCCAACTGGGGGCGCACGCTGCGCTGGCTGTTCGGCGAGGATCGAAACGATCCCGCGCGGCAATAAGGGCCCGGTAGCCGGAAACCCCCAAGAAATCTATCCTTGGGGGCGTGGGCGAACAGCAGACGGCCGACGCATACGACGAACAGCGCCACCAGAACTTCCTGCGGGCGCTTCTGGATGACGTCTCCGCACTGGAGATCCTGCTGCGCGAGGGCCGCATCGAGTCCGGCAAGCG
>JBCDBY010000357.1:0-4230 GCA_039182715.1 Planctomycetota bacterium
CTGAGATCGCTGAGGAAGAACGATGGGGGCCGTCGGACAACCGGTCGCTCCCCTGTTTGTCCTCAGCGAGCTCAGCGTTCCTCCGTCCTCTCAGCGCGAAATCTCCGCGCCCTCAGCCCCCTCCGACCCGGGATTTCTTTGCGGCCCCCGCCATCCCCCCGTGTTCCCCCCAACGACCGGGAGGACCAAGATGCAGGGAAGCCGCAAACGCTACGTCGAACGCTACGAGCGCCTGGTGCGCCTGTTCGAGCGCGGGATGCTGCCGTGGGCGGAGTGGAGCCAGCGGACGCAGCTTGTCATCGGGCTCTTCTACGTCCACCGTCTCGGCTTCGAGGCGGGGCTGCAGCGCATGCGCGGCCGGCTGCAGATCTACTCGCAGATCGTCGGCATCGAGCAGGACTACCACGAGACGACGATCGTCTTCTACATGTGGACGCTGGCGCAGTTCGCGGAGCGTCACATGTTCGTGCGCAACTTCGCGGTGCTGGTGGAGCGCATGTTCCGCGACCCGGTCATGGAGCCGGGTTTCCTGCTGCGCCACTACACGCCGGAAAAGCTCCAGCGCGAAGACGCCGCGCGCCGCTGGCTGGAGCCCGACCGGTTGCTCCTCCCCGAGGCGGAACGGCGCCGGATCCGGGCCGCTACGGCAGCGCTTCGCCATTGATCCGGACGTTCTCGATCCGGATGAAGACGGCGCCGTCGGCCGTGCGGAACTCGGTCGGCAGCGCGACGCCGTGGGCGCGCACGTGCTTCTCGCGCGTCGTGACCAGGGTCGGCTCCCACGTGCCGCCCTTGTGGAAGGACCAGGCGCGCGGCAGGTTCTGCGCGTCGAGGTAGAGGATGTACCGGTCGCCGCCCGTGTACCCCTCGTTCTCGGGGTAGCGCACGTCGACCGTCAGCATCTCCGGGAGCTTGCCGCGAAAGCCGTCCGCCTGTACCGGCCCGAGCGTTCTTTTCAACGAGCCGTCTTCCGCGGCCATCAGCTCGAACAGAAACCAGTAGCTGTCGTTCACGAACGAGGCGTGCAGCTCGCCCGGCCCGCCGGACGGAAACGTCTCCGTCTTCTCGCCCGCGGTCGCGGTGACCTGATCCGCGAGCAGATCCCACTCGTAGCTGCGCTTGAGCCCTTTGCCGATGTGGTGCCAGGTGAACTGGATGCGCGTGACCCGCTCCTTCCAGGCGGGACGGCCGACCGCTTCCAGGACCGCTTCGAATCGGTCGGGGCGCGCCGTCAAGCCGGGCGCCGTCATTTCCGCTTCGACCGAGGCGGGCGATTCGTCGTCTTTGCCGGCCGAAGAGCAGCCGGCCAGCAGCAGGAGGAGCAGCCATCGCTTCATGCCGACGAGTGTACGGAACGGAACCCCGATCGCTTCGATTCCGCGCTATCATCCCGCGCAGCGATGACGGATGCGGGCGAAACGCGTGTGGTCTATGTCGAGCGGCGCAAGAAGCAGTTCGGCTGCGGTGGTTGTCTGCTGGTGCTGCTGGCGATCTTCGGGATCGGCAAGGCGAAGGGCTGGTGGGACGACTTCAGCGAGCAGCGCCAGCAGGATCAGCAGCGCGAGGAGCAGCAGAAGCAGCGCGAGGCGATCGAGAGCCAGCTCCAGGACTTCGCGCGCAAGCAGGCGCCGGCGGTGCTCGACTCCATCGACGAACTGAAGGTGATGGAGTCGGTCATGCTGCGGCGGGTGGAGCGTCGCCGGACGGACCTCGTCGCCTTCGGCCGCCAGCCGGAGCAGGATCAGGTCTATGTCGGCATGCAGGACCGGCTCAAGCAGCTACGCGCGACGCAGCGCGGCCTGACGCGGCAGCTTGAGGACGCCTACCTGTTGTGGCGCACCTTCGTCGATAGCGGCGACCCGGCGGAGGAGAAGCGCTTCCAGGACGCCATCCGCGCCGGCGAACAGTCCGCGAAGGACACGACGCGGCGGCTGCGGGAGTTGATGGAGGAGAAGGAGTCGGGGCGGTAGGGCGGGAGGAGCTGAGAGCGCGGGGGAGGAGGGAGCTGAGAGCGCGGAGATTTCGCGCTGAGGGAACGGAGGAACGCTGAGAACGCTGAGAACAAATGAGGGGAGCAGCCGGACTCCTGTTGCCCCCTTGTCTTCCCTCAGCGATCTCAGCGCCACTCAGCTTCCTCAGCGCGATCACTCCGCGCTCTCAGCTCCCTCCCTCTCAGCTCGCTCCCTCTGCGCCCGCCTTCACCCGCAACGGCGGCACCCGGAACGTCTCCACGAAGATCGCGTACAGCGCCGGCACCACGACCAGCGTGAGGATCGTGCCGACCGCGAGGCCGAAGATCATCAGCCAGCTCATGCCGGCCCAGAGCGGGCCGCCGCCCAGCGCGAGCGGGATGAAGCCGCCGATCGTGGTGAGCGTCGTCATCGAGATCGGCAGCAGGCGCACTTCGCCCGCCTTCACCAGGCAGGCGCGGAACTCCTCCTTCGTGAGCCCCGCGTAGGGGCCGTTGCCGTCGCACGCGGCGCGCTTCTCCTCGAGCAGCCGGTCGGCGTAGTCGATGTAGATGATCGCCGCGTTCACGACGATGCCGAAGAGCGACAGCAATCCGAGCTGTGGCATGAAGCCCATCGGATAGCCGGAGACGAACAGGCCGAGGTAGGCGCCGATGATCGCCAGCGGCAGCGTCGCGATGATGATTACCGGCTTCACGATGCCGTTGAACTGGATGACCAGCAGCAGCACGATCGCGATCATCGAGATCACCAGCGAGAACCCGAGATCCGCGCGCGTCAGTTCCGACTCGAACAGGTCGCCGCCCTTGCGCCAGAAGTAGCCCGGTGGCAACGACGCTTCCCAGTCCTTGAAGCCCTGCGAGTTGAGTACGTCGCCCATGACCGAGTTGCTCTGATAGCCGGTCTCGACCTGCGCCAGCATGTCGATCTTGCGCAGCAGGAAGCGGCGCTCCAACTTGGCCGCGGCCTGCCGCACGTCGAGCGTCGCAACGGACTCGAGCGGCACCTTGCCTTTGCTGCCCTCGACGAACGCGCCGCGCAGGCTCCGGATGTCGCCGCGCTGGTCCTCCGGCAGCCGCAGATAGACCGGGATGGTGTGATCCATCTCGCGGAACGTCGTCAGCTGGTGTCCGCTGAAGTAGGTGTTGAGCGTGGTCGCGACGTTGGCGTTGGTCACGCCGGCGAGATTGGCGCGGTCGGTGTCGATGTTGATCTTCATCTGGAACGACTTCGCGCCCCAGGAGTCGGTCACGTTCCACGCGCCCGGATGCGCGCGGAAGAGCTCGACGAGTTCCTGCGCCTTCTCGCGCATGAGTGTCTCGTCGGCGAACCCGGCGCCGAGTCGCGGTCCGAAGAGTCGCAGCTCCAGCGGCGCGTTCACGGCGGGGCCCATGACCATCTCGCGCGGGACGACGCGAATCCCGGCCAACGGCTCGATGCCGCGCGACGGGTCGCCCTCCAGCGCGACGCGCCGCACCTCCTCGACGAAGCCCGCCGTATCGAGCGGATCGATCGTCTTGACCAGGACCTCCGCAAAATTGGGCTGGATCGGCGCCGGGTTGCGGCCGAGGTACCAGCGCGCGCCGCCGCCGCCGACCAGCGTGCGGTAGTTGCGCAGCCGCTCGCGGCCGTCGGCGGCGGGGCTGAGCTTGCGGATCATCTCCTCGACGCGCTTGGCCGCCTCGTCCGTCTCCGCGACGCTCACGCTCTCGGGCAGCCAGACCTCCACCGCGAACTGGTCGCGCGCGTCGCGCGGGAAGAACTCGGAGCCGACCGGCAGCGCGAGCGTCCCGAAGAGCAGGCTGAACCCGCCGATGACGACGATCCACTTGAGCTTGAGCGTCAGCCCCGAGAGGCGCGCGTAGAGCGACGGGCCACTGCGCGGCTTCGGCTTGCGGAACTTGCGCAGCAGGATCGCCACCGGCGACAGCGGTTCGTCGGGGTCCCTCGGCGCCCGAATGAACCAGGAGGCGAGCAGCACGCAGAAGGTCATCGCCAGCACGTAGCTCAACAGCAGCGTCACGGTGATCGTGACCGGCAGGCTGTAGATGTACTCGCGCGTCGTCCCCTTGAGGCCGAGCAGCATCGGATAGAACGCGGCGACGGTCGTGAGCGTCGCGATGAAGATCGGGAAGGCGAGTTCGTTGGCGCCCTTGCGTGCCGCCTCGCCCGGAGAGAGGCCCTCGGACTGCAGGCGCCGGCACTGATCGCAGACCTGCACCGCGTTGTCGACCAGCATGCCGAGCGCGATGATCAGGGC
>JBCDBY010000358.1:0-4216 GCA_039182715.1 Planctomycetota bacterium
CACGAAGTACCGCGGCCAGTTCGAGGAGCGCATCAAGGCGGTCATGAACGAGGTGCGCCGCTCCAAGGGCGTGATCCTCTTCATCGACGAGCTGCACACGCTCGTCGGCGCCGGCGGCGCCGAGGGCGCGATCGACGCGAGCAACGTGCTCAAGCCGGCGCTCTCGCGCGGCGAGCTGCAGTGCATCGGTGCGACGACGCTCGACGAGTACCGCAAGTACATCGAGAAGGACGGCGCGCTCGAGCGTCGCTTCCAGCAGGTGCTCGTGGAGCCGCCCAGCAAGGACGAGGCGTTCCAGATCCTGCTCGGCCTGCGCGACAAGTACGAGGCGCACCACCGGGTGAACTACTCGGACGAGGCGCTGCGCGAGGCGGTCGACCTCTCGACCCGTTACATCCCCGGGCGTTTCCTGCCCGACAAGGCGATCGACGTCATGGACGAGGCGGGCGCCCGCGTGCGGCTGCGCGCCATGACGCATCCGCCCGATCTCAAGGAGCTCGAGGACAAGGTCTCCAATCTCGACGTCGAGAAGGAGGAGGCCGTGGCCGAGCAGGACTTCGAGCGCGCGGCGCGTCTGCGCGACTCGGTCTGCAAGCTCCGCAAGGAGAAGGAGGCGCTGCTCAAGGAGTGGCGCGAGCAGAGCCGCGACGTCGAGGCGACGGTGGACGACGAGATCATCTCCGAGACCGTCAGCCGCATGACCGGCATCCCGCTCACCCGCATCGAGAAGGGCGAGGCGGACCGTCTGCTCAAGATGGAGGACGAGCTCCACAAGAGCGTGGTCAGCCAGGACGAGGCGATCCACACCATCGCCAAGGCGGTGCGTCGTGCGCGCGCGGGCCTCAAGGATCCGCGCCGTCCGATGGGCTCCTTCATCTTCATCGGCCCGACCGGCGTGGGTAAGACCCACCTCGCGAAGGCGCTCACGAAGTTCATGTTCGGCGATCAGGATGCGCTCATCCAGATCGACATGTCCGAGTACATGGAGAAGCACAACGTCTCCCGCCTCGTCGGCGCGCCCCCGGGCTACGTCGGCTACGAGGAGGGCGGCCAGCTCACCGAGAAGGTGCGTCGCCGGCCGTACAGCGTGGTGCTGTTCGACGAGATCGAGAAGGCGCACCACGACGCCTTCAACATGCTCCTCCAGATCATGGAGGAGGGTCGCCTGACCGACTCCTACGGTCGCCAGGTCGACTTCAAGAACACGATCATCATCATGACCTCGAACGTGGGCGCCGAGGCGGCCGGCAAGCAGGAGTCGCTCGGCTTCCGTCGCGCCGGCGAGGAGGCCGCGCTCGAGAAGACCAAGCAGCGCCTGCGCGATGCGCTCGAGCGCCAGTTCCGCCCTGAGTTCCTCAACCGCGTCGACGACATCGTCTACTTCAAGGCGCTTCGCAAGGAGGAGCTCAAGGACATCATCGACATCGAGCTGGGCAACGTGCGCGAGCGCCTTGCGGCCAAGAGCATGTCGATCTCGCTGACCGACGCGGCCAAGGAGATGGTTATCGACCAGGGCTACAACCCCGAGTTCGGTGCCCGCCCGCTCCGTCGCGCCATCGAGCGCATGGTCGAGGACCGGCTCAGCGAGGAGCTTCTCAGCGGCAAGTTCGCCGAGAACATGGACATCGAGATCGACGTCGTCGACGGCGAACTCAAGTTCAGCGCGACCAAGCGCGAGCCCAAGGAAGAAGAGGCCGAAGCGCCCGCTTCCTCGTAGCGCGCAACCCCGATTGCACGAAGGGCGCCGGTTCGACCGGCGCCCTTTTTTCGTGCGCTCAAGCGTCGCGCCCGCGCGGTCGATAGAGGGCGCGGAAAAGCTGTGGGTGCGGTTCGGAAAGCCGCGTTGGCCCCACGGAGAACGCAGGAAAAGGGAGCGCGCACGTTCGACGTCGCGCCACAGGACGGTGAAAGTACAGGCCGCCGTCCCATGCCGGGGGATCGCGTTTCGACGCGTCCGCCATGCCGATCCGATGGGCCACCCGCAGGGGATAGTCCAACCATCGGACGGCGGCATCGGCCGCCAGGGAGACCTGTATGAACCACTTTGGTGGCGGCGTTCGCCTGTGCGCGCTGCTCGTATTCCTGTGTGCCTGCGGAGGCAGCGCGAGCGGCCCCGAGCTCGCGGGCGAAGACGAACCCACGACCCTGACCGGCACCTTCGGCGCCACGCCCGTGGCCGGCGTTTCCTACCGGACCGAAACGCAGACCGGCGTGACCGGGCCCGAGGGCGAGTTCCTCTACCTTGCCGGCGAAACCGTCGCGTTCTCGCTCGGCGCGATGAAGCTCGGCCCGGCGGTCGACGCGGCGGAGCGGATCACGGAAGCGGACCTCGTGCCGGGCGTGGTCGTGCCGGAGTCGCGCGCCGAGGTGGAGCAGTTCTTCCGCGACTACGAGCGCAACGCGCACACGGAGGTCGCGCAACGACAGCGCCGGCTGCTCAAGCTGCTGTCGCTGCTGCACTCGCTCGACGGCGACAAGGACGACAGCAACGGCATCGTGATCGCGGAAGGCGTGGCGTCGCTCGTCACGGAGCCGATCGATCTCGATGGTCCCCTCCCGATCGAGATTCGCCGGCCGCGCGAAGACTGGGAGCTGGTCGATCCGTTCCGCCTCGCTCGCACGATGGACCGGTTCGGTCGGTACGTGGAGGAGCCGGCCGAGATGGACTTCGCATGGGCGTACGACGTCGACTACTACCGTCGCGAGGTCTGGGAGCGCGAACCCGATCGGTACGACGAGGCGCGGCACGAGATGGAACAGGAGTTCTACAGCGGCGATCTGCGTTCCGCCCTGGGGCGGCCGGAGTACACCTCGCGCACGAGGGATGCGTACGTCCGGCTGCGCGACGACCGATACGAGGATCCCGCCGTCCATCGGCTGCTTCTCGAGGTCGGCGCCGCGCTCCTCGTCGATGACGCGCGCCAGGTCCATCCGCTCATCGCGCTCGATCGTTACTGCGCCGCTCTCGGGTTGGCGCCGCGAATCGAGATGACGACGGAGCAGCGCTGGCGCAACGAGCTGGAGCCGCTCCTCGAGCGCGTCGAGTCCCGGCTGGTGGATGCCCGAGGCTGGCTCGGCGGCTACGCGTCGGACCTGAACGGGGACGGATTCGGCGACCAAGTGATGGTCCTCGAGCGCGATCGGTTCGGCGGTGTCGTGCGCACCGACTACGACCGCAACGGCGATCTCCAGCCCGACCGCACCGTGTCCATGACGCGCGACGAGAGCGGGAACGTCACCAGCTGGGTGCGTGAAGGTGAGTCGTCCGAGAGCGTCTTCGTGGTCTTCGACGAGCACGGGCGGCGCGTGCGGGAGGACGTGGTCGGCAAGGACGGCTTCTCCAGCCTCTTCGGCTTCGAACTCCGGGCGAGCCTGCGATACACCTACGACGACGAGGGGCGTCCTGTCCGCATGGAAAAGTTCGAGATCGACAAGGAGATGCTCCGCCCCCGTTTCGCCCTCGACTACGCGTACGACGCGGACGGCCGCGTCATCCGCGTGGACCAGACGGAGTACGACCGCACGGACTCAACCCACTACACCTACGATGAGTGGGGGAACCGCACCGCCACGCTCCGTGAGTACAACGGCCGGGGCGAGCTTTCGGGTGAACGGAAGACGTTTGACGAGTCCGGCAACCTTCTGAGGCTCGAGCGGGTCTCCGGTGACGAGATCTATCATCGGGAAACCAACGTCTACGACTCGGACGGACGTCTCGTGCGCCGCGAGATCGACAGGAGCGCGGACGGCGACGTGGACGAGTCGACGCAGATCCTGCGCGATGCGGACGGTCGTCCCGTCCGCCGAGAGGAGATTCGCCGCGGTGATGAACTCGAGCGCGTCTGGACGTTTTTCTACGACGCCGAGGGCCGCGAGGTCCGGCGCGAGCTGAGCTTCGGTGAGGATGGGCGCATCCAGGATGTCATGACGTTCGCGTACGACGCGGACGGCCGGCTGGTCAAGGGCACCCTTGACGAGGACGGCGACGGGACGCCGGAGCATTCGTTCGCGAGTCGGGAGACCCGCGTGAGCTTCTTCGGCTACAGCCAGCGCCCGCGGCGCTAGCCTGCATGATTCATGACCGCGCGGGAGCTACGGAGGGGAATCGCCGCTGCACTGCCGTGCAAGGCGACGCCACGCGCTCTCGTTTTCTCGACGCTCTTCTGGGCGAGGACGGATCGTCGAGATCGAGGAATCCCGAGGACGCCGTGGCAGG
>JBCDBY010000359.1:0-4205 GCA_039182715.1 Planctomycetota bacterium
CCAAAGCTGGCAGGAGCGACGGCTGCCCGCCGTAGCCTTGGCGCAGGCGGGCAGAATTTCCGGCCCAACGGCTGACGCCGTTGGTGCGATACTCCGGCCCAACGGCTGACGCCGTTGGCGCGATCCGCTTCCAAGGTCGCCGTTACCGGGATTACCGAGCCGGGTTCGATTCTCCTGCTTTCTCCCAGGCGCCCTACGACCAATCGATAGCGGGAGAATCGAACCCGGCTCGGTATCGGTCGCGATCTGACTCACCCGGTTTCCGTTGGAGTTGCCCGCTCGGCAATCAGGGCTAGGTTCCTGTTTGGAGGCGGTTGCCTCCGGCTTTCGCACAAAGAGGTTTGTTCCTCTTTCTTCCTCCCGCCGCACCCGCGCATCGCGCGGGTGCTTTTCGTCGGGAAGGCGGCAAGGCGTGAGGCTTCGACAGAGCCCCCCGCTCTCTCGGAAGACCGAACCGCGCGTGGCTACTTTCGATCGAGGCTCGTGGGACGCAGCGGCACGGTACGATCGGCGTGTGAGCAGAATCGCCTCCGATCCGGAGAACGCCGGACTTCGCTACGGCCCGGAACTCATCGCGTTCCTGTCCGGCATGCTCGTCGCGGTGCTTTCTGCCTTCGTGTTCGACACCCTCAGTCCATCCCGAGGCTGGGAGACCCTCATGAGCCGAGCCTGGGGATCACTCCAGGTTCAGATCGGGATCACGCTCGTCCCGGTCCTGATCGCTACCGCCGCGCTCCCTTGGGGACGCGTCGCGTTGTCCCGGATTCTGATCTCCTGCGCCGCCGGGACCCTTTGGTTCAGCATTCTCGTTCTGTGATCGCTCGCGAGAGTGTCATGATCGTGCTCCGCCGACCCGCCTCCGGGCCGCGCCGGCCGCGGACAGCTGGTGGGCGCCGGACTCGGCGTACCCCTCGCGTGGCTCCTGCTGGCCGGCATCGTGGCGGCGCTCCGCTGAATCCCCCCCCTTCCGACCCGAATATGCAACCCTTGACCCCCGGTAGGGCGAATTGAGAATGAAGACCATGCGCTGGGCCCTCCTGCTTGTGCTCCTGTTCGCCCCGCTCACGCGGGCGCAGTCGGATATGGGGCCGTTCAAGAAGATCGCGGTCATCGTCCTGAAGGACGATTCGGACCAATCGATCGACACCTCCGTCAAGACCTCCGTCCTGCGTCGGATCCAGGAGGCGCGCGACTGGGGCGCCGACTGCGTGGTCTTCGACATCGAGTCCTACGGCGGCATGGTGTCCGCCTCGATGGAGACCGGGCAGGAGATGCTCGATCTCGGCAACGACGTGCACACGATCGCGTACGTGCACCGCAAGGCGATCAGCGGCGCGGCGATGCTCGCCATGGCGTGCCGCGAGATCGTGATGAGCGAGAACGCGAGCATCGGCGACAGCCAGGCGATCTTCATGACGGCGGAAGGCGTCAAGGTCGCGCCCGAGAAGTTCCAGACGCCGGTCGCCGCGGAGTTCCGCAAGTACGCCGCGCGCAACGGCTACCCGATCGCGCTCGCCGAATCGATGGTCCGACAGGAGATCGAAGTCTGGCGCTACACCAAGCTGACGGAAGACGGCGCGGAGCAGTTCGCCTACTTCCGCGGCGACGACCTGCCCGACCGCGCAACCCAGGAGCTCGAAGGTCTCACCGACCCGAAGATCGTCGTGCGCGCCGGCGAGATCGCCACGTTCAACGCCCAGGAGGCGGTCGAGTTCGACGTCGCGTCGCGCATGCGCCGCACGCTGGACGAAGTGCTCGACGAGGTCAAGGTGGAGGACGCCGAGGTCATCCGCCTCGAATGGAACGAGGCGGAAGAGCTGTCCCGCTGGCTCATCAGCATTCGGCCGCTCATCTTCCTGCTTGCCATCGTCGCGGCCTATATCGCGTTCAAGACGCCCGGCACCGGTGTGCCGGAAGTGCTCGCCATCGTGCTGTTCGGCGCCTACTTCGGTGCCGCCGCCATCGCCGGCGCCGCCGAGATCTGGGAGATCCTGCTCTTCTTCGCCGGCGTCGGGCTCATCCTGGTCGAGGTCTTCGTCCTGCCCGGCTTCGGCATCGCCGGCTTCGCCGGACTCTTCCTGATTCTCGTCTCGCTCACGCTGGTGACGATTCCCAGCGGCGGGGGCATCGACGACTACTCGCTCGGACGCTGGGACGCGATCACCGACGTCTTGCTCGACTTCGTCTACGCGGCGTTCGGCGCGACGCTCATCGCGTTCGTCATCGCCCGCTTCCTGCCGAAGGTGCCGCTCTTCTCGCATCTCTCGCTCGCCGCGCCCGGCGCCGGGAGCGCGATGAGCGCGGTGAACCCGACCGAGACCACCAGCCCGCTCGTCGGCAAGCGCGGCACTGCCGTTTCGATGCTGCGGCCGGCCGGGCGCGCCCTCATCGACGGGGAGGAGCTGGACGTCGTCAGCGAAGGCGGCTACGTCGATCCCGACCGGCCGGTCGAGGTCGTTTCCGTGCGCGGCAACCACGTCACCGTTCGCCCCCTGCAGGACATCACCGCGTGAACCCGGTTCCCATTCTGCTCATGGTGGCGAGCCTGGCGCTGCTCGCGATCGAAGTCATCATCGTCAGCTTCGGCGCGATCTCGCTCATCGCGATCGCCTGCGCGGTCGGCGGCATCATGCTCGCCTTCGACGAGAGCGCGACCTACGGCTGGTCCCTCGTCGCGCTGGCCGTCGTCGGCGGTCCGCTCACGCTGCGCGCCGCGTTTCAAATCCTGCCCAAGATTCCGTTTGCGCGCGGCTTCTACCTGCGTGCCCCCGACCTGACGCGGGACGATCGCCAAGCCGCCGACTCGACCGACCGGAGTCTCGTCGGCACGACCGGCGAAGCGACCAGCCCGCTGCGCCCCGCCGGCACCGCGCTCCTCGCGGGCGCGCGCCACGACGTCGTGACCCGTGGCAAGATGCTGCCCTCCGGCGCCGCCGTTCGCGTCGTCGAAGTGAGCGGCAATCGCATCATCGTCGAACCCATCGAATCCGCATCCACACCCGAAGGTATCGCCTGACATGTACCCCGCCCCGGCTCTCCCCCTCGCCCTGAGCGGCAACGCGACGATCGTCGTGATCGCCGTCGGCCTGCTGATCCTGCTGGTCCTGTCGTTGTTCGTCTTCAAGTACTTCCAGCTCTGGCTGCAGTGCGTGACGACGAATGCCGGCATCGGGTTCGTCGACCTGATCGGCATGAGCTTCCGCAAGATCAATCCGCGCATCATCGTGCAGAGCAAGATCGCCGCGGTGCAGGCCGGCATCGGCATGGAGACGCGTGACCTCGAGGCGCATTACCTCGCGGGCGGCCACGTCCCCCACGTCGTCAAGGCGCTCATCGCCGCGGACCGCGCGAACCTGCCGCTCGACTTCCGGGTGGCGACCGGCATCGATCTCGCCGGCCGCGACATCCTCGATGCGGTGAACATGTACGTGAAGCCGCGCGTCATCAACTGCCCCGACCCCACCGTCTCCGGCACGGAGTACCTCGATGCGGTCGCGATGGACGGCATCCGCATGATCGTCAAGGCGCGCGTGACGGTGCGCGCCGACCTCGGCCGCCTGGTCGGTGGTGCGACGGAGGAGACGATCATCGCGCGCGTCGGCCAGGGCATCGTCAGTGCCATCGGCTCCGCGGACACCTACAAGGAGGTCCTGCGGAACCCGGACAACATCTCCAAGGTGGTGCTGGACGGCGGTCTCGATGCGCAGACCGCGTTCGAGATCGTCTCGATCGACATCGCGGACGTCTCGGTGGCGGGCATCAAGGACGCCGCTAACGTCGGCGCGCTGCTCGAGGCGGAACGCGCCGAGACGGACAAGAAGATGCGCCAGGCGGAAGCCGAGGGCCGTCGCGCCATGGCGGTCGCGCAGGAGCAGGAGATGAAGGCGCTGCTCGAGGAGAACCGCGCGAAGGTCGTCGAGGCGGAAGCACAGATCCCGCAGGCGATCTCCGAGGCGTTCCGCTCCGGCAACCTGGGCGTCATGGACTACTACAACCTGCGCAACATCCAGTCGGATACCGAAATGCGCAACTCCATCTCCGGCCGTCGCGGCGCGGAGGAGGAGCCGCGGGGCGACACGGAGCAGAACTAGTGGCGCCGCTGCTCGCCGACCTGGATATCCAGGTCATCTTCTTCCTCGTCGCCGCGGTGATCGCGCTGATCAACCGGCTGTACGAGAAGAGCAAGGAGCTGCGCGCGAAGGCGG
>JBCDBY010000360.1:0-4202 GCA_039182715.1 Planctomycetota bacterium
CACCACCTTCCACAAACAGGCGTCGCGCGCGCTCCGCAAACTGACCGGCCTCGAGCTCGAAACCAGCGACGACTGGAAGCGCTGGTGGGCCGACCGCGGATGATTTTGCGGGATTGATTCCGCACCCGCGTGAACGCAACTTCCGTCCGGGACGGAGGTTGCGACCGCCCGCTGATGGAAGAGGTGCATCAGAAAGGGGGCCTCAGGAGGCGGGGTCGTCGAGACGGAGCTGTTCGGCGGCCGGGGCGGGTGTTTCGATCTCGCCGAGGTGCGTCTCGACGCCGTCGGTGAGCAGCGCCTCGCAGACGTTCTCGATCACGTTCTTCGTGCCGATGATCTCGAGCGCGTCGCGGATCTCCTGCGGGATCTCGCCGAGGTCCTTCAGATTGTCGTGGGGGACGAGCACGCGCGTGACGTCGTGGCGGTGCGCGGCGAGCAGCTTCTCCTTGATGCCGCCCACTTCCAGCACACGGCCGCGCAGCGTCACCTCGCCGGTCATGGCGATGTCGGGACGCACCGGTCGGCCGGTGAAGAGGCTCGCGAGGCAGGTCGCGATGGCGACGCCGGCGGACGGGCCGTCCTTCGGCGTGGCGCCCTCCGGGAAGTGCACGTGCAGGTCCGACTCCGCGAAATCGGCGGGCTCGAGATCGAACTCGGCCGCGTGCGCGCGCAACCAGGTGTGGGCCGCCTGCGCGGACTCCCGCATGACCTCGCCGAGGCGTCCGGTCGTGACCAGCTTGCCGCTGCCGGGCATGCGCGTCGCCTCGATGGAGAGCGTCGTGCCGCCGACCTCGGTCCAGGCGAGACCGGTCACGTGTCCCACCTCGGGCTTGCGCGCCGCGCCGCCCACCTTGTAGCGCGCGGCGCCGAGCAGCTCCTCGAGCCGCTGCCGCCCGACCACGACGCGCGCGGTCTTGCCCTCGACGTACTCCGTCGCGACCTTGCGGCAGACGGCGTCGACGGTGCGCTCGAGCTGGCGCAGGCCCGCCTCGCGGGTATAGCCCTCGATCAACCGGTCGAGGCCGCGCGGCGTGAAGGAGACGTGCTCCGCCGGCAGGCCGCTCTTGTCGAGCGAGCGGGCGACGAGGTGGTTCTCCGCGATGCGCTTCTTCTCGACGTGCGTGTATCCGTCGAGGCGCACGATCTCGAGCCGGTCGCGCAGCGCGGCGGGAATGGTGTCGACGAGGTTCGCCGTGACGAGGAAGAAGACCTCGGAAAGATCGAAGCCGACGTCGAGGTAGTGGTCGCGGAACTCGGTGTGGCAGCTCGGGTCGAGCACCTCGAGCAGCGCGCTCGACGGATCGCCGCGATGGTCCGAGCCCATCTTGTCGATCTCGTCGATCTGCAGCACCGGGTTGCGCGTTCCGCAGCGCTTGAGCAGCTGCAGGATCTTGCCGGGCATCGCGCCGACGTAGGTGCGGCGGTGGCCCTTGATCTCCGCCTCGTCGCGCAGACCGCCGACGCTCATGCGGGCGAACTCGCGGCCGAGCGCGCGCGCCACCGAGCGGCCCAGCGACGTCTTGCCGACGCCCGGCGGACCGACCAGGCACAGGATCGCGCCCGGGCGCCCGGGGTTGAGCTTGCGCACGGCGAGATGCTCGAGAATGCGCTCCTTCACCTTGTCGAGACCGGTGTGGTCCTCGTCGAGGACGGTGCGCGCATGCGGAAGGTCGAGGTCGTCCTCGGAACGCGCCGACCAGGGCAACTCCAGCAGCCAACCGACGTAGGTGCGGATGACCTGGTACTCGGCGCTGCTCGGCGCGACGGAGCGCAGCCGGCGCACTTCGCGCAGGCAGACTTCGTGTGCCTCTTCCGGCAGCTCCGCTTCGGCGAGCTGCGCGGCGAGCTCCTCGATCTCGCTTTCGCCGCCGGCGTCCTCGCCGAGCGCCTCGCGGATGGCGCGCATCTGCGAGCGCAGGTACTGCTCGCGCTGGCGGTCGTCGATGTGGTCGCGCACGCGGCGGTGGACGTCGTCCTCCACGCGGTGGCGCGCGAGCTCGAGCTGCAGCGCCGTTTCGACGGCGGCGAGGCGTTCGCCGACGTCACCGCAGGCAGCAATCTCGCGCTTCACCGAGAGCGGAAAGTTGAGATAGGCGGCGACCAGGTCGGCGAAGCGGCCCGCGCCCCGCATGTTGAGCCGCAGGATCTGCTCGAGATCCTCGGGGTAGCTCTCTTCGCGCGCCAGCACCTCCTGCACGAGATCGAGCACGTCGAGCACCTTGTCGTCGTGCTCGGGGTCGTCCGCCTCGGCCGGCTGCGTGGCCAGCGTGGCGAGCGGACCCTCCTCGTCGGTGCGCAAGCCGGTGAGCGCGGCGCGGTGGAGCCCCTGGAAGACGACCTGGAGGCCGCCGCCGGGCACCTGCATCGATTGCACGACGCGGCAGACGACCGCGGTGGGTCGGAACTCCTCCAGCTCGACGCCCGGCGTGCTGTCGCTTCGCAGGAAGAGCGTGGCGACGAGCCCCTCCTCGGCGACGCGCAGCGAGTCGTCCGGGAGCTGGATCGACACGACGTCGTCGGGGAAGACGACGCTCGAGTGAAGAATCAATACGGGGAGTTCGGGTGAGGTCTGCTCTGCCATGCCCAAGCCTGCGCAGTACCCATCGGCCCATTCGCGCCCGGTTCTTAAAGTGGGGGACTTCGCCGCATTCCGCGGCGGCTGCGTATGCTGGGGGAGCGCACCGGGCTCCATGCGCCACCACGATGAAGACCCAGCTTGCCCTCGTCCTGCCCGTTTTCCTGATTCTGACGGCCGCCCTCCTGTTTCTGACGGGTGCGTGCGGCAGCGACAGCACGCCGCCCGCCAAGCCGGTCGCCAAGGCGACGCCCACCGCGGGCATGCCCTTCGCCTACGTCGACGTCGCCGGCCCGATGGGCTACACGATGCGCAACCGCACCGGGCGCGACCGCGCGAAGGACCTCATCGTCGAGGCGATGCCGCCGGGCATTGCGGTGGGGGATTTCAACGGCGACGGCTGGATGGACATGTTCGGCCCCAACGGCAACCTCGTGAAGGGCGTGAACGTGAACCAGCAGACGCCGATCCTGCTGTCGGACGACGAGGCGCCGCGCAACGCGCTCTACATGAACCGCGAGGGCAAGCGCTTCGAGGACGTCGCGAAGGAGGCCGGGGTCGACGGCACGCGCTGGTCGTTCGGCGCGGTCGCCGGCGATATCGACAACGACGGCGACACCGACATCTTTCTCTGCAACTGGGGGAAGAACCGCCTCTACCTGAACGACGGCACCGGCAAGTTCACCGACGTGGCGCTCGAAGCGGGCGCGGCGGGCGCCTCGCGCGACTGGTCGGCGGGGGCGGCGCTGTTCGACTACGACGGCGACGGCGACCTCGACATCTACGTCGCGCAGTACGCCGACATGCACGCGGCGATGGCGGACCCGGAGCTCGTCCGGATCAACCCGAAGACCGGCGAGATGAACGGCCGCACGTGCGACTGGCGCGGGCTCAAGGTCTACTGCGGGCCGCTCGGGCTCATGCCGCAAAACGACGTGCTGCTCGAGAGCCAGCTTGCGCAGACCGGCGAGCTGACCTTCAAGGACGTCACGAAAAAGGCGGGGCTCTTCATCGAGATCAACGCGGAGAGCAACAAGGAGGGCTCGCGCGGCCCCTATTACGGCTTCCAGCCGATCGTGTGGGACATCGACGGAAACGGCCATCCCGACGTCTTCGTGGCCAACGACTCGGTGCGCAACGTCTGCTGGATGAACAACGGCGACGGCACGTTCGAGGACCACGCCGAGGAGATGGGGCTCGCGGTCAGTCTCGATGACTTCGTGCCCCAGGCGTCGATGGGCGTGAACATCGCCGACATCAACGGCGACGGGTTGCAGGACGTCGTCATCAGCGAGTTCAGCCACGACCAGTTCAACATGCTGGTCGGGCACCGGCTCAAGGACGGACGCGTCGTGTTCGACGAGAAGTCGGCGCAGACGCGCATTCGCGAGTTCACCTTCGCGGCGCTCGGTTGGGGGGTGGGGCTCCTCGACCCCGACCACGACGGCGACATCGACGTCTTCTTCGCGTGCGGCCACGTCTACCCCGAGGTGAACACGCGTCCGAACACCGGCACCACCTACGATCAGCTCAACCTGATGATCCTGAACCTGCGGCAGGATCCGCTCAAGTTCGAGAATGTGACCGCGAAGGCGGGGCCGGGCATCGCATCGATGCGGCGGCCGTC
>JBCDBY010000361.1:0-4201 GCA_039182715.1 Planctomycetota bacterium
ATGCTCGAGCCGGACGACGCCAAGAAGCTCATCGCCATCATCGAGGCGATCGAGGATCTCGACGACGTCTCCGCCGCCATCACGAACGGCGACATTCCGGACGAGGTACTCGCGGAGCTGGGTGCTTGAGGGAGAAGGTCGTCGCCCTCGAGAAGGCGATCGCCTCGGTCTTCCTCGGCAAGCCGCGCGTCGTTCGGCACGTGCTCACCGGCCTCTTCGCGCAGGGCCATATCCTGCTCGAGGACGTACCCGGCGTCGGCAAAACGCTGCTCGCGCGCACGCTCGCGCAGTCGATCGACGCGACCTTCAACCGCGTCCAGTTCACGCCCGATCTCTTGCCGTCGGATCTGCTCGGCACGTCGATCTTCAACCAGAAGACCGGTGACTTCGAGTTCCGCCCGGGCCCCGTGTTCGCGCACGTCGTGCTGGCGGACGAGATCAATCGCGCAACACCGCGCACGCAGTCGGCGCTCCTCGAGGCGATGAACGTCGCCAGCATCTCGCTCGACGGCGTGACCCACCGCCTGCCCGAGCCGTTCCTCGTCATCGCCACGCAGAACCCGATCGAGTTCGAGGGCACCTACACGCTGCCCGAGTCGCAGCTCGACCGCTTCCTGCTGCGGCTGACGATCGGCTACCCGAACCGCAAGGACGAGAAGCGCATCCTCGCCGCGCAGCAGGAGATCGATCCGCTCGCCGAGCTCAAGCCGGTCATTCACGCGCACGAGGTCGCCGCCATCCAGGCGCAGGTGCGGCAGGTGAAGATCGAGGAGAGCATGCGCGACTACCTCGTCGCCGTCATCCAGGCGACCCGCGAGAGTCGTCATCTGCGGCTGGGCGTGTCGACCCGCGGCGCCGGCGCGCTGCAGCGCGCGATCCAGGCGCACGCCTACCTCGACGAGCGTGACTACGTCATCCCCGACGACATCAAGCGCCTCGCGGCCCCGGTCCTCGCGCATCGCGTGATCCCGGAAGGCGGCCTGCTGGCCGAGGCGAGCCACAGCCAGCGCGAGAAGCTGATCGAGGAGATCCTCGAGTCGGTCGAAGTCCCGCTCTAGCTTCCCGGCTGCCTCCACTGGAGAAGCGCCGCGGGAAAGCGCTGTGGATAAGTGCGGAAGCAATTCCGCACTTCGACGACACAACGCGAGCCTCCACAGGGACTTACGCCCCCGAAATGATGCACCTCTTCCATCAGAGGAGGGCGTCGAGGGAGGCGAGGGGCTCGTGGGGAAGACCGACGGTATCCATCACGGTGCGGGTGGTGGCGCCGAGGCCCCAGTAGCGCGGCCGCGTGGAAAGCCCGAGCTCCTTGTAGGCGCGCACCGCCGATGGGGCGAAGAAGGCGACCACCTCGGCCGCTTCGAGGGCGGCGCGATCGATCTCGGCCGCGGGGAATGTCTCGTAGACCGGCACGCAGTCGACCTCGGCGCCCATGCGCGTGAGGGCCAGCTCCAGGTCGGGGTGCGCGTCGCGCGCCTGCGGGAGCAGCAGGCGCTGGCCCATCGCGTTGCCCCACGCCGCGGCGAGCTCGCGACCGCCGCCCGCCCCCACCACGTCGACGCCGATGCCGCGCTCGCGCAGCGCCGCGGCGGTGGTGTTCCCGACCGCGCCGACGCGCGGCCAATCGCGGCCGCCGGGCGCGCGCTCGACCGCCGCCACCGACGTGAAGAGCACGCCGTCGAATCCGACCGGATCGGGGAAAGGGTCGGCGTCGCGGATCTCGGTGAGCGGCGCGCAGACCACCTCGTGTCCCGCGTCGACCAGCCGGCGTCGCCACGCTTCGCCCCGCCCCGGCGGTCGGGTCAGCACGATGCGCATCGCTACTCGGTGCCGCGCAGAAGCCGCGCCGCCTCCTGGTCGCTCGGGCGCAGCTCCAGCACGCGCTTCGCCAGCGTGCGCGTTTCCGACTTCAGATAGCGCCGCGCCGCCCACTTCGCCAGCTCGAGATGCGCATCGGCGTCGTCCGGATTGAGCCGCGCCCGCGCGCTGGCGGTGCGACGCGCGAGGTCGATACGGTCGATCATCGACTTCACGCGATTCTGCGGCACCTCGTAGATGCGCCCGTCCCCGCCCTGCGCCACCACGATCGATCCGTCCCAGGTGCGCGTCTTCACCGGATAGAAGACGTCGCCCGAGAACTCGAGCAGCATGGGGAACTCGCGGACCGACAGGTAGCCCTGCGGCGGGAGCTCGCCCGCCGCGGCGCGCGTCTCGCCCGCCGGCTGCGGCTCCGCATCGGCCGGGATCGGGTCGGGCGCCTTTTCCGTCTCCATGACCGGGTCCGGGTTGGCCGCGGGTTGCGCGACGACCGGCGGCGGCGGATCGCTCTTCGTGGTCAGCACGGCGATCAGCGCACTGATGCCCGCCACGGCGACGAATGCCGCGCCGAGTGCGATGTACTTCCAGAGGTCCGGGTTGCCGCCGCGCGGCGGCGCGGACGTTTTTCGTCGAGCCGGCCGCTCCGTTCTGCGTGCAGGGGCCGGCGTTGCGGCGGGAGCGGTGGGCGCCACGGGCGGCGGCGTCTCGTGGTACGTGAGCGTCACGCGGCCCATCGTGATGAAGTCCCCCGCCTCCAGCGAGCTGGGCAGGTCCGGCACCAGCTTGGCGCCGTTGATCTTCGTGCCCTGGCTCGAGCCGAGGTCGGTCACCTTGACCGAACCGTTGTCGACCTGCACCAGCGCATGGCGGCGCGAGACCGACTTCTCGAGGATCTGGATATCGGCCACTTCGTCCCGACCGAGAATGCACATCGCGCGGTCGAGTTGGAAGACGTGGCGACCTTGGGGGGAATCCCAGATCAAGCAGGGCACAACGGGAGTTTAGCGGACGGGCCGGGGGCTGGGGGCTGGAGGCCGGGGGCAAACAAAAAAGAGCCGGAGGTCGGAAGCTCGTTGCTTCCGGCCCCCGGCCCCTGGATTCCGGCCCTCGGCTCCCAGCAGAAACGGTCTAGCGCTTCGAGAACTGGAACTTGCCGCGCGCGCCCTTCTGGCCGTACTTCTTGCGCTCCTTCATGCGCGGGTCGCGCGTGAGGAAGCCGCCTTCGCGCAGCGTCGAGTCGACGGTCTCGTCGATCTTCTTGAGCGCGCGGGCGATGCCGAGACGGACGGCGCCCGCCTGGCCGAGCGGCCCGCCGCCGCCCACGTTGACCTTCACGTCGTACTTGTCCGCCGCCTCGACCGCCTGCAGCGGGCCGAGCACCGAGTTCTGCATGTCGATGGTCGGGAAGTACTCGCGGAAGGGCTTCTTGTTGATCTCGATCTCGCCCGTACCGCCCTTCACGCGCACGCGCGCGACGGCGGACTTGCGACGGCCGGTGGCCCAGGTCCAGTCGGACATTGGCTAGCTCCTCCCCGTCTCGAGGTTCAGCGCCTCGGGGTTCTGCGCGGTGTGCGGGTGCTCCGGGCCCGCGTAGATCTTGAGCTTCTTCAACATGGAGCGACCCATGCGCGTCTTCGGCAGCATGCGTCGGACGGCCAGGCGAAGGATCGCCTCCGGACGGCGCTCGCGCATCTCGGCGAGCGTGCGCGTCTTGCGACCGCCGGGATACCCGGTGTACCAGTCGTAGATCTTGTCTTCGTCCTTGTTGCCGGTCGCCTGGATCTTCTCCGCGTTGATCACCACGATGAAATCGCCGGTGTCGGTATGCGGGGTGTAGGTCGGGCGATGCTTGCCCTGCAACATGCGGGCAATCTTCACGGCGGAACGTCCGAGATTTTCCTCGGCGGCATCAACGAGATACCAGCGGGGCTCAACGTCCCCGGGTTTGGCCATCGGCGTCTTCATGGGAAGCCCCACAAGGTAGGGGCGAAGCAGGGGGCTGTCAACGAACGCCGCCGACCTCGATTTCGAGCGTCGGACGGACCTCCTCGCCGCCTGCCTGGAACGCTTCCAGCCCCCACCACCAGCGCGGTTCCGCGCCCTTGGGGAGCTGGCTGCGGAACACCTTACGCAGCATCCGGCGATCCTCCGAGAGACCGCGCCGGGCGGGCTCGGACGCCTGCTCCTCGCGGACGAAACCCCGCACGACGTCCACGTTCGCGCGCATCACCCGATCGGCGTCCCACCACGGCTCGCCGGCCGCCCGGTAGAAGAACGGCGAGCCCGGCGGCACCGGCATCGCGGCGCCGTCCCACTCCGCCCGCCACATCGTGAAGATGCGCGTGCGGCCCGGGTAGTGAATGACCACCTCCGCGCGGCTGAA
>JBCDBY010000362.1:0-4192 GCA_039182715.1 Planctomycetota bacterium
AGCTTATGGAGAAGGGGCTGCTGCCCTTCCCCGCCATCAACGTCAACGACTCGGTCACCAAGTCCAAGTTCGACAACAAGTACGGCTGCAAGGAATCGCTCGTCGACGGCATCCGCCGCGCCACCGACGTGATGATGGCCGGCAAGACCGCCGTCGTCTGCGGTTACGGCGACGTGGGCAAGGGCTCGGCCGCCTCGCTGCAGGGCGCCGGCGCCCGCGTGCAGGTGACCGAGATCGACCCGATCTGCGCCCTTCAGGCCGCGATGGAGGGCTACGAGGTCGCTCCGCTCGAAGATTACATTGAGCGAGCCGACATCTTTATCACGACGACCGGCAACAAGGACATCATTACGCTTCATGTGATCGAGCGTGATGATGTCCTTGTTGCCGGTCGCGGTGATGAAGATGTCGGCCCACTCGACGACGTCGTCGAGCGTCTTGACCTCGAGACCCTCCATCGCCGCCTGCAGCGCGCAGATCGGATCGATCTCGGTGACGATCACCCGGCAGCCCTGGCCGCGCAGCGACTGCACGCTGCCCTTGCCGACGTCGCCGTAGCCGAGCACGACCGCGACCTTGCCCGACAGCATCACGTCGGTCGCGCGGTTGAGGCCGTCGATGAGCGAGTGGCGGCAGCCGTAGACGTTGTCGAACTTGCTCTTCGTCACGGCGTCGTTGACGTTGATCGCCGGGAAGGGCAGCTCGCCCGAGTCCTGCATCTGGTAGAGGCGGTGCACGCCGGTCGTCGTCTCCTCGGAGACGCCGCGGATCGCCTCGACCGCCTTGCCCCAGCGGCCCGGGTTCTTTTCGAGCTGCTGGCGGAGAAGGTTCAGGACCTCCTTCCACTCGTCGGAGTCGGCGTCGGTCGCCTCGGGCACGGCGCCCGCCTTCTCGTACGCGGCGCCCTTGAGCACGAGCATCGTCGCGTCGCCGCCGTCGTCGAGGATCAGGTTGGGCTGACCGCCGTCGGGCCAGGTCAGCGCACGCTCGGTGCACCACCAGTACTCGGCGAGCGTCTCACCCTTCCAGGCGTAGACGGCCACGCCCTGCGGGTTCTCCGGCGTGCCGTTGCGGCCGACGACGACCGCGGCGGCCGCGTGGTCCTGGGTGGAGAAGATGTTGCACGAGACCCAGCGCACGTCGGCGCCGAGATCGACGAGCGTCTCGATGAGCACGGCGGTCTGCACGGTCATGTGCAGCGAGCCCATGATGCGCGCGCCCTTGAGCGGCTGCTCGGCGCCGTACTCCTCGCGCAGCGCCATGAGGCCGGGCATCTCCTGCTCGGCGAGGCGGATCTCGTTGCGGCCGAACTCGTGCTGCGAGAGGTCGGCGACCTTGAAGTCGAGTTTGGTTTCGGTCCTGGTGGTCACGATTAGCTCCGTGTGGTTGCGGTTGATTTCTTACGGGATCGGGAACGCGCGGGCTTACGGCCCGTCGCGAGAAACATCGAAAGGGGGTCGCCGCGGCCGGCGGAATACCGGTCGCGCGCCGGCGCGGTCGCGACGCGCTCGAAGCCGGCATCTTCGAGGGCGGCGGCAATCGCATCGGGATCGAGCCCGAGGCGCAGGTCTCCGAGTTCGGCGCGCATCGCCTCGTCATGGTGGGGGGCAAAGTCGGCGATGGCCACGAATCCGCCCGGCTTGAGGACGCGCATCGCCTCGTGCGTCGCGTCGCCGATGATCGGTACGTGGTGCAGCACCATCGAGAAGAAGACGGCGTCGACGGTGCCCGCGCGCAGCGGCAGGTCGTCGATCTCGCCCTCCTCGAACTCCACGCCGGCTGCGCCGAGCCGGCGGCGGGCCTCCGCGAGTCGCGCTGGTGCGTGGTCAACCGCGATCACGCGATCGAAGCGCGCGGCGAGCGCCTCCGTCAGGTAGCCGTCGCCGCAGCCGGCGTCGAGCACCGTCCAGTCGTGGGGAAGCAGGGCGGCGAGCAGCTCCTCGCGCAGCGAGTCGCGCTGCATGCCGACTTCGGCGTGGCCGTTGCGGCCGGCGGCAAAGTACGCGCGGCTCCGCTCGCGACGCTTTTCGAGCACCGCCCGGCGGCGCGCCAGGTCCGCCTTGAATTCGCGCTCGTCGACGATGCCCGCCTTGACCGCATTCCAGAGCGAAGCGGCGGCAGGATCGGTCGGAAGCGCGTTCTTATAGAAGGTCCACGAGCCTTCGCGCCGGCCGTCGAGCGCATCGCCTTCCTTGAGGAGGCGCAAATGGTTCGAGATGCGGGACTGGCTCATGCCGAGCACGTCCGCGATCTCGCCCACGGCGAGTTCCTCGCCGTCGACGGCCGCCAGGATGCGGAGCCTCGTGGGCTCCGAAAGCAGTCGTAGTAACGTCTGCACGGAGACAGGATATCAGCGAATCATGATATGCAAAGATCCTGGGCGGGGCCCTCCGCATCGCAGCGAGACGGCGCCCCAGGGCCCCCGGAGCGGCCGACAGGGCCGCTGGAAGGGGGGCGGAGGACCCGCCTTGGAACGGGCTTTTTTTCAAGTACGCGATTCCCTATAATCCCGCGCCGCAGTGGACCAGAGGCCAATTTGTGGGCTCGGAGCACCACTGGAAGGAGATCTGCTCAATGGACCGGAAGCAGAAGGGTTTCACCCTGATCGAAATCCTCGTTGTCGTCACGATCATCGGCGTGCTCGCCGGACTGGTCGTGGTGCTTATCCCCAAGGGCCGCGAAAAGGCGAACCAGGCCCAGTGCACCAACAACATCAAGCAGCTTTGCCAGACGCTGATTTCGCTCGACGGAACCAAGTTCCCGAAGCAGAGCGGCGTCAACCTGATGCTCTACCTGTTCAAGGGCGGGCACCTGGCGAAGAGCGAGGAGAACTTTCAACTCCTCTTCTGCCCCGGGGACGAGTTCGACAGCTGGGAAGACACGGGCGGTGTCACTGCCTACAACGAGGCGTCGCTCGACCGTCAGGGTGAGAACGGCGAGCTCTCGTCGTACGCCGGCCGCGATCAGCTCGATCGCGCCTGCGCCGCGAAAAAGGCGTCCACCGATTCGCTCGCGCTCATGGCCGACGACAGCGAGGACCACCACGGTGGTCTGGGCTTCGTGATCGGCTACACGAACGCTTCGGTGCAGTTCAAGCGCAAGTTCGAGGACTGGAAGATCGATGTCGACACCGAGGTCAAGGTCGGTGAAGGCTCCGAGATCGAAGTCCTGCAGTGCCTCCGGACGGACGACTAGTCCGGAGCTGAGGCTCCGGAAGAGGCTCGGAGGATCGAGACTGTGAAAATTTTCCCCAAGATCGCTGCGTGCGCGGCCCTCGTGGCTCTGTTCGCGTTCGACGCTTCGGCGCAGGACACGAAGAAGCCGTGGAAGCTCACGCTCAAGCATGACGCTGTCGACGTGCTCGTCGTTCCCTACACGAACGGCTCGTCGCAGTCCTTCTACTTCATGCCGTTCGAGGTGAAGAACGATTCGGAGGTCGCGGCACCGCTCGGCCTCCATTTCGTGGCGCACGTCGGCACCAGCCCGAAGAAGCGGCGGACGCACATCGCGCTCCCGCACCCCGACGCCGAGCTCTTCTTCAAGCGCATGGCCCGGGACTCCAGCATCAAGAACGTGCAGGAGATCAACGCCATGAAGACGCTCGAGCCCGGCCAGTCGGTCAAGGGCATCGCGGTCTTCGGCACCTTCGATCGGGAGTGGGACAAGGGCCGCGTGGTCGTCACCGGCCTGGAGCCGCGGGCGATCCGCACGCGGGTCCGGGACTACGGCAACGCCGGGTTCGTGCTCGTGCACCGCGCGTACGCGGCGCACAACAAGAAGGTGCGCCAGCGCGCCGGAAAATGAAGACGCCACAATCTGGTTGGCTTCTGTTGCGACCGCAACTGCCGGTGGAATACCGATAAAAAACAAAAGCGGGGTCATCAGAAAACCGCCGCCCACGCCGAACATGCCGGACAATACGCCCACAAGGCCGCCCAAGCCCAAGAGCAGGAAGGCATTGACCGATACCTCGGCGATGGGGAGGTAAATTTGCATGGGCTTTGAAGCTTGAGAGTCCGTGTTCCCATAGACCCGACTTAACCCGGTGAACAAGACCAAAAGCTGCGGCAATTCGGAAAGGTTAGATCAGGCCATAAGGCGACGCAGAATCTTCTCGAGTTTTGCTGCACCCAAAGGAGCCATTTCTTTGGTGTGCTCATGGCTAATGGCTTCATCGCTCAGACCCGCCGCC
>JBCDBY010000363.1:0-4186 GCA_039182715.1 Planctomycetota bacterium
CGCGCTGCGCGATCCGGAGCCCTCCGTGCGCGTCGCGGCAATTCGCGCGCTGGCGCAGGTGGGCGATGAGAAGGCCGGCGCGGCGGTCGTCGGCCTCATCGCCGATCCGGCGCCGTCCGTACGCCGCGCCGTCCTCGGCGCGTCGTTGCGCTTGCCGGTCGCGCAGCGTGCGGACCGGCTCTACGCGGCCGCGGTGGGCGACGACGACGCCGCGGTGCGCCGCATGGCCGCCGCTTCCTTCCTCTTTCTCGATAGCGAGCGCGTCTATCCGCGCGCCATCGCCGACCTGCGCCACGCCGAGTTCGAGCGCCGCCGCCGCGCCATCGCGCTGCTGCACACGCTCGTGCCTGCGCGCTTCTCCTACGATCCGGGCAAGCCGGAAGCGGGCGCGCCGGCATGGGAGAACTGGTGGGCCAACAAGAAGCGCAAGAAGCAGGGCGGCTTCCGCTACCACGTCGAGGACCTGCGCCGCCGCGGGATCGACCTCGTGCTGGTGATCGACGCGACCGGCAGCATGGCGTCGCTCATCCAGGCGACCAAGCGCAAGCTGGAGGCGGTGGTGGAGGGCGTACGCCGCATCGTGCCGGACCTGCGCGTGCGCATCGTGTTCTACCGCGACCGCGGCGACGAGTTCCTCACGCTCGGTTCGCCGCTCACGCACGACGCGCGGCTGCTGGAAGACTTCATCGCGGCGGTGCCGGCGGGCGGCGGGGGCGACCTGGAGGAGGCCGTGCTCGACGGACTGCGCAACGCGATGCGCACCACGAAGTGGCGCAACAAGCCGCAGCGCGTCGTGATCCTGTTCGGCGACGCCCCACCGCACGAGGGCGACCTCCCGCTGTTGGAAACGACGCTGGCGGAGTTTCAGGGGACGGTGCACACCGTCGACGTGACCGGCTACGGCCAGGCGCGATCGCAGGGGGCGCACCTCGGTTCCTTCGCGCAGATCGCGAAGTGGGGCGGGGGCAGCTTCGTGCGCTCCGGCAACGACCGCGAGTTGCTCCGCGAGATCCTCGTCCTCACGCTTGGGCCGCAGCATCGTGCGGCCGTCGAAGCGCTCTTCGGCTTTTGAATGTAAATGCCCGCGAGGAACGGGCTGACGTCCGCACGCTGCGGTACTGTTGCGCGTCTGCATCGACCCGTGACCGCCTCTGTGACTGCCTTGGGCGACGAAGCCCCGTCCCGTGCCGGCCCCCCTCGCGGGGAGATCGTCTTCGTGCTCGCGGACAGCGCGACCGGCGCGCGCATCCTCGAGGCCCTGCGCGCGCGATACCGCGGGGTGGGCCCCGAAGAGCCGATCCGGCGCCGCCTCTATCTCGAAACGGTCGACCGGCGGCTTTGGGCTCGGGGCATGACGCTGCAGTTCGTCGAGGCGAAGTCGCAGGGGCGGGTCGTCTGGAGTTCCATCGACGAGGGCAACCTGCGCTCGGTGCACTGCGGGCGCGCGCCCGCGTTCGCCGTCGACTTCGAGGCGGGCCCGATGCGGGATGCGCTCACCGAGATCGTCGACGTGCGCCGGCTGCTGCCGGTCGCCGAGGCGCGTCCGAAGCACGAGGAGGTCGCGCTGCGCGACAAGCAGCAGAAGACGATCGCACGCGCGGCGGTGGAGGAGTGGAAGCTGCCGGGCAAGCGTCGCGGCACGCTGGCGCTGCGGCTCGCGCCGGTGCGCGGGTACGAGAAGGAGTATCGCGGTCTGGTTTCGTTCGTGCGCGAGCAGCTCGGCGGGGAAGACCCCGCGGCGCAGCACCCGCTGGCCGCGTTCGGGTTGCTCGACGCCGCGCTCGGCGCGCCGCCGCCCAAGCTGGCGGTGAAGCTCGAAGCCGCGGCGCGCACCGACGAGTCGGCCAAGCGCATCTTTCTCGCGCTGCTCGCGGCGATCGAGGCGAACGAGGCGGGCACGAAGGACGCCCTCGACGCCGAGTTCCTGCACGAGTTCCGCGTCGCGGTGCGCCGCACCCGCGCGGCGCTCTCCCGATTCCGCAACGTCTATCCCGTCCGCACGACCCAGAAGTTCGCGCGCGAGTTCAAGTGGCTGGGCAACGTGACGGGGCCTTTGCGCGACCTCGACGTCTACCTCATCAAGTACGACGATCTCGCCAACCACTCCGGCCCGGAGCCGCTGGGCGAGCAGCTGAAGCCGCTGCACGCGCACCTCGAGCAGCACCAGATGGAGGAGCGCGCGGTGTTGCGCCGGCACCTGGAGAGCGCGCGGTACAAGCGGCTGCTCCGGGACTGGCGCGCGTTCCTGGAGCAGCCGGTCCCGGCTCGCACGACGATGGCCGACGCGCGCCGCCCGATCGGCGAGGTCGCGCGCGAGCGCATCTGGAAGCTGCACCAGCGCGTCCTGAAGCGCGGTCGCCGCATCGACGACGACACGCCGGCCGTCGCGGTCCACGATCTGCGCCTCGACTGCAAGAAGCTCCGCTACATGATGGAGTTCTGCAAGAGCCTCTTCGACGACGGCGCGATGCGCGATCACATTCGCGCGCTCAAGCGGCTGCAGGAGAACCTGGGCGACTTCAACGACCTCGAGGTGCAGCAGGACAAGCTGCGCACGATGGCGGTCGACATGGAAGCGGAGGGCCGCGCGCCGCTGGAGACGGCCATGGCGATGGGGCGACTCGTCGAGGCGCTGCGCGAGCGGCAGGACGAGGAGCGTCGCCGGTTCGCGGCGCGCTTCACCGAGTTCGACAGCAAGAAGAATCGCGCGCGCGCCGAGGCTCTGTTCCGGCCGCGGCGGGGAGTGTCCGAGGAGTGAAGACGCTCGCCTGCTACCACCTGAAGGGCGGCGTCGGCAAGACCGCCACCTCGGTGAATCTCGGCTACCTGCTCGCGGCGCGCGGCGCCACGACGCTGATCTGGGATCTCGACCCGCAGGGCGCAACGACCTTCTACTTCCGCGTGAAGCCGAAGGTGAAGGGCGGCGTGCGGCGGCTGCTCGATCGCGACGGCGACCCCCTGCGGGCGGTGCGCGGCACGGACTACGAGGGGCTCGACCTGCTTCCCGCCGACTTCAGCGCGCGGCACCTCGACATCGTCATCGAGCACGCGAAGAAACCCAAGCGCCGTTTCGCCAGCGTCCTCAAGACGCTGCGCAAGCACTACGACTACGTGCTGCTCGACTGCGCCCCGAGCATCGGCCTCGCGAGCGAGAGCATGTTCCGCGCGGTCGACGCGCTGGTCGTGCCGGTCATTCCCACCACGCTGTCGCTCCACTCGCTCGAGCAGCTCTGTGACCACCTCGACGATCTCAAGAAGTCGCCGCGGGTCTGGCCTTTCTTCAGCATGGTGGACCGGCGCAAGGCGCTGCACCGCGAGGTCTGCGATCAGGCGCGGTCGATGCCGTACGACTTCCTCGAGGCGATGATCCCGTACTCGAGCCACGTCGAGCGCATGGGGGTGCGGCGCGCCCCGCTGCCCTCGTATGCGCCCACCTCGTCCGCCGCTCGCGCCTACCGCAAGCTGGTCGACGAGATCGTCGAGCGCAGCCGATAGCTCTTAGAATGCAGCCCGTGTTGCGCACGGGTCTTTGCGTTCTGCTGCTCGGTTTCGCCGTTCTGGCGCAGTCGCCGGACGAACGCACGCTGGCCCGCTACGGCGTGCAGCCGGACGCGCCCTCGCTGCGCCGGTACCTGCGGTCGCTGGTGCCCGAGCCGCGCCGCGCGGACCGCATGCGGATGCTGGTGGAGGACCTCGGCGCGCCGTCGCCGGAAGTGCGCGATGCCGCGTTGCGCGAGCTCGCGACCTACGGGGACGCCGCCATCTCCCCGCTGCGCCGCGCGGCCGAGAGCGGCGATCCGGAGGTGCGCCGCCGCGCGCGTACTCTGCTCAAGCACGCCGCGTCCCATCGGCGGCCCGGCCTGCTGCATGCCGCGCTGCGCACGATCCAGGCGCGGAAGCTCCCGGGGCTCGTCCCGGAGATCCTGCGCGTGATCCCGCACGCACGCGACTCCTTCGCGCGGACCAGCGCGCGCCGCGCCCTGGTCGCCACCGCCGTCCCGGAGGACGTGCCGGTTCTTCTGCGCGCCGCGACCGAAGGGCCTTCGGACGCGAGGCCGGCCGCCTTTCTCGCGCTGCGCACCGTCGATCGCGAGGCGGCCCGCCCGGTGCTCGCCCGCGCGCTGGAGGATTCGTCCGCCGCCGTGCGGGCGGCCGCCGCGCGCGAGCTGGCGGAGATGGGGGACCG
>JBCDBY010000364.1:0-4173 GCA_039182715.1 Planctomycetota bacterium
CCGGGACCACGACGTGCGGCTCGAAGGGCTCGACCTCACGACATCGACCGAGTATCGCCTCGTCCATGACGGCCGCCCGATCGGCGGCGTCCACCGCGTGCGGCCCCGCGATCCCGCGAAGATGACCTTCATCGTGATCGGCGACTCCGGTTCGGGCGGGCCGCAGCAGGCACTGATCCGCGACCAGATGGACGCCATCAGCGCCGATTTCGTCGTGCACACAGGCGATGTCGCGTACGACCACGGCCGTCGGGACGAGATCATTCGCCGCCACTGCGTGCCCTACGCCCGCTCGCTGGCGACCACACCGTGGATGCTCTCGTGGGGCAACCACGACGTCGTCGCGGACGACGGGCGCATGATCCGCAGCATGTTCCCGCTGCCGGGCACGCACTACTACGCCTACACCTGGAACGACACGCGTTTCTACGCGCTCGACTCCACGATCGAGTTCGGGCGCGAGTCGGAGCAGTACCGCTGGTTCGTTTCCGACCTCGAGCGGGCGACCGAGAAGCGCAAGATCGCCTACTTCCATCATCCGCCCTACACCGGCTCGCCCTACGGCCGTGGCTTCCGGAACACCTCGCGCAAGATGGTCGAGGTGCTGGGGCCGCTCTTCGACAAGCACCGCTTCACCTTCATCTTCAACGGGCACGTCCACGGCTACGAGCGCGCCCAGCCGCACGAGGGCCCGGTCTACGTGATCACCGGGGGCGGCGGCAAGCGGCTCAACGAGCCGGGCACCGCGCCCTGGACGAAGGTCTACCGCGAATCGTGGAACTTCTGCGTCGTGACGATGACCGACGACGAGTTCGTGCTGCGCGCCTTCAACGAGAAGGGGGAGCAGATCGATCGCTATCCGGAGCTCCAAGGCTCCTGAGCGCATCGTCGGTCAGCCGCCACGTCGTCCACTCGTCCATCGGACGCGCGCCGAGGCTCTCGTAGAAGCGGATCGCGGGCTCGTTCCAGTCGAGCACCGCCCACTCGAGGCGCGCGCCGCCGCGCTCGACGGTGAGCTGCGCGAGCCGCCGAAGCAGCGCCTTGCCGATGCCCTGCCCGCGATGTTCGGGCGGAACGTAGAGATCCTCGAGGTAGAGCCCGACGCGGCCGCGCCAGGTCGAGTAGCTCTCGAAGAAGAGCGCGAAACCGACGGCGGTACCGTTGCGCTCCGCGAGCAGACATTCGAACGGCGGCTTGGCCTGCGCGAGCTGCTCGGCGAGCTGGGCGGGCGTGACCTCGACCGCGTCCGGCTCCTTCTCGTACTCGGCCAGGCCCTGAATGAATCGGTGAATCGTCGCGGCGTCCTCGGGCTCCGCCGTGCGCAGCACGAGGCTCATACGAAGGTGACCGGTTTCCCGCGCGGGTCGCCGACCGTTGCGTGCCGGTGGTAGACCACGGTGCCGCGCAGCACCGTCGTCTCGGGCCACCCGGCGAGCTTCGTGCCGACGAACGGGCTGAATCCGGTCTTCGAACGCAGCCACGCCACGGGCAGCGGCTCGGTGACGTCCGGATCGACGATGACGAAGTCGGCGTCGTAGTCCGGCTCGAGACGGCCCTTGCGCGCGATGCCGTAGATGCGCGCGGGACCCTCCGCGGTGAGCAGCGGAATGCGTTCGATCGGCAGCCACCCGTCGCGCACCGCGGTGAGCAGCAGCGGCAGGATGGTCTGCACGCCCGGGATGCCCGAGGGCGCGTCGGGGTAGGGCTGCTGCTTCTCCTCGAGCGTGTGCGGCGCGTGGTCGGAGCCGATCACGTCGATCGTGCCGTCGAGCAGCGCGGCGCGCAGCGCCTCCTGGTGTCGTTTCTCGCGGACCGGCGGGTTCATCTGCGCCAGGCTGCCGTGCTCGTCGTAGCAATCCGGCGCGTGCAGGAAGAGGTGGTTGGGGGTCGCTTCGAGCGTCAGCAGCTCGCCCAACGTCGAAGCGCGCGCCAGGTCGAGCTCTTCGGCGGTGCTCACGTGCAGCAGATGCACGGGATGCCCGGTCTTCTCCGCCAGCGCGAAGAGCCGCTTGGTCGACTTGACCGCCGCCTCGACGTCGCGCACGTCGGGGTGGACGCGATAGGGGGCGCCCTTCTCGACCGTCGCGTAGCGTTCCCGCAGGCGCGGCTCGTCCTCGGAATGCACCGGCACGCGGCGCTTGCCGTGGCGCAGCACGCGCTCGAGCGTCGGGTCGTCCTCGACCAGCAGCGAACCGGTCGAAGAGCCCATGAAGACCTTGATGCCGGAACAGCCCGGCAGGGATTCCCACTCCCCGAGCTGCTCGGCATTGTCCTCCGACGCGCCGAGGAAGAAGGCGTGATCGGCCCAGCAGCGCCCCTTGGCGCGCGCGAGCTTGTCGGCCAGCAGCTCCGGCGTGGTCGTGTTGGGCTTCGTGTTCGGCATCTCGAAAAAGGTCGTGACGCCGCCCGCGACCGCGGCAAGCGAGCCGGAGGCGAGATCCTCCTTGTGCTCGAGCCCGGGCTCGCGGAAGTGGACCTGGGTGTCGATGAGGCCGGGAAAGACGAGCTTGCCCGACGCGTCGAGCACCTCGACGCCGGCCGGCGCGGTGAGGCCGGGACCGATGGCGGCGATGCGACCGTCGCGGACGAGGATGTCGGACTCGGAGACGCCGCGCGGGCTCACCACGCGGCCGCCGTGCACGAAGAGATCCATGCCGCCAAGGCTACGTCATGCGTCGAATGTAGGCGATCGCTTCCGCCGGGTCGTCGGTCACCGTGATGTCGACCTCGTCCTCGCCGATGCAGCCCTCTTCGGACATCGGCCCCTTGAGGAACTCCGCCAGCGGCTCATAGAACTCGGATCCCATGGTGACCATCGGGAAGCGCTCCATCTTCTGCGTCTGCACGAGCGTCAGCGTCTCGAAGATCTCGTCCATCGTGCCGAAGCCGCCCGGCATGCAGATGAACGCGGTGCTGTACTTCACCAGCATCACCTTGCGCACGAAGAAGTAGTCGAAGTCGATCGAGCGGTCGAGGTAGGGGTTGGCGTGCTGCTCCATCGGCAGCTCGATGTTGATGCCGACGCTGACGCCGCCGCCCTCCTTCGCACCGCGGTTGGCCGCCTCCATGATGCCGGGCCCGCCGCCGGTGATGACCGCATAACCGGCCTCGGCGAGCGCCTTGCCGGTCGCGCGCGCGAGCTGGTAGTAGCGATGGTTTTCGTCGAACCGCGCGGAGCCGAAGACGGTCACCGCCGGGCCGAGGTCGTAGAGCGCGCGGCAGCCGCCGACGAACTCCTGGAAGATCTTGAAGCCCCGGTCGAAGTCGACGAGCAGGTCGTCGGCACCGCGCAGCAGTTCCCGGTCCTTGTTCATGGGAGCAGACGATACCTCAGCGGACGGGGCGCGGTCGTTTGCGGATGAGCCAGACGAAATCCTCGGTGAAGAAGAACTTGAGCCAGAGCACGATGCACGCCGCGATGCAGTAGCGCGGGTCGAAGAGCCAGAAGAAGATCGGGAAAACCGCGTGCAGGTGGCGGATGCCGACGCGATACGAGCGCACGGCGCGCAGGAACGTGTCCACCAGGTACCGGATTCCGTCGCCTTCGGTCCGGTCCAGCGTGCGCAGCTCGCATCCGATCATCACCGTGAAACGGCCCATGCCGTTGAGGCACTGCACGAAAGAGCTGAATGCGATCGCCAGCAGCACGAAGAGCGCCATCGCCTTGATGGAGAGCGCATCGAGCGGGAACGTCCCATCCGGCTGCGGCGCGTTCTTGTCGTGGATCACCAGCGATGCCGACAGCGTCATGATGATGAGCGACGAGGAGGCGAGCAGCGAGGCGACCATGGTCGTATTGCGCGTCTGCTGCACGGCGACGATGACCTTGCCGTCGCCGACCGTCGACTCGATCCAGGACTTCATCTCGCGCTTCGCGCGCTTGCCGGTGCTGTAGCGCTCCAGCCGTTTGCGCAGCCACGGCAACAGCATGTGATAGAGCGGGAAGGCGCCCGTGAGTGCGCCGAGCGCAACCAGATCGACCGGGCCCAACATGGCGCGGACACCCTACACGACGCGGTGCGCCGGCTCCTCCCCGCGCAGCACCGCGACGATGCTCTCCGCGACGAGTCGGCCCATGGCGCGGCGCGTCGTCGTCGTCGCGCTCCCGATGTGCGGCAGGAGCACGACGTTGTCGAGCTCGGCGAGCCCCGGGGCGAGCCGCGGCTCGTGGTC
>JBCDBY010000365.1:0-4166 GCA_039182715.1 Planctomycetota bacterium
CGAGGTGGCGGATGGCGTCTGCTTCGGGCGCTTGCCCGATCGCGCGCTCGCCCGCGAGCGGGCCGCGCGCGGCGTGCGCACGGTGGTCGACCTGACCGCCGAGCACGCCGTGCCGCACTCGTTGCGCGGCGCCGGCTACGTCGGCGTGCCGATGATGGACCTCGCCGAGCCGGAGCGCGCGATGCTCGAAGCGGCGGCCGATGCGATCGAGCACGGACGCCGTCGCGGCGCGGTCTACGTCCATTGCGCGCTCGGCTACGGGCGCAGCGCCCGCGCCGTTGCCTGGTGGCTCTGGCGCACGGGCCGCGCCCATTCGCTCGAGCAGGCAGGCGCCCGCGTTCTCGCTGCGCGCCCGCGCGCGCACCTCCAAGGAGCATCCCATGTCGCTGCCTGACGCCTATGCCCCCTCGGCACGTCGCCCGATCGCGAACGTGTTTCGGCGGACCGCCCACGCCTGCGTCCGTCTCTGCGTGCGTGCGCGCATCCACCCCAACACCATCTCACTCTCGTCCATCGTCGCGGCAGCGGGCGCCGGGCTCTGCTTCGTGCAGGGCTGGATCGTGCCCGCGGTGCTGCTTTGCTTTCTGCGGCTCTGGCTGAACATGCTCGACGGCATGGTGGCGCTCGCCTCGGGCCAGGCGAGCCGGTGGGGCGAGATCCTCAACGATCTGCCCGATCGCGTCTCCGACGTTCTGATCTTCGTCGGCGTCGCGCACAGCGGCCTCGCGCCGCCGCTGCTCGGCTACTGGGCGGCGATCGCCTCGTTGCTGGTCGCCTACGTCGGGACCTTCGGCCAGGCGGTCGGCGCGCAGCGCGAGTTCAGCGGCTGGATGGCGAAGCCGTGGCGCATGGTGGCGCTTGCCGCCGGTGCCCTCGCGGGTCGGATCGACGTCGCTCTCGTCGTCATCCTCGCCGGCTGCGTGCAGACCGTGACCGTGCGCCTGTTGCGCATCGCGCGCGCGCTCAAGGAGACGCCGTGAGCTTCCACGATCCGGTCTTCCTGCGCTTCTTCGGCATCTACATGGGCCTTCTCGCGGTGGGCGGTAGCGTTTTGGGCGTGTTGCGCGCCACGGTAAAGCGCGACCTCGGGCACGCCTGGCGCTCCTATCGCGGCTGGCTGCTCATGGTGCCGGTCTTCCTCGGCGCCGTCGCGCTCGGCCGTGTGCCGACCGTGCTCTTTCTTGCCGTGCTCGCGGGACTCGCGTTCAAGGAGTTCGCGCGCGGCACGGGTCTCTATCGCGACTGGGGCATGACCGTCACGGTTTACGCCGGCATTCTCGGCGTCGCGCTGGTGACCGTCGTGCAGGACCCGACGTACGGCCGCCCCGGCTGGCTCGGGACGTTCCTGGCCATGCCGGTCTACGTCGTCGCGGCGATCCTGATCGTGACGATCCTGCGTGACCGCACGAGGGGCCAACTGCAGTCGATGGCGCTCGCGACCATCGGGTTTATCTACATCGGCTGGATGTTCGGCCACCTCGCCTTTCTGGTGAACGCGCCGCACGCGTACGGCTACCTCATGTACCTGGTGCTGGCGGTCGAGGCGAACGACATCGCGGCCTACGTCTGCGGCCGGCTCTTCGGTCGGCGGAAGCTGCGACCGCACGTGAGTCCCGGCAAGACGGTCGAGGGGGCGATCGGCGCGCTCGCGGTGTCGCTGGCTCTTCCGTTCGTCTTCCGCTTCGCGCTGCCCGGGCTCACGACCGGCCAGCTGGCGCTCACCGGACTCATCGTGGGCGTGGGCGGGCAGCTCGGCGATCTCTCGATTAGCGTCATCAAGCGCGACCTCGGCGTGAAGGACATGGGCGCACTCATCCCGGGCCACGGCGGCGTGCTCGATCGCATCGACAGCTTGATCTTCACGGCGCCGCTCTTCTTCCACATGGTCCATTACTGCCAGGGGATCTACGAGCTGGCATGAGGCGCTGGCGCTACGAATCCGCGGGCGACCTCGACCGCACCCTCTTCCAGCGCCTCGCCGCCTTCCCGCGCGAGCCCGATCTCGTCGTCTACACGTTGCGCATGATTCTCGGCGTGCTGTGGCGCGGCTGGCTGCGCGTCTACCAGCGGCTGCGCATCCGCGGCGGGGAGAACCTGCCCGCCGGCTCCTGCGTGATCGTCGCGAACCACCAGAGCCACCTCGACTCGCTCGCCATCCTCTCGGCACTGCCGCTGCGTCGGATGCATCACGCCTATCCCGCCGCGGCGCGCGATTACTTCTTCGAAAACATCCCGCGACTCTGCATCGCGACCGTGATGGTCAACGCGGTGCCGTTCGCGCGCGATCCCAAGGGCTGCGAGTCGCTGCGCACCTGCCGCAAGCTGCTGGCGCGGCCGGGCACCGTGCTGATCCTCTATCCCGAGGGCACGCGCTCCGCCACCGGGGAGATGGGGCCGTTCCTGCCCGGCGTCGGAGCGATCGTTGCCGGCCGCGACATCCCCGTCGTGCCCTGCCGCCTCGACGGCGCGTTCGAGGCGTGCCCGAAGCACGCCCGGTTCCCGCGGCCGCGGCGGATCACCGCAACCTTCGGGAAGCCCATGCGGTTCGGGGACCGGCCGCGGGGGCGGGCGTCGGCGGAGGCGATTGCTTCCGAGCTTCGGGCGGCGGTCCGGGGCGTGGGGCGGGGAGGGGGCTGAGGGCGCGGAGTGATCGCGCTGAGGCTGCTGAGGAGCGCTGAGATCGCTGAGAACAAAAGAAGGGGGCAACGGGAGTCCCAACGCCCATCCTGTCCTTCCTCAGCGATCTCAGCGGATCTCAGTTCCCTCAGCGCGAAACCTCCGCGCCCTCAGCTCCCTCCTGCCCCGAAGACCCGCTAAGCTCTCCCGGTGCGCGTCACTCTCCTGCTCGTCGCCGTTATCGCGCTCTTTGCGCAGGCGGACCGTCCGCGCATGCAGCGCGACGTCCGCACGAAGCACTTCTCGACCGCTCTCGTCTGCAAGTCGTGCCATTCCAACAGCGCCGACTCCGGCGCCATGCGGGACATCCAGGGTCGCGGCATCGCGCCGCACGACCTCTGGCAGTCGACGTCGATGGCCAACTCCGCGCGCGACCCCTTCTTTCGCGCGCTGCTCGCCGCCGAGTCGAAGGTGCACGGTGCGAAGGTCGAGAAGGGTTGCCTGCACTGCCACGCGCCGATGGCGAGCTACGAGGCGGGGGAGAAGGGGCTCGCCTTCGCGCAGCTCGACGACGAGTTCGAGGAGAAGGACTGGGACGTCGCGGCGCTCGCGCGGGACGGCGTGAGCTGCACGCTCTGTCACCAGCTCACGCCGGAACAGGGAAGCAACGGCGACTTCCGCATCAACGAGGATCGGGAGATCTACGGCCGCTTCGACAAGCAGTTCGGCGTCGCCATGCACCGCGTTTCGCAGTACTGGCCGGTGCAGGGCATGCACGTGCTGGATGCGGACCAGTGCCGCAGTTGCCACGCCTCCTCCGTCGCCGGCGAGCAGACCTGGTACGAGTGGCGGAACTCGAAGGCGGACCGGACCTGCCAGGACTGCCACATGCCGAGCGATCCGACGCGAACCCGCATTGCCCGCGCGTCCCACCCGGGCGACATCCCCAACATCATTCCGCGCACGCCGATCTCGAAGCACACCTTCGTCGGCGGCAACACGCTGCTTCTGCGCATCCTGCGCGACAACATCCACGACCTGAAGGTGAAGGCGCCGCGCGCGGCGTTCGATCGGACGATCGCCGAGACGCGGCGCATGCTGCAGACGATGACCGCGCGCGTTTCCATCGAGGACGCGCGACCGACGACCGGCGCGCTGCGCGTGGTCGTCCAGGTCGAGAATCTCGCCGGTCACAAGTTTCCCAGCGGCCACGCCAGCCGGCGCGCCTGGCTGCGGCTGCGGCTGCGCGAGGGCAAGACGCCCGGCGGTCGCATCCTCTTCGCGGTCGGCGAGCACGATGCGCGCGGACGGCTGCTCGGCGCGAAGGGCCTTCACCCCGCCGAGCGGCCCGGCGCCGCGTTCCTGCCTCACTTCACCACCGTGCGCAACGCGGACGAGGTGCAGATCTACCAGTCGGTCATGAAGGGGTCGTCGATCTTCGTGCACGCGTCGAAGGGCCTGGTGAAGGACAATCGTCTGCTCCCCGACGGCTGGAAGGCGGACCACGCCGACGCGGCGAAGACGCGCCCCATCGGCATCGGCGAAGACGA
>JBCDBY010000366.1:0-4149 GCA_039182715.1 Planctomycetota bacterium
CACGACCCCAGCCAACACTCCCGGTTCCCCCGGAGTCGCCAAGCTCCAACCGCGTCAGCGGTTGGGCCAAAAAATCCGAGCCGGCGACAGGAATCGAACCTGCAACCCCTGGTTTACAAAACCAGTGCTCTACCGTTGAGCTACGCCGGCGCGTGGGGTGTCTCGGACAGCATCTTACGCCGCGCGTCCGCCGGGCCCAGCAACGCCGGAAAGAGCACGAGGTCGGCGAAGAGCGCGAGGATCATGGCGACGCCGGTCAGCAGTCCGAAGTGACGCGTCGGCAGGAAGCCGGTGAACATGCACGCCGCGAATCCGATCGTGATCACCATCGACGTCTCGGTCACGGCGGTTCCGACGCGGTGCAGCACGTCTCGAAGCGGCATGCCCTTGCGCCACGCGTGGACGACGTGGACCGAGTCGTCGGTCACGATCCCCAGCGTCACGGCGAGCACCATGACCGTCGCGATGGAGATCGGAATCTCGAAGAGCGCGCTGACGAGCACGACGACGGCGAGGGGGATGAGCGCGGGTACGAGGGTGAGCAGCGCGAGCGGAAGCGAACGGAGCGCGATCACCAGCACCAGCAGGATGACGCCGGTCGTCGCCGCGAGGGAACGCAACAGGGTGGCGATCAGCTCGCCCTGCACGGTCATGACCACCGGCAGGTCGCCGGTCGGCTCCTCGTCCACAATGGCGAGCACCTGCGGCAACAGCTTGTCGTACTCCTCCACTCCCATGTAGTCGCAGCGTACGGAGAGCCGAACCGCCTTCGACTCGGGGTCGAGGAAGCCGCGGAACAGGTTGGGCGGCAGCGTCGCCACGCTCAGTACGCTGCGCACCGGCGGCCCCAGCTTCTGCAGTTCGCGCGTGTCGTAGACGAGGTCCGGCGGCAGCGCCGGCAAGTGGAACTCGATCGACGTCGGCCCGACGCCGGCATCCTGCAGACCCTCGGTGGCGACACGCAACGGATGCTCGCGCGGCAGGTAGTTGAGCGCGTTGGTCTCGACCGGGATCGTGTTCGCGAACGTGGCGGCGATCGCCACGACCGCCGCCGACGTGCCCAGCACCGTCTTGCGCCAGCGCACCACCGGGGGAACCACGCGCTCCAGCCAGTGGCCGATCGGCAGGCCGTCGCGCGGACGCGGCTGAAAGAGCGTGATCAGCGCCGGCAACAGCGTGAACGCGAGGATGAACATGCCGAGGATGCCCGCCGCCATCGACACGCCGAGCACCTTGAGCGGCGCGATGCGCGCGAAGGCGAACGATCCAAAGCCGGCGGCCGTCGTGATCGTCGTGATCAGGCAGGGCCGGATCGTGCGCCGGATCATCTGCTGCACGTCGCCGGTCTGGCGGAAGGCGTGGACGAGGTGGATACAGAGCGCGGTGCCGAGCGCCAACAGCAGGACCGGCAGCAGCACGGTCACGAGGTTGAGCGGTGCCGCCACGACGATCGCCATGCCCCACAGCACCCCGACGCCGGTCGTGAGCAGCACGGCGAGGGTCACCGAGAGCGAGCGATAGGCGATCAACAGCAGCAGCGCCATGGCACCGATCACGACCGGCATGAGCTGCCGCCCCACCGCGTCCGCTTCCCGATCGAGCGCGACGCGCAGCGCCGGCTGGCCGGTGAACGCGGCGCCGTTGGCGCGGCAGACCTCGGCCACGGCATCCACCGCGTCGGGCCCGCGGCGCGAGAGCCGCACGAGCCAGCGCTGGGGCGCGAGCGGCAGCACCTTGTCGACCGCCTCCAGCTCGCGCAGGCCCTTCGGATCCCCGGTCACCACCAGGTACGGGTCGTCGCCGAACGCGCGCCGAAACGCCATGTAGCGCTGGCGCACCGGGTCGTCGGGCGACAGGAAGACCTCGGGGCTCGTGTCCGTCTCCGCACCGGCCATGCGCATCGCGGCGAGCGACGCGAGCACCGCGTGGATGGCGATCCAGGCCCAAGCGGCGCGACGGCTCACGGCCACCACTTCGCGATCTGGTCGCGGTAGCCGTCGAAGTTGCGGCGGAACTCGGTCATCGAGTCGCCCCCGAACTTCTCGAGCATCGCCTGCGTGAGCACGATCGCGACGACCGCCTCGGCAATCACGCTGGCGGCCGGCACGGCGGTCACGTCGCTGCGCTCGAAGTGCGCGTCCTTGCGGCCGCCGCTCTTCAGGTCGACCGACTCGAGCGGGCGGCGCAGCGTTGAGAGCGGCTTCATCGCCACCCGCACGACGAGCGGCTGGCCGTTGGTCATGCCGCCCTCGAGCCCGCCCGCGCGATTCGTCGGGCGCGCCAGCGTCCCATCCTTCTTCTCGCGAATGACGTCGTGCACCTTCGAGCCCGGCTTGCGCGCCGCCTCGAATCCGATGCCGAACTCGACGCCCTTCATCGCGGGGATCGCCATGAGCGCCTGCGCGAGCCGGCCGTCGAGTCGTTCGTCGGCCTGGCGGTTCGACCCGAGCCCGGGCGGAACGCCGGTCGCGACGACCTCGAGCACGCCACCCAGCGTGTCGCCCTGCTTCGTCGCCGCGTCGACCTCCTGCACCGCCTTCTTGTCGGCATCCGGGTCGAGGGAGAAGAAGGGCGAGGCGTCCCGCACCGAGGCGTCGAGGGTGCCCGCCTTGAATCGCACCGGACCGAGCCGCGCCACGTGGCCGAACACCGCGATGCCGCAGGTCTCCAGCAGCTGCGCGCAGATCGCGCCGACCGCGGTGCGCACGGCCGTCTCGCGCGCGGAGCTGCGCTCCAGCACGTCGCGGCCATCCGCGTCATGCCCGAACTTGAGAATGCCGGCGAGGTCGGCGTGGCCCGGCCGCGGCCGGCTCACCGGCGGCAGCTTGGCCAGGTTGTTGGCCTTGTTCCGCACGCGCAGCGTGATCGGATTGCCCGTCGTCACGCCCTTGCGCACCCCGCTCTCGAAGGACGCCTTGTCCGACTCCATCTGCTGCCGGACGGAACGGCCGTAGCCGCCCTGCCGTCGGCGCAGGAACGCCTCCAGCGCTTTCTTGTCGACGCGCAGCCCGGCCGGCAGACCGGTCAGGATGGCGTACAGGGCGGCGCCATGCGACTGGCCGGCGGTTCGGTACTCGAGCACGTCCCAGATCTTAAGGAACGAGTTTTCAGTTATCAGTTTTCAGTTCTCGGTACCGAAGACTGATCACTGACAACTCCTACAAAACGTTCGTCTCGTGTTTCTCGCCGTCGTACGAGAGCCGCGTCGGCTTGCCCTCGATGATCGTGTCGATGTGCACGGGGCGCGTCCAGAGCCGGTGCAGGTGGCGCAGCGTCTGGGTCGCCTGCCCCATGTCGAGGTCCATCTCGTCGAAGCGATGCGTCAGGACCAGCTCGCCGCGGTTGTCGTGGTTCGCCTCGGTCACCTCGATGATGGGCTGCCCGCCGTTCGCCAGCGACTGCAGCAGCTGCTGCTTGATCGGCCCGAATTCGCGGCCGGTGATCTCCTTGCGGCCGGTCTTCGGGTTGAACTCCCACGTGAAGAGCTTCTGCTCCTCGCAGAACTCCGGCGTGAGGAACGTATCCACGAAGGTGACGTCGTTGTAGGTGTGGCGCACGTCGAAGATGCGCTTGCGGCCCTCGCCGAGACCGGTGTCCCAGCGCCGCTTCGCCTCGATGTCGTCGCACTCCTCGTATTCCTTGCCGAAGCGCCCCTTGTCCCAGCGCTCCTCGATGTTGCGGAAGAGCTCGATGCCGAGCTTGTAGGGGTTGACCTGCATGCCCTGCATCGCCATCGCGCCGGCGTGCCGTTCGGCGAAGTCGATGATCTCGCTCGGCTCGACCAGATGCTCGGTCATCATGCGCGAGTGCCAGTAGCTCGCCCAGCCCTCGTTCATGATCTTGGTGAGGCGCTGCGGCGCGAAGTAGTACGCCTCTTCGCGCACCATCGCCAGCACGTCCTTCTGCCACGAGCGCAGCGGCGCGTGATCCATCAGGAAGCGCAGCACGTCGCGCTCGGGGTGCGCCGGGAAGGGCTCCGCCTGCCGGCGCTGCTCCTCGATCTCCCGCCGCTGCTCCTCGATGAACTCCGGCGGGTTGATGAACGACTCCATGTACGGCTTCGCCTTGAAGCGCACGATGTCTTCTTCCGACGCCTCGTCGACGTCCGCGTCGCGCGGCGCCGGGGAGTAGGGCGCGTAGATGTCGATC
>JBCDBY010000367.1:0-4042 GCA_039182715.1 Planctomycetota bacterium
CTATTTGTTGGGTTGGACGTTCGACGTCGGACGTTCGACGTTGGCTCCGGGAATTCTGGTTTCGCGATCGACGATTTGGAAAGGCTCTCGCAGAGCACGCTGAGGACCGCGGAGATCGCAGAGGGGAGTCGGATGGGCCCTCGAACTCGTCTCCGCGGGCTCTGCGTTCCTCCGCGGCCTCCGCGAGAACCGAATCAAAACGTCCACGGCCCACCCCGCCTTTTCCGGCGGAACGTCAAACGTTGAACGTCCGACGTTTGCTCCGGGAAGTCTGGTTTCGCGATCGACGATTTGGAAAGGCTCTCGCAGAGCACGCTGAGGACCGCGGAGATCGCAGAGGGGAGACGAATGGGCCCCGGGACTCGTCTCCGCGGGCTCTGCGCTCCTCCGCGGCCTCCGCGAGCACCGAATCAAAACGTCCACGGCCCACCCCGCCTTTTCCGGCAGAACGTCAAACGTTGAACGTCGAACGTCCAACGTGAATCGCTATTCTGTCCCCATGAAACCGGCGCTGCAGCTCGCCCTCGACTTCACCGACATGCATCGCGCCCTCGGCGTGGCGCGCGAGGCGGGGGAGCACTGCGCCTGGCTCGAGATCGGCACGCCGCTGCTCAAGGCGGAAGGGCTCGACGCCGTCCGCCAGCTGCGCGACGCGTTCCCGCATCACACGATCGTCTGCGACACCAAGACGATGGATGCGGGCCGCATCGAAATGGAGACGGCGGCCAAGGCGGGCGCGAATGTCGCCACCGTGCTCGGCGCCGCGTCGGACGCCACCGTCCGCGAGTGCGTCGAGGCGGGCCGCAACTACGGCATCCAGGTCGCCGTCGATCTCGTCAGCGTCGCCGATCCGGTGGCGCGCGCGAAGCAGGCGGCGGAGTGGGGCGCGTCGCTGGTCGGCGTGCACTGCCCGATCGACCAGCAGATGGAGGGCAAGGACCCGTTCGACACCCTGCGCGCGGTCGCGGCGGCGGTCGACATCCCGGTGGCGGTCGCCGGCGGGATCAACTCCGAGACGGCGGCGAAGGCGGTGGCCGCGGGCGCTTCGATCGTCGTCGTCGGCGGTGCCATTTCGAAGGCGGAGGACGCGAACGCCGCTGCCGCCCAGATCCGGCGGGTGATGGAGTCGGGCGAGGCGGAGGCGACCGAACTGTTCAAGCGCGGCGGCGCCGACCAGGTCCGGGAGCTGCTCGCGCAGCCGAGCGTGCCCAACATCTCCGACGGGTCGCATCACATGCCGGTGCTGGCCGGTCTGATTCCGATTCTGCCGGGCGCGAAGATGGTCGGCCGCGCGGTCACCGTGCGGGCCTACCCCGGCGACTGGGCCAAGCCGGTCGAGGCGATCGACCACGCGGGCGAGGGCGACGTGCTGGTCATCGATGCGGGCGGCGTGCCGCCGGCGCTCTGGGGCGAGCTCGCCACGCACAGCGCGGTGCAGCGCAAGCTCGCCGGCGTCGTCATCCACGGCGCCATTCGCGACACGCCGGAGATTCGGGCGCTCGGCTTTCCCGCGTTTGCGCGTCACGTGACCGCGCGCGCCGGCGAGCCGAAGGGCTTCGGTGAGATCGGCGTCCCGATCGAGATCGACGGCATTGCCATCGCGTCCGGCGACTGGATCGTCGGTGACGACGACGGCGTCGCGGTCCTCCCGCAGGCGCGCGCCGCCGAGATCGCCAACCGCGCCATGGACCGCCTCGAGATGGAGAACCGCGTGCGCAAGGAGATCCAGGCGGGCTCGACGCTGGCGCAGGTGGTGGATCTGTATAAGTGGGAGAAGCGGTGAGAAGGAGCTTCGGGCTGCGAGCCGCGAGCTACGAGCCGAAGGGCGTTGGGGCGGGTACGCTGTTTCTCGTGCGAAGCGGAGTCGTGACAAGCGAACGCCCGTGGCGGGAGTCGTCATCCGGCTCGCAGCTCGTAGCCCGCAGCTCGTAGCCCGCATCTCTTAGCACCATGCAGATCACGCTCAACGGGACTCCCCGCCAGGTCGCCCCCAACACCACCCTCGCCGAGCTCATCGACGAGATCACGCAGGACCGCACCCGCGTCGCCGTGGAGCGCAATCGCGCCATCGCGCCGCGTGCGCAGTGGGACGAGACCGTCGTCGCGGACGGCGACGAGATCGAGGTCGTCACGCTCGTGGGGGGCGGCTAGCAAACCTGTCCTCGGTTCGCCGACCGCTCCATAATCGGGCCATGGCCGACCCTATCCGCATCCGCGACTACTCCTTCGAAAGCCGTCTCTTCGTTGGCTCCGGCAAGTATCGGGACTACGACGAGATGCTCGCCTGTTGGGACGCGAGCGGGGCGGAGGTGGTGACCGTCGCGGTGCGGCGCGTCGACCTGAACCACGAGAAGGAAGAGCGCAACCTGATCGACGTCATCGATCGCGAGCGCTACACGATCCTTCCGAACACCGCGGGCTGCTATACGGTCGAGGACACGCTTCGCACCGCGCGCCTGTCGCGCGAACTCGGACTCGGCGATCTGCTCAAGCTGGAGGTACTCGCCGACGAAGAGACGCTGCTGCCGAATGCGCCGGCGACCGTCGAGGCGACGCGCCAGCTCGCCGGCGAGGGCTTCTGCGTACTCGCCTACACCAACGACGATCCGGTCACGGCGAAGGCGCTGGAAGAGGCGGGGGCCGCGGCGGTCATGCCGCTGGGTGCACCGATCGGTTCGGGCCTCGGCATCCTCAATCCGACCAACATCAAGATCATCCTGCAGCGCGCCACGGTGCCGATCATCGTCGACGCCGGCGTCGGCACCGCGAGCGACGTCGCGCTCGCCATGGAGCTCGGCATCGAGGGCGTGCTGCTCAACACCGGCATCGCCAAGGCGGACGACCCCGTGCGCATGGCGTCGGCGATGAAGCACGCCTGCATCGCCGGTCGCGAGGCGTATCTCGCGGGCCGTATGCCGGCGCGTCTCTACGCCTCGCCCTCGAGCCCCCGCGAAGGGCGCTTCACCGAATCGTGAGCGACCTGCCGCTGAGCACGATGATCGCCTGTGGCGCCGGTCTCGTCGCGCTGCCGCTGGCGTTCCGCTGGGACCGCCGCGCGGCGACCGTCGAGCTGCCCGCGCAGCGCGTCGACGGATCGGGCCTGCTCTTCATCGCCGTCGCCCTGCTGCTGCTGCAGCAGGTCCTGCTGTTCGCGGGCCTGCGCGCCGTGGCCGAGGACCGGATCGTGCTCGGTCGCGTCCTCTTGGGCGTGCCGCTCGTCGTCTGCATCGCCATGGCGGTCAAGCTGCTGCCGTACGTCGTCACGTCGAAGCTGACGGCGCTTCGCGCGATCGCCGCCGGCCTCGTCGCGGTGCTGGCCGCGCTGCCGCTCGTCTACGGCACCGCCTGGCTGATGACGCTGCTCTTCGGCGACCAGCCGGCGCAGCAGCTCGTCTCGGTGCTGGCGAAGCGCGAAACCGGTTGGCGGGAGATCGCCTTCGTCGCCGTCGTGCTCGCCCCGGTTTCCGAGGAGCTCGTGTTTCGCGGCTTCTTCTATCCCACGCTGCGCCGCATGCGCGGTGCGCCCTTCGGACTGATCGCGTCGTCCGTGCTCTTCGGCATCGTGCACTTCGATCCGTGGACGGCGATCTTCCCGCTCTTCGTGTTCGGTCTCGTGCTCGCGCGCCTCATGGAGAAGACCGGCTCGTACCTCGCCTGCGTGACCGCGCACGTCGCGTTCAACGCGCTCACGGTCGGCACGGTTCTGCTTTCCGAGTCGACGTCGCTTTGAGTATGCTCGCCGCCCATGGAGGAGCGGCGCATGATCGCGATCGACGGGGCGCTGGTCGCTTCGACGGCCGTGATCGAAGCCGACGTCGTCCTCGGCGACCGCGTGAACGTCTGGTGGAACTCGGTGCTGCGCGGCGATGACGCGCGCATCACGATCGGCGAGGAAACCAATATCCAGGACCTCTGCATGGTGCATCCCGATCCGGACGCGCCGCTGACGGTCGGGAAGCAGGTCACCGTCGGCCACCACGCGGTGCTGCACGGCGTCGAGATCGGCGACTACGCGCTCATCGGGATCGGCGCCATCCTGCTC
>JBCDBY010000368.1:0-3994 GCA_039182715.1 Planctomycetota bacterium
CGCGATCGAGGTTGCCGGTCGGCTCGTCCGCGAGCAGCACGAGCGGGTCGGCGACGATGGCGCGCGCGATGGAGACGCGCTGTTGCTGGCCGCCCGACATCTGCCGCGGCAGGTGGCCCGCGCGATCGGCAAGGCCGACCGCCTCCAGCGCGACCATCACGCGCTGGCGCCGTTCGCCGCGCGCCATGTCGAGCAACAGGAGCGGCACCTCGACGTTCTCGAACGCGGTCAGCACCGGAATGAGGTTGTAGTTCTGGAAGACGAAGCCGACGTGCCGCGTGCGCCACTTCGCGAGGCCGCGCGCGGACAGCGCCGAGATCTCCTCGCCGGCGACAACCACGCGGCCCTGCGTCGGCTGGTCGATACCCGCCATCAGGTTGAGAAGCGTCGTCTTGCCGCTGCCGGACGGACCCATGAGCGCGAGGAACTCGCCCTCCTCGACCGCGAACGTGAGGTTGCGCAGGGGCACGACCTCCTCGGGGCCGGAGCGGTAGATCTTCGTGACGTTGTGGATGTCAATGAGGCTCATCGCCCGTCTCCCTTCACACGATCGCCGTCGGCCACCACGTCGAGGATGACCGTCTGCGTGACCGAGAGGTCGCCCCGCACGACGACGTCGCCCTCGATGTCGCCGACGACCTCGACGCCCACACGCCGCGCGCGCCCGCCTCCGGTCGGGTCGAGCACGAAGACGACATCGCCGCGCACCGCGGGACGCGGCACGCGGAAGAGCGTCGGTCCAGTCTCCTCCTTGCGCGTCCCGCCCAGGAAGCGTGCGCGACAAAGCGTCTCCGGCACCAGCAGCGGCGAAGGCTCCTGCAGGCGCACCTTCACCTGGGTGGTGTTCTTGAGCAGGTCGGACTCGCGCTGCATCCGCAGAACGGTGCCGCGGGTGACGTGTCCGGGCGCCGCCTCGCTGCGAATCTCGACCTCCTGCCCGACCCGCACCGTGCCGAGTAAAGCGAGCGGCACGTCGATGCGCGCCTGCAGGCGCTTCGGATCGTAGAGCGAGACGACGCTCTTGCCGCCCGGCCCGACCGCCTCGCCCGGCGCCGCCTCGAGCGCGAGCACGACGCCGTCCATGGGCGCCTTGATCTCGCACCAAGCCAGCTCGCGCTCGGCGATCTTCGCCTCGGTCCGCGCCCGCGCGACAGCCTGCGTGCGGCGCGCCGACTCCGCGTCGAGCCGGTCCACCTCCCCCTGCAGCCCGCGCGGATCACGCTCCAGCTCCCGCGCAATGGAGAGCAGCGTGCGCGAAACGACGAGCTCGTCGCGGAAGCGGTTCACTTCGATGCGACGACTCTCCACGATCGCTTCGGCCGCCCGCACGTTGGCCTTCGCCTTCGCGAGCGCGACCGGGTAGCTGGCCCCGCCGTCGAGCAACCTCTTCTGCCCCTCCAGCTCGGCCAGCGCGGCATCCCGTTGCGCGACCGCCGCGGCAAGATCGCGTTCCGCTCGCTTCGCGATGGCCTCGTCCCGGATGACCTCGTGTTGGTGTCCGGTCGCCGTCAATCGCAGCTCGCCCCGCTGAGCGAGCACGTCACCGGCGACCCGCAGGGCGACCTTCGTCTGCTTCAGCTCCGCCTCCCGTAGCGCCAGATCGGCCTGGGCGCGATCGTGACGCGCCATCAGCTCGGCGCTGGCCAGCCGTGCAAGCACGGTCTCGCCCTTGCGCACCGCGTCGCCTTCCAGCACCAGCAGTTCCTGCAGGACGCCCCCGACCAGCGGCCGCACATGAACGGGGAACGGCTCCGGCTCGATCCAACCCGCCGCCTCCGCCACGCCGACGGTCGATGCGGCCTGCGTGCCCGCGGTGCGCACCGCCGCGGTCTTCACCACGCGGACGGGGCGCACCACGGGATAGAGGAACGTGCCGGCGACGAAGATCGCGGCGACCAGGAGGCCGATCCAGAGAAGACGCGGTCCGCGCGGCGGTCGCGCTTCCGCGGCGCGCTCGATTTTGAGCGCGTCGAGATCGACCTGGCTCATCGCACACCCCCGTCGGTATGCGGCCATGCCCACGCCTTCGCATAGCGCACGCGGGCTCGCACCGCGGCGAGGCCCGCATGCCGCGACATCGAGAGCCGCTCGACCGCCTCCGGACCCGCCCGCGCGAGATGATCGAAGGCATCGGGCGTCACCTCGAGGTGCACGAGCGCCGAATGCAGATCGATCGCCGCCGTCTTCGCGCCAAGCTGGGCCGCGTGCGCCTCCGCCTCGAATCGCACGAACGCGGCGCGGCGCTCGGCCACCTCGCGCTCCGCGCGCAGCAAGGCCGCTTCAACGGCGAAGCGCGCCGCCTCGCGCCGTTTACCGGCGGCGCGCGCCGGACCGTCGGCGCCGCCGGGAATGCGCGTCGGAATGAACAAACCCCAGCGCACGATGTCCCAGTTGAAGACCGGACCGATCCCGACGACCGGGTACTGGTCGAGCACGGCCGCGCGGAACTCGCGATCGGCGACGCGATAGCGCGCGAGCGCGACGGCGAGATCGGGGCGCGCGAACAAATCGCCGCGATCCGGCACCGGCGGGAACGCGCCCTCCGGCAACAGCATGGTCAGGGCAGCGGACGGCCGCACCCCGAGCAGCTCGCACAGACGCGCCCGGTTCTCTGCACGCAGCGACTCGATCGCCACCCGCTCCGCGTCTTCCTTCGAACGCGCGTACTCCACGCGGGTGCGATCGACGCGCGACGCAAGCCCTGCCTTCTCGAACAGCTTGGGATCGGCATCGATCGGAGGCAGCTGCAGCGAAAGCAGAAAGCGCTCGGTCGCGAACGCCTCGGCGATGCCCGCGGCGATTTGCAGGTCGCGTTCGTTGAGCTCCTGCAGCAGCGCCGCTTCCCGCTCCTTGGCCGCCTGCGCCCGCGCGCCGCGCGGCCCCAGCTTGAAGAGCGCCACCGGATCGACGAACCCCGGCGCCTTCTGCTCGAGCGTATTGACGGTGATGTTGATGTGCGTCGGGGGAACGTCGAACCCCGCCGCCTCCGCCTGCGCGCGCAGGCGTTTCAGTTCCGGGTTGTGGGCGCGCGCGAACGCCATCGCCGCATCGAAATCGACCGCGCCGGGCGCCAGCTCCGCGCGCTCTTCGAGCATCGCGGGGGCGTCGAGCGGCTTCTTCTCGTAGGAGACGCAGCCGGTGCCCACAAGGCCCAGCAGCAGCAACCATCGCATGACAAAACTCCCAATCGGACCGGATCCGCGCACACAGATCGGTGCCCGTGCGGATCAGACGGGCCAAGGGAGCGCCGCTACAGGAGCAACGGCAGGGCGAGGGGTACGCCGACCATTGGCGGCGCGTGGCTCGACGGCGCGAGGGTGCGCGTGAGGGCCGGCGGCACGGCGATCTCGGTCCAGTCCGGCGCGATGGCGAGTGCCGTGGCCGAGACCGGAAGCTCGAAGCCGAGGAGCGCGCCCTTCAGCTCGGGCTGGTTGCACATGCCCTTGCGGGTCGGCATCTCCTGCTGGGGGTGCTGCTTGCCGCAGTGCGGGCACTGGAACTCGCGGGGGCCGCGTGCGTTCGCGTCCGCGCTCTTGGGCGCCGCGCAGTCGGAGACGCCCATCAGGCAGCACGGCGGCTGCCCGAATGTCAGGCTCGACAGCAAGATCAGAACGCATGCAGAGACACGGGCCACGTAGGAATTATACGACCAACCCGTCCCTTTCTTTTGCTTGCGTCGATTCCCCGCCCGACGCAAGCGTTTTTCGGACTCTTGCTGAGACGGTACTCAACAGAACCCTGCGGCGAGATTCGGGGGTATTCGGTACTCTGGTTCCTTATGCCGCAAAGCGGATCCACAGGCGACTGGGCAGCCGCGGCCGCCGATGCCGTCACGCCCGACACCGAACAGCTCCGGCGGGAGCTGCAGGATGCGCCGCGCGAGCTCGTCGACTGGGAGGCCTCCTGCCTCAAGAACATCGCCGACCTGCTCGACAGCCTGGACAAGGCGCGCGTGCGCTGGGAGTCGCTCGGAAACGACCTCAAGGACGCGCAG
>JBCDBY010000369.1:0-3969 GCA_039182715.1 Planctomycetota bacterium
GCAGCGCCGCATCGGGATCGGGCGTGCGGCCGACCGCATCGAGCAGGCGCGGAAAGAGGTCGGCGAGGAACTCGCGCGTGCGCGGTGAGCCCGCGAGCCAGACCGAGCTCTCCTTGGCCAGCTCCGGCACCACCTGCGCGCTCTCTTCCGCCTGCCGGAAGCCGTGCCGGCCGAGCACCTCGACCAGCTCCGCTTCGCGATCCTCGAAGTGCAGAATCAGCTCCGTCTCCTGCACCTGCTCCGCGTCGCGCTCCTCGAAGAGCCCGTGGAAGAGCGAGTTGAAGATGCCGCGCACCGCTTCGGCCCGCTTGCGGTAGTCGGCCATGAACGCCGCGCCGCTTTCGTAGCCGCAGCGCTTCGCGACCCGCGCGATGCCCTCCTCGTCGTCGGGCAGCCGGTGCACCTGCGCGCCCTGCACGAGCATCAGCCGGTGCTCGACCATGCGCAGGAAGCGGTAGGCGTCGTCCAACACGTCGCGCTCTTCCGGCAGGATCAGTCCGTGCGCCTCGAGCCGACGCAGCGCGGTCAGCGTGTTCGCGTCGCGCACGTCGGGGATGCGCGCCCCGTGCAGGAGCTGCATGAACTGGATGATGAACTCGACGTCGCGAATGCCCCCGTAGCCGAGCTTGACCTCGTGCCGCTCCTCGCCGCGCTGCTCGGTGCGGTCCTCGATGCGACGCTTGATGCGCTTGATCGCCGCGATCTCGTCGAACGAGAGCCCGCGGCCGTAGACCCACTCGCGCATCGCGCGGACGAACTCGTCGCCCAGCTGGCGGTCGCCCGCGATGCAGCGCGCCTTGAGGTGTGCCTGCCGCTCCCAGGTCTCGCCCAGGCGTCGGTAATACGCGAGCGTGCTGGCCAGCGTGCGCACCAGGGACCCGGTCGCTCCTTCCGGACGCAGCCGCAGATCGACGCGATACATGCGGCCGTCGGGCGTCATCGCGTCGACTTCGCGCGTGACCTGCTTGGTCAGCCGGTGGAAGAACTCGCGATTGGTGATGCGCTCGCCCCGCGGACCGCCGTCGGTTTCGCCCTCCTTGCCGTAGAGGAAGATGAGATCGATGTCGCTCGAGTAGTTGAGCTCCGAGCCGCCGAGCTTGCCCATGGCGAGGACCGCGACGTCGACCGGTTCGCCCTCGTGCCACGGGCGGCCGTAGCGCGCCGCCAGCTCCTCGCGCACGCCGCGCACCACCCGCTCCAGCAGGATCTCGACGAGTTCGCTGATGCGACGTGTGATGACGGTCAGGTCGGCGTTCTCGACGACGTCCTGCCACGCGATGCGCAGCGTCTCCTCCACGCGCAGCCGCCGCAGGTGCGCGATGCGCGCGTCGAGGTCGGGCAGGCGCGCGAGCTCTTCGTCGAGCGCCTCCTCGAAACGGTCCCGCTGATACGCACCGCGGCTGCGCGGCAGCTCCTCGACCAGTTCCGGTCGCCGCACGAGCAGTTCGACCGACCCGGGCGAGACGTCGAGCAGCCGCACCCACTCGTCGAAGTGCGCGTCGGGATCGGCGCCCGCCTCGCGCAGCCGCTCCAGCGCGACCCGCACCGCGGCCGGATCGCCGGCGAGCTCCTGCATGCGCGTCCAGCTCATCCGGTCAGCAACGCCAGCGCGTCGCGCTCCACCTGGTCGACCGAAAGCTCGGTCATGCAGATCGGATCGGGGCAGGCGCGCAGCGGGCACGGACTGCAGCGCACGCCGGCGCGCGTCGACCTCGCGCGCGGGCCGAGCGGGGCGAGGACGTCGGGGTCCTTCGGGCCGAAAAGCGTGAGCGTCGGGACGCCGGTGGCCGACGCGATGTGCGCCGGCCCGGTGTCGGCCGCCACGACGAGGTGCGCCCCCGCGAGCGTATCGACGAGCGCGCGCAGGTTCGCCGGCTCGCGAATCTCGGCCGGTGCGTCCATCGCGGATGCGACCGCCTCCGCCTGGTCGCGCTCGCCCGGTCCGGCGGTGAGCAGGACCGGCCGGTCGAGCTTCGCGGCGAGACGGCTGCCGAGGTCGGCGTAGTGGTCGGCGGGCCAGCGTTTGAAGGCGCCGAACCGGCTGACGCCGGGGTGCAGGACGATCGCGTCGTGCCGCTCGCCGTGGCCCGGCAGCACCGCCGGCGCGTCCTCGCCGGGGCCGAAGACGTGGTCCAGCAGGCCGCGGTAGCTGTCGAACCGATGGCCCGGCGGCACGGGAACGGATTCGGTCATGAAGAACGGATTGCCCTCGCGGCCGAGCGGCGCGGCGAGGCCGACCCGCCGTTCGGCGCCTGTCAGGCGGGTCAGGACCCCGCTTTTGAGATTTCCCTGCAGGTCGAGCACGACATCGAATCGCTCGTCCCGCAGCGTGCGAACCATTTGACGAAAGACGCCGAACCCGGAAGGAGTTCGGATCGTTTTGCGTCCGTAGATGTGTAGGGCGTCCAGTTGCGGGTGGCCTTCGAGCAGTCCGGCGAATCGATCTTCGACCAGCCAGGCCACGTAGGCGGAACCCACGCGCGCCCGCAACGTTGAAAGTACGTGGAGTCCCATGACGACGTCGCCGAGGGCACTGAGCCGAACCATCAGGATGCGCAACGCGACTAGGATAGAGAAACCGTGAACCGCCGTATCGTTCCGATCCTCCTCGCCGCTCTCCTCGCCGCCTTCGTCGTGGGGCCCGCGCGGGCCGACGAGTCCAAGTCCGAGGCGACCAAGAAGCAGAAGACCGAGCGCGCCAAGAAGGCGTTCAACAAGGTCTTCGAGGGCAAGGTCATCCGCATCAAGAAGAAGACGGTGACCCTCTACTACGACTTCGAGGACGAGGCGCAGCTCAAGGACTTCGAGGACCTCCGCCCGCCGCGGCTGCTCCAGCTCGGCGAGCCCCGCTTCTTCATCCGGAGCGGGCGGCTCTTCCTGGAGGGTTCCACCAGCATCCGTCACAAGATGGAGGGCACCGAGAAGCTGCACGCGCACTTCTACCTGCGGCCCGGCCTGCAGAAGAACGTCGGCACCATCTTCACGGAGCCGGTGATCAGCGACTTCTTCACCGTGCTGAACCTGTTCGACAAGCGCTTCTACGGCAATGGCGGCCTTCTTCTCGCCGCTTGTGGACTCCACGAGGACGAGGGCGCGGATGTCGACATGTCGCTCGTGAACTGGCGCGACATCGCGCGCTCGGACGTGCGCAAGCAGGCCAAGATCGGCCAGGACGTCGAGGTCGAGGTCTACAAGGAGGGCTGGACCGAGTTCTGCCGCGTCGGCAAGTTCAAGTCGAAAGGCTCGTCCAAGGGCAAGGGCAAGCAGATGGACGCCTACCAGTTCGGGCTCTGGGTCGACGAGTCGCACATGAGCATCGACGACCTCACCATCACGCTGACGATGACCGACGAGTTCCTCGAGCTGAACGATCTGAAGGCGGAGGTCGAGGTCGTCTGGGAGGAGATCCCGGATGCCGGGCCGTTCAAGGGCCAGAAGGGCGTGCCGCCGCGGCTGCGCCGGCAGGTGGAGGAGTACGCGGCGCGCGAGACGCGCGACGCCGTCCCCCTGCTCGACGCCATCGGCCGCACCGGGCTGTCCAAGAAGGTCCGCACGATCGTCTCGAAGGTGCTGCGCGAGCGCGGCGATCCGAGGATCGTGCCGGGGGCCATCAACGGGCTCTACGCCGAGGACAAGCTCACCCGCAAGCTGACCATCGACGTGATCAAGTCGATCACCGGCAAGAGCTGGGGGCTTTCGCCCAGCGGCAGCGAGAAAAAGCGGCGCGAGGGGGTTCAGAAGCTCAACGCCCACCTCAACCAGAACCGCAAGAAGTACTACGGTTAGGGCGCTAAGTCGCTGCGGTAGAAGGCTTTACGGATTTTCGGCGAGTCCGGTGGCTCCAGCCGCCCCGTTTCGACGAATTCCTTGCCATGTTCACGGCCAATTCGCCGTAGAAATAGGGGAACCCGGACCGGCAAACCCGGGTTCTCAGTGGAGAGGTATCTGATGAAATCGAACTGGAAGCGC
>JBCDBY010000370.1:0-3931 GCA_039182715.1 Planctomycetota bacterium
CCACTTCCCCCGTTTCACGGCGCGGGTTCCACTCCCCCCGCGCTTGTACAATGCGGGATAATTCACCCCGGCTCCGTAATCCCGCTATCGGGCGCGGACGAAGGAGTCGACGGGCACGTCGAGGCGGGCGAGCAGGGGCCGGACGTCATCCAGGAATCGGCGGCCGTCGACCGCGTAGCCCGCGGTCGGGCGAAGATCGGCCTGGCGGGACACGAAGAACTCGTTGAGGGAGACCATGAACAGCTCCCGTACGAACTTCGCGGCCATCGAGGCGAGCGACACGGGCGGATCGAGCGCGTCCGCCTTGGCGAGGAACCGCACGCGCATCGAGCGCCCATCGGCCGTCATGCGATAGGAGGAGTGCGTGGCGCTCTCCCGTTCGACGACGAGCCGGCTCGGCCCCCACTCCGCCATGAGCAGCTCGCCGTAGCGGCGTCGACCGCCGTGCTTGTCGCACAGCACGTCGACCTCTTCGCCTTCGGGCACGGTCGTCAGCGCGCCGCGCAGGACGCGCATGGTCTCGCGGAACAGCACCGTCCCCTTGCTGCCGTCTTGTGCGCACGCCGCGTTGAACTCCTGTTCGCACATCGGATTGATGCGCACGGCGTGAAATCCGTCCGGGGCGACCCGCGCCTCCGTGCACGTCTCGCGCGCGTCGCCGTACCACGGGTAGGACGCGCGCGGATCGTTGCGCACGGAGTGCGACGCGAGCAGTCGCCCCAGATCCAGTTCGCAGTCGAAGCAGGGGCGCAGCACCTCGGCAAGCCCCGCCCGCCCGCGCCGGGCGTAGACCCGTTTCGAATCGCCCACGCCGTCGGCGGCCAGCGACGCGCGCGGCCCGTCCGAACGGAAGACCGTCGCGGCGATCACGAGCGGTCCCAGCAGCGGACCGTAGCCCGCCTCGTCCGTGCCGACGTAGTACACGCGCGGAATTGTAGGCAGGCGCGACCCCGCGGCGGCGATGCGCGGCGTAGAATTCGCGCATGCGATGGAAAGCGTGGGGATGGGTCCTGTTGGGCGCTCTCGTGGCACCGCTGGCGGCGCAGGACGACGACGAGTCGGTCATCGAGATCGAGGAGGCGCCGGAAGCGGAGCCTCGCCCGAAGCGCGACGACGCGGGAGGCAAGTTCGAACCGGTGCCGTCGCGCGCCGCGGATGCCGAGGTCGAACTCACGGCCTTCGTGGACGGGCGCAAGAGCTTCCGTCTGCAGCGCCCGGTGGACTGGCGGCTGCGCGAATCGAGGTCGAGCGAGCGGGAGAGCGTTTACCAGATCTACGTACCGGGCGCGAAGCTGCCGGGCCGGCTGCGCGTCACCGATCGGTATCAGGGGATGAATCCGCGCAGCGGCCCGACCACGACTCGGCGATCCAACGCCGGCAAGAAGGGCGTGACGGACTTCGCCATCCACGCACGGCCGATTCCCCACGCGACCTACACGTTGACCGAGCGCGACCGCACCTGGCGCTACGTGCACGCCTTCGTACGCGCACGGGGCCGCACCACGGAGTTGATGTTGGCCACGACGTCCGACGTCTTCGACACCGCGTTCCGCGATTTCCTGGCGTCCCTTACCACGTTCGAGTCGATGCGCGCGGAGTGGCCCGCCGTCACCAAGGACTATGCCGTGCGATCGGCCGGTCGACTCAAGGTCGCGGTTCACAAGGAGGTCGCGACGAAGACGACGTCGCTGTTCAAGACGATCAAGCAGGCTCAACGGGCCTGCGATCGAGCCCACGGGACACTGCCCCGTCCGCCCAATGGAGAGAAGGCACCCCTGGTCTACGTCCACGCTCATCGGGCCGATGAGGCGGGCCTCGTGCCGCGCCTCGGCAATGTGGATACGAAGTGCTCGATCTGCTTCTCGGGCCTCGCCCTCTTCGTGCTGCTGGAGGAGAAGGAGTGGACGCGCGAGCTCGCCTCCGAGCTGTCGTTCCGCATCGGCGAGTTCAACGCGATGTACCGATGGGGGGACGAGGTGCCCCAGTGGGTCCGGACCGGGGAGGGTGCCGTGACGCGCGCGGAATCGATGTCCGGCAAGAAGCTCCCGCTGCTGGAGAGGGTGTACTGGAACTGGACGACCGAACCCAACCTTCCGACCCTGGCCGAGATGCCGGCGCTCTTGCGGCAAGAAGGCTCCTGGGACCGGTACTACAAGGCCGCATTCTGCTATGTCGCCTTCTTCCGCGCCGGTCCGCGCAAGTCCCGCAAGGCGTACCGCTCCTATCTTTCCGACATCGAGAAGAACCTCGACTACGAGAAGGCGGCGCGCGAGCACCTCGAACCGCTTGGCTACGAGAAGATCAAGAGCGAGATGAGCACCTTCCTCATCGACGGACTGAAGCCGTTCGAGAAGAAGGAGTGACGGTGGCGCGCGCCCCGATGTACTGGTCGAACAGCTCGTTCCACTGTGCGTCGTAGATCGTGACGTGGAACGCGCCGGGACCCTCCATGCGGTGCTGCAGTTCGAAGGTGCCTTCGCCGCGCGTGACCGTCTGGCGCTGCAGATCCATGATCGGACCGGTGTTGTTCCAGTTGTCGGCGGTCAGGAAGAACGTCAGCACGCCCTCGTCGGCTCCGTGGAGCCGGTAGCGGCCGCGGACGAGGTACTCGCCCCCCACGGCGATGTCGGGGCGCGACCCCCGCAGCTCCGTGATCTCGATGGCGGCGTCGCCCATTTCCTGCTTCTCTCCCAGGGCGAAGTCGATTCGGTGCGGGTAGCGAGTGTCGAGCGTGGACGAGCAGCCCACGAGCAGCATGGCCAAGACTCCCCAACGCATGGCAGTGACCTCCTTGCCCCATGGTAACGGCGCTGCGGATCGGGTCGGCTCGTGGGTGTTCGGGTTCTGCTACTTGGGCTGCAGGATGGCCCAGAGGAGGAGCAGGAGAAACGCGACGTTCCACGTCACGAGCATGCGCCGCAGGCGTGGAGGGGGCCGCCCCAGTCGCGCCAGAAGGAGCACGAGCGCCGTGAGGCTCGAAACAACCGAGGTTCCGACCATGGCGCCCACGACCGGCTCCGTTGGATCCCACCCGAGGCGGACACCGAACACGACGGCGAAGAAGGGAAGCGGCGCGAGATACGCAATCGCGGTGACGGCCACTCGCATCGAACGTCCCCGGTCGGTCTTCATCGCAAGGACTGTAACGAAGCCGAGCGGAGGACTGCCTCCGCCGCGCGCCGGATTGGAACCGGTCTACGCGAGGCTTCGCCTTCGGCTCCGCCGCGCTTCGCTAGGCGCGTTATCCAAAGGGGGGCAGGGCCCCCGGCGGAATTGGCTCGCGCACACTGTGAGCGAGGCAACGCCATGGGCGACTCCGAAGCTGCACGCACGGTAGGAGTTGGCCCGTGTCGTGCGCGTGCCGGAGAAGAGAACCGGACGAAGCGGCACGTCGGACGAACTCCGCCCCGGGCCGGATTGGAACCGGCAAAGCGAGGCTACGCCTTCGGCTCCGCCGCGCTTCGCTAGGCGCGTTATCCAAAGGGGGGCAGAGCCCCCCTTCGGAACCGGCTCGCAGGCTCGCCGATTCCTACCCCCACGGGGTCGCCGGTTCAAATCCGGCCAGAATCGAAGCGGGACTCGGGATGGAACCAAGTCTCAACGTCCGCTGTCGTCGAGCGACAAGGACTGCAACCATCGCAGGCGGGGTCGGCACCGTCTCAACGCCGTCAGGCGTTGAACCATAAATACGCAGCCCCGGGCCGGATTTGAACCGGTCTACGCGAGGCTCCGCCTTCGGCTCCGCCGCGCTTCGCTAGGCGCGTTGTCTTGAGGGGGGCAGAGCCCCCCTCCGGAACCGGCTCGCAGGCTCGCCGATTCCTACCCCCACGGGGTCGCCGGTTCAAATCCGGCCAGAATCGAAGCGGGACTCGGAATGGAAGCGAGTCTCAACGTCCGCTGTCGTCGAGCGACAAGGACTGCAACCATCGCA
>JBCDBY010000371.1:0-3921 GCA_039182715.1 Planctomycetota bacterium
GGCGGAACGCATCGGCGCGCTCGCCATCGAGGGCGACGTCACGAAGCAGGAGGACTGCGATCGTGCGGTCGCCCGCGTCGTGGAGGAGTTCGGCGGCCTGACGACGCTGGTCAACAGCGCGGGCGTGATCGGCGGCAACGGCACGGCGGACACCGATCTCGACGAGTGGCAGCGCATCATGGCGATCAACCTCGACGGCACGGTGAACATGTGCCGCGCCGCGCTGGCGCCGCTCAAGAAGCAGGGGGGTGCGATCGTCAACCTCAGCTCCGTGACCGGCGCGCGCCCGTTCGCGCAGGTGACGGCGTACTGCGTCGCCAAGGCGGCGGTCGACATGTACACGCGCTGCCTTTCGCTGGAGCTGGCGTCGGACAACGTCCGCGTGAACGCGATCGCGCCCGGCGTGGTCGTCACCAACCTTCACACCGTCACGAACGCCGTGGACGACTACGACGACTTCCTCGAGCGAAGCAAGCAGACGCACCCGCTCGGATTCGTCGGCGAGCCGAGGGACATCGCCGCCCTCGCGCACTACCTCGCCGGCGACGAGAGCCGCTGGGTCACCGGCGCGATCTTTCCCATCGACGGAGGCCGCGCCAACCTGAGCGCCCGGTAGCAGGAATCGGGTGGACCGGCGTCGGAGACTGGTGGCATGAGCTTCGAGCGCATCGCCCACGCCATCCGTTTCGTCGACGAGCATCGCACTGAGCAGCCCTCCCTCGCCCGCATCGCTCGGGAGGTCGGCCTCAGCGAGTCGCACTTTCAGCGCCTCTTCCGGGACGGGACCGGGGTCAGCCCCAAGCGGTTTTTGCAGTACGCCACCGCGACGCATGCGCGCGCGCTTCTGCGCGATGCACGCTCGGTGCTCGACGCGTCCCTCGCGTCGGGCCTTTCCGGCCCCGGCCGGCTGCACGACCTCACGCTCCACGTCGACGCGATGACGCCGGGCGAGATCCGGCGCGGAGGGGAGGGTGTCACCCTGCGCCATGGCACGCACGACTCGCCGCTCGGCCCCTGCTTCGTCGCTTCCTCCGATCGCGGCGTAACGGCGCTTCGCTTCGGGGAGGGGCTCGCGGAGGAACGGGCGCGCTGGCCGGGCGCGCGGTTCGTGGAGGACGGCGAACTCACGCGCGGCGTCGTCGACCAGTTGTTCGAGGGCGGACGCATCTCGCTGCACCTGCGCGGCACCAACTTCCAGATTCGGGTGTGGGAGGCGCTGCTGCGCATCCCGTCGGGCGAGGTTTCGACGTACGGCGATCTCGCGCGACATCTCGAGCTTCCGCGCGGCGCGCGTGCGGTCGGAGGCGCGGTCGGCGCCAACCCCGTCGCGGTCCTGATCCCGTGCCATCGCGTGCTGCGCGAGACCGGCGCGTGGGGCGGCTACCGCTGGGGCGAGGAGCGCAAGCGTGCGTTGCTCGCCTGGGAGTCGGCGTCGGCCGGCTCGTACAGCAACAGCCGCGCGCCGAAGCGGTAGCGGTCGCCGCCGTCGAGGATCGCCACGCGCCGGCCGTACCGGTTCAGCGTGCGGATGAACTCGACGTGGACCGCCCGCTTGGAGCGAGCGAAGTCGTTGAGCGCGGGGTCGGGTCCGGGCCAGTAGGGCGGGCCATCCGAGTCGATCGAATACCACGCGCGGTCGCTGCCCGAGTAGTACCAGACGCGTCCGCCCTCGCGCAGGCGATCGCGCATCGTCGCCTGCAGGCGCTCCCTGTCTTCGCGCAGCTCCTCCGGGCTCGGGTGTGCGCGACCATCGACCGTCTCTTCGCGCGGCACCGCGGGGCCGACGAGCACCTTGAAGTGGTTCCGGCACTCGAAACGAAACGCGTTGCCGATCACGTAGGGCGCGGCGACGACGAGGTCGCCCTCGCGGCGATGCGCCTCGAGGTGCAGCCGCGCTTCGCGATGCATGGCCATCGGGCGGCTCGTCCACCCGCTCTCGTCCTGGATCTGGATTACCCACGCTCCCAGCACCGCGGCGCCGCCCAGCGACAGCACGACCGCGCGCGGGAGCCGGTAGACGCGGCCGGTGTGCAGCCCCTTCCAGATGGGCACCGAAGCAAGCCCCGGCAGTCGCGCCCAGAAGAGCATGACGGCCGGCAGGAGGATGCACGCGTGACCGATGAGATAGCGCGAGGTGAACCCGCGTCCCTCCTGGAGCTGCGTCAGCCAGCCCGCGAGCGTCGCGCCGAAGGCGGAGAGGACCAGCGTCCCGAAGAGACGCCGCTCGGCGGGGATGCGCCAGACCAGCAGCCCACCGAAGACGAGCCCCGCCCAGGTTAGGAACTCGCCGCTGCGTCCGCCGATGACCCAGGCCGGCTGCAGAATCCGCGTGGCGCTCACGTTGCCGCTCGCCCACGCCTGCCCGGGCGTTTGGAGCGCGTCGACGAAGGCGCCGAGCCACGGCGCGAACAGGACGAGAAAGACGCCGCCTGCAAGTGTGGCCTGCAGCATGGATCGGCGGCGCGGCCGGTCGAGCAGAGCCAGCAGACCCGTCACGAGGATGAGGAAGAGCCCGTAGTAGTGCGCGTAGACGAGCGTTGCGGCGGCGCATCCCCATCCGACTACCCAACCGGTCGTGCGGCGCTCCCGCATCTCGACGTAGACGAGCATGTAGACGATGGAGAGCAACGCGAGCATCGAGTAGCCGCGCATCTCGGTGCTGTACAGCACGAGAAACGGACTGGTGGTGGCGAAGAGCCCCGAGATCAGTGCGCATCCGGGTCCGAACCATCGCCATGCGGCGAAGATGACGGCGGCGACGACGAGCCAGCCAAGCAGCAGCGCCGGCCAGCGCGAGAGCAGCGCATCGGGGCCGAACACGCGGGCGATGGCGTAGCCATACAGGTAGTGCCCCGGCGACTGGCTGTCCTCCCGGACGACTGCGAGCATCTCCGCGATACTCTCCTTCGAGGTGACGAGCGTGAACTCGTAGACCTCGTCGCGCCAGAGGGCGCCGCGCTCGTCCGCGGCGCGGATGCGCAGCACCGCGGCGGCGACGAGCAGGAGCAGGACACCGAGCAGGGCCAGGCGACGGCGGGTGGATTCGGCAAGCATGCGAGCGGCCCGGATTCTCGCAGGCCGTCCCCGCGCTTCTGGCGCTCGACCTCGCGCCGGGTAGACTATGGCGCTCCGCGGAGGGGTGGCAGAGCGGTCGAATGCACCGGCTTGCTAAGCCGGCCTACTCTTCACGGGGTAGCGGGGGTTCGAATCCCCCCCCCTCCGCCAATGCCCCTCATATCCCTCTGCTCAAGGGGGGGATGAGGGGTTTCCTTTTGGTGGTCGGGTCGGGGCGCCGTCGGCCCGGATTCCGCTGGCCAATCATGTAGACCGGTGTGCTTGAGGGGTCTGGAGAGGGGCCTGGCCTGAGACCTGTGCGGTATGAGGGAATGCGGCTGCATCGGAGTCAGTCGACCGCCGCAACGGGTTCGTGGACCGCAATCTGAGCGGCGAGCGACACGTCTGAAGTTCTTGCGCATCGCACGTTAGTTTCGCTTCGGGGCTCTCGGCGGGTACAGCGGTCCACACCACTTCGCGTTCTTGAGAGACACCGTTCCAGCTGCGACGACCTCCGTAGTTCCCCGGCGTAGGCGAACTAGAGCGGCATGAGAGTCTTCCGTCACTACTCCAAGATACGTGTCCCTTTTATCTTTCGGAAGGACCCAGTAGACGCCTGATCCCACGGGGCGCCCACCCCACACCTGGCCTCCGCGTCGCAGCTGACCTGAGCCCCTGAAACCGAGCCAAGCTGGTCGTTAGGATCAGCGCGCTCGACACAGGAGGACAGGGGGGGTGTACCGTTCTTTCTGTAAGTAGGACTTCCCCCGAAGGGGCGGGCGTCGCCATGCTGGAGCGAGCGTAGCGAGCGGAAGCAAGGCGACGCCCGCCCCCGCGACGCGGGGGATGAAAAGAGGCGGATCAGCC
>JBCDBY010000372.1:0-3921 GCA_039182715.1 Planctomycetota bacterium
GCGGAGCACCAGATCCTCTGCCCGAGACCTGCCTCACGACCCGCCTTGCGGCGCGCCATGGTTTGGTCCGAACAGGCGCGCAACCCGGCGCTCGGCTGGCGCTACAGGATTCGCACCGGATCGGTCATCTTGTTGAACCACCGCACCGGCCCCTTCAGGTCGGACGGCGGGGCGTCTTTGCCAAGTGCCATGCGACCGGTCACCTGTGCCATGACCATGAGCCCGGTGACGAAGGTGTCGTTCTCACCGGTGCGAATCCTGTAGCGCCAGCCGAGCGCCGGGTTGCGCGCCTGTTCGGACCAAACCATGGCGCGCCGCAAGGCGGGTCGTGAGGCAGGTCTCGGGCAGAGGATCTGGTGCTCCGCGAGTGCGCTCTGCGCGAGGGCGTGTTGCGTGGTCGCGGTATGCCTGCCCGCGGGAGCGAGGCAGCCCTGCTTCGACTGCCCGGCGCGTAGGGCCTGAAGCGCACGCGCGACGATCGCCCCGTACCGATGGTGACTCTCGTCGACGCCCGCAGCGGCGAACGCCAGAAGCGCCAGCGACGAGATGCCGACGTGGCAGGCAGGGTGTTCCGCGCGCCAGCCGTCCTTTCGTCCCGCTTGGTGAAGCCAGTCCAGCGTGCGCCCGACCGCGACCCGGACGCGCCTGTGTTCGACGAGAAGCGCCTTCGCTCGCGCGTTCATCGTCACCGGTTCGACGCCTTCGAGTACGAAGCCGATTCCGCGAATGCCGACCATGGCCACGGCGGGGTCTTCCGACGAAGCCGCGTCCCGGAAGACCGACAGGTGCGCCGGCATGAACGGCCGGGCGCGTCCCATCAACGCGAGCGCCTCGACCGTGCCCGCGATCTTCACCGACTCGATGAACGACGTCTTGGCCGGGACCGGCTCTTTCGCTCGATGCAGCATGAACCAAGCGTGGGCGCGGACCTCGGCCTGGCCGTCTTCCAGCCCGATCCGGGCCCGCACGAGCGCCCCCGGGGAGTTCCGTGCCTGGCTGCTGGCGATGCGATAGACGCAGATGCGGATGCGCGCGTCGCGGTCCGCCATCGCTCCTTCCACCTGCTTCAAGACCGGGTCGGATAGCGGCGATCCGCTTCGGCTCCAGGTGTCGAAGTAGGCTCTCCGGAGAGCGGCGTTCTGGTGCGTCGCGTACGCGAGGATCGGCTGGTACACCGAATCGGCGAGCGAGTCGATCCGAATGGGCGCGAGGGCGCGGAGCAGGATCGCCGCCCGCTCGGGCTGCCCGTCGTCGATCGCATGGATCAGTTTCGCGTGATACGCGGGGCCGAGCGCGGCCAGTGCCGCGATGGTCCGTTCGGACTGGGTCGGCGAACGCGCGAGCAAGAGCGGGAGGATGGGGTCAGCGACGTCGCCGGCGGCCTGCGCCGCCGCCCCCCACACTTGCGAATCGGCATCATCCAGCAGCCTGCTCACGTCGTTCGCGGCGCGCCCCCGATCCCGGTCGGCGATCGCGATCGCGGACACCGCCTCCATGCGGACAAGAGGATCTCGGTCTTTCAAGAGAACACGCGCCCGGTCGACGAAGGCGGCGGGCGGGGTATCGAGGAGCTGGAGCGCGCGGCAAGCGCCGGCACGTCTCGCGGCGGAGCGACTTGCGAGCGAGCGCTCGATGCGCACGTGGGCCGCGGCGCCCTGCCGTGCCATGGCCGCTGCCGCCGCGTTGCGAGTGTCCTCGTACCGGCTGCCCAGGAGCTGGTTGAGCGCGCCGAGCTGCTTTGGCCCGCACCGATCAAGCAACGGGATGAACGAGCCGCGAAACACGTGGTCTTCCTCCCCCGCGAATCCGACCAGCGTCTTCGCATGCCTCTGGAACAGCGGCGGGTTTTCGCGCACCCACTGCGCGAGGAGGTCGGCCGCCCGGCGCGGACCGTCGGGTTCGAGCTTCGGGATCTCGCGTAGAACCGTTCGAAAGCAGCGCTCGGCGCCCAGCTGCCTCAGCTTCTCGGTCGCCTGCTCGTGGGACGAGTCCCACATCAATTCGCGCGTCAACCTTCGGACGTAGTCGTCGGCGCTCGCTGTCGAGCACGCAAGGACGACCGCGAAGAGTACCCGCTTCCCCATGGGGGAAGCGTACCACCGTTCGATTAGTTGAAGCCGGGCGTCGAGACCGCCGCCTTGAGGTAGTCGCGGTTCATGTCCACGATGTAGTCGGCGGGGATCTCCTTGGGGCAGACCGCTTCGCACTCCAGCAGATTCGTGCAGTTGCCGAAGCCTTCCGCGTCCATCTTCTCGACCATCGCCAGCGCGCGGATCTCGCGCTCGGGCTGGCCCTGCGGCAGGCGCGCGAAGTGCACCGTCTTGGCCGCGACGAAGAGCATTGCGCTCGCGTTCTTGCACGCCGCCACGCACGCTCCGCAGCCGATGCAGGCCGCCGCCTCGAAGGCCGCGTCGGCGTCGTCCTTGGGGATCGGGATCGCGTTCGCGTCGGGGGCCGAGCCGAGCTTCTCGCTGATGTAGCCGCCCGCCTGCACGATGCGATCGAACGCAGTGCGGTCGACCACCAGGTCGCGCATGACCGGAAACGCCCTCGCGCGCCACGGCTCGATCCAGATGTCGTCGCCGTCCTTGAAGCGGCGCATGTGGAGCTGGCAGACGGTCGCGCCGCGGTCGGGGCCGTGCGGTACGCCGTTGATCACCAGCGAGCACATGCCGCAGATGCCTTCGCGGCAGTCGGAGTCGAACGCCACCGGCTCCTCGCCCTTCTCGATCAGCCCGTCGTTCAGGATGTCGAGCATCTCGAGGAACGAGCTGTCGGGGCTCACGCCCTCGACGGGATAGGTGACCATGCGGCCGTCCGCCTTCGGGCCGGCCTGGCGCCAGATGTGCAGCGTGAGGTCCATCTACTTGTAGCTCCGGGTTGCAAGCTCGACGTTCTCGAACTCGAGCTCTTCCTTGTGCTTCGTGGGCGCCTCGCCGACGCCGTTGAACTCCCAGGCGGAGACGTGGGCGTAGTCCTTGTCGTTGCGGACCGCCTCGCCCTCCTCGGTCTGGTGCTCCTCGCGGAAGTGGCCGCCGCAGCTCTCGTCGCGGTCGAGCGCGTCGTGGCACATGAGCTCGGAGAACTCGAGGAAGTCGGCGACGCGGCCGGCGTTCTCGAGGTCCTGGTTGAGCGACATCGACTCGCCGGTGATGCTCACGTTCTCCCAGAACTCCGCGCGGATCTCGGGGATGCGCTTGAGCGCCTCCTCGAGGCCTTCCCTGTTGCGCGCCATGCCGCACTTGTCCCACATCAGCAGGCCCACCTCCTTGAAGAAGGAGTTGGCCGAGCGCTTGCCCTTGACGGAGAGCAGCTTGTCGATGCGCGCCCTCGTCTCCTCTTCCACGCGGTCGAACTCCGCGTGGTCGGTCGGCACGTGCACCTGCGGCGTCGACGCGAGGTAGTGGCCGAGCGTGTCGCTGATGACGAAATAGCCGTCCGACAGCCCCTGCATGAGCGCGCTCGCGCCCAGCCGGTTCGCGCCGTGGTCGGAGAAGTTCGCCTCGCCCAGCACGAAGAGGCCGGGGATGTTGCTCATCAGGTGGTAGTCCACCCAGAGGCCGCCCATCGTGTAGTGCGACGCCGGGTAGATGCGCATCGGCACCTCGTACGGGTTCTCGCCCGTGATGCGCGCGTACATGTCGAAGAGGTTGCCGTAGCGCGCGCTGATCTCCTCCTTGCCGAGGCGGTTGATCGAGTCGCGGAAGTCGAGGTAGACGCCGCGGCCGCCATGGCCGACGCCGCGCCCGTCGTCGCAGACCTCCTTCGCGCTGCGCGAGGAGATGTCGCGCGGCGAGAGGTTGCCGAAGCTCGGGTACTTGCGCTCGAGGTAGTAGTCGCGGTCAGCCTCGGCGATGTCTCCGGCCGGCTTCGCGACGTCGTCCGCGCTCTTGGGCACCCAGATGCGCCCGTCGTTGCGCA
>JBCDBY010000373.1:0-3912 GCA_039182715.1 Planctomycetota bacterium
CAATCGCCTCGGGGGTCTGCGGCGGCCCGGCGGAAACGCGCGGCGCGCGCGCCCGAATGTCCTCGGTTCGCTCGCGCAGCGGCGGAATGCGCAACGGCACCCCCGCCAATCGGTAATAGAGGTCGGACCGGAAGGTCCCCTCGTCCCGCCTCGATTCCAGATCCTCGTTGGTCGCGGCGACGACGCGCACGTCGACCTGGCGCGTGAACGTCGCGCCGACCGGCCGCACCTCGCCCGTCTCGAGCGCGCGCAGCAGCTTGGCCTGCCCCTCCATCGGGAGCGTGCCGATTTCATCCAGGAAGAGCGTGCCGCCGTTCGCCTCGACGAACCAGCCGGCCCGGTCGTTGGTCGCGCCCGTGAACGCGCCGCGCACATGGCCGAAGAACTCCGACTCGAACAGAGCCGGCGGCACCGCCCCGCCGTGCACGCGCACCAGCGGTCCGTCGCGGCGCGGGCTCGACTCGTGCAGGTGGGTGGCGACCAGCTCCTTGCCGGTGCCGCTTTCGCCGGTCAGCAGAACGGAGACGTCCTGCGCGGCGATCGACTCCACCTGATCGAGCAGCCGGCGCATCGCCGGCGACTCCGCGACGAGCTCGGTGTCGTTCCGCCAGCGGTCGCGCTCGCGCTCGATGGTGCGGCGCTCGACCGCCTTGCGCAGCCGCTCCACGATCACGTCGGGCTCGACCGGCTTCGTCAGGAAGTCGAGCGCGCCCGCGCGCATCGCCTCGACCGCGTCGGCGATCGAGCCATGCCCGGTCAACAAAAGCACGGGCAGGCTGGGGTCGCGGTCCTTGAGCTTGCGCAGCAGCTCGACGCCCGACATGCCGGGCAGCTTGAGATCGGCGAGGACGACGTCGCACGCCGGCTGTTCGAGCGCCTCCTCCGCCGTCGCGACGGCGACCGGCGCGAACTCGTGTCGTTCCAGCAACGCCACCAGCGATTCGGCCACGTAGCTCTCGTCTTCCACGACGAGCACGCGCGTCACGCCCGCGGCAACTCCAGCTTGAAGCATGCTCCCTCTCCCCCATCGCCGGCGACCTGTTCCGCAACCGTGAGCGAACCGCCCGAAGCCTCCACCAATCCGTAGGAGACGCTCAGACCGAGGCCCGATCCGCCACTGCGCGAGAAGAAGGGGTCGAACACGCGCGCGCGATCGTCCGGCGCGATGCCGGGACCGCTGTCGCGCACTTCCACGATCACCGAACTATCGTTCGATCGGGCTTCGACACGGACGCGCTTGTCTTCGCACGCGCGCATCGCGGCGCCGGCATTGAGCAGCAGGTTCAAGAAGACCTGCTCCAACACCGCCCCCGGCACGCGGACGCACAACCCGTCCGGCAACGCCTCCTCCGTTCGCACATGTCTACATACGTCGCTCACCGCCGCGAGGGCGTGCGCGTTTCGGAAAGTTTCCGCGACGTCGGCCGGCGCCGCATCGTGCGCCTGTTCCTGGCCGCGCGCGAAGCGGAGCAGCTGGCGCGTCAGGGCGGCGATGCGGTCGAGCCCCTCGCGTGCTCGTCCCGTCTCGCCGATGGCCATCCAGTTGGCGATGCCTTCGAGCGGATTGTTGATCTCATGAGCGATGCCGGACGCCAGCAGGCCAAGCGCGCGCAGCCGCTCGCCCTGTGCCAGCTCGCGCTCCATCGCCATGCGCTCCAGCGCGCGACGCTGCCGCGCGCGGAACAGCAGCGCGATCGCGCCGAGCACCACGACCCCGAACGCAAGCAGAACATAGGGCTGCACGTCCGCGAACGACGGCGCGAACGGCAGCACCACGCGCCACTCTTCCGACGCGAGCCCGACGCCGGAGTCGAGCAGCGGTTGCCCCGCGGTCGTCCGCAGCCGCGCCGCGCCCCCGGGGAGGAACGGCGCCGCGTACACGGTCAGCTCCACCCAACCGCCTTCGGGGCGCGCCGCGGTGTAGCGCACGACCGAGCGCAGGTCGTCGCGCACGTCGAGCCGCGACGCGTCCGACTCCAGCCCGGCGATGCCCTCCGGCGCGCGCGGCGGCGCGTCCGGCCGGTCGCGCTCCTGGATCGCGACGAAGTAGCGCAGCCGTTCGATACGCGCCTGCACCGCCCCGTCCGCGTCGAACATGCGCACGCGCGCGAGCCCCTTGAAATCGGTCAGGTAGCGCGCGATCGCGTCGGGCTCCAGCCGCGCCACGTAGCGCACGTGCTCCTCGTAGCCCTCGAAGCGGGCGCGCATCGCATCGGCGGCACGTTGCTCGCGATCGGCGTGCAGCGTGCGCGCGTGCCCGTAGCCCGCTGCCACGACGCCGGCGAGCAGGACGAGCAGCAGCGCCGCCGCGCGCATCACTTGCGCTCGATGAGCTGCGCGCCGGGACGATAGGTGAATTCCTGCTTCGTCCCGTCCGGCCAGACGACGTGCGCCGGTCCGCTCTCCGCCTCGACGCCGAAGACGGCGATGAGCTCGCTCTGGCTCAGGTAGGAGCCGCCGGTGCGAATCGTGCGGCGCTGGCCGCCGACGTGCACTACCGCTCCGAGCGCCTCGCGATTCTTGTGCTTCGGCTGACGCACGCGCACCGTCACGCGCACGCGGCCCTCCGGCGCGTCGTTGCGCAGCAGGCGCGCGCGGCCGGCGTTGGCGGTGAAGACGAGGTCAAGATCGCCGTCCCCGTCGAAGTCGGCGCTGGCGAGTCCGCGCCCGACGAAGCGCTGCTGGAAGCCGGAGCCCGCATCGATGCTCACGTCGCGAAAGCGGCGCCCCTGGAGGTTGCGGAAGAACTGCGGCGACTGCTTGTGCTGCAGCTCCGCCTTGAGCTTGGAGACCGACGGCTCGATGTGACCGTTGGCGAGCACGAAGTCCTCGTACCCGTCGAGGTCGAGGTCGCGCACGATGAGACCGAAGGTGAGCGGAAGCAGCGTCGGCTGCCCCACGCGGGCGCGGCTTGCGTCGTCGCGAAACAACAGCGCCTCGTTGCCGCCGCGCGCCACGGTGAAGAACGAGACCGGCTCCTCGGAGAAGTTGCCGATCAGCACCGAGACGCGATCGCCGTTGTCGAACGAGAAGGAGTCGATCCCCATCGCCGCGCGCGCCGTGCCGTTGTCGTCGTAGCCGACGCCGGCGGCCACCGCGACCTCCTCGAACTTCGCGTTCCCGCGGTTGAGGAAGAGGAAGTTCTGGACGGTGTCGTTGGCGACGAAGAGATCGACGAGCCCGTCGCCGTCGTAGTCGTCGAGGCAGAGCGCCATCGACTTGCCGGGAATGATCTTCTTCGCGTCGCGGGCGCCCTCCAGGCCGGAACCCTCGGTCGCGTCGGTGAACCACCCGTGATCCTGCTGCAGGTAGAGGCGCGGTCGATCGCCCTCGTAGAGCTGCGGGCGCGTGTACGCGAGCTCGTTGTCCTCGATGTACGCCTTGACGTTGGTCTTCTCGGACCACTTCACGTAGTTGACGACGACGAGGTCGAGGTCGCCGTCGTTGTCCGCGTCGAACCAGGCGGCGCCGGTCGACCAGCTGTGGCGCTCCTTGTTCGTCTCGGGTTCGATCCACGTACCGCCGTCGGGACCGTCCTCGACGAGCACGAACCGCTTGCCCTCGTTGCGGAACAGCAGATTGCGGCCGAGACAGGTGACGTAGAGGTCGGGGTCGTCGTCGGCGTCGTAGTCGAAGAACGCCACGCCGCCCCCCATCGTCTCAGGCAGGAGCTTGTCGCCGTAGGCGCCGTTGAAGTGGACGAAATCGATCCCAGCGGCCTGGGTCAGGTCGGTGAACGGAAGGTCGGGGGCCGAGGTCTCCTCCACCACCGCTTCCGGGGCCGCCGCGTCGAGGCCCTTCTCGGGAGCCGCCTCCCGCGGTCGCTGGCCCCAGAGCCAAATGAGGAGCCCGATGCCCGCGGCGATCGCGATCACCACCAGGGAGCGGCGGAAGGCGACGCCGATAACCGCG
>JBCDBY010000374.1:0-3911 GCA_039182715.1 Planctomycetota bacterium
CGTCGCGGCTCCTTGAAGTGGAAGCAAACCACATCGGCGGAGCCGCGACTTCGCTGGGCTTTGCCAGAATCAACTCTGGGCGCGGCCTCGGGCCGACGTGGGCCCCTTCAAACCGTGCCTTGTCAGTCGCCGGGGTGCTACGGGCCCCCGAACTCCCTCCTCGCTGCTAGAATTCGGGACGGTTCGCGGCCCCTGCCGCGTCCAATAGGAAGCCACCCATGCGCGAAGCCATCCGCGAATTCATCCGCGAGCAGAACCTGCTCGACAACGAGCGCCTCGAAGAGGTCTTCCGTCTCGAGGAGGAGACGGGCCAGAGCTTCGAGAGGATCATTCTGCACAAGGGCTACATGTCGGAAAACGACATCCTGCGAGCCCTCGCCTTCGCGCTCGAACTCGACTACATCCCGGCCCTCGCCGACGAGTCGGTGCCGGAGGAGTTCGTCCACCAGGTGCCGGTCAGCTTCGCGCGCAACTACGCGCTGTGCGGAATCGGCCAGGCAAATGGAACGGTCCGCGTCGTGACCGCCTTCCCGCTCGACACGCACCCGATGGACGACCTCGCCACGATGCTCGGGTCCGAGGTCGAGCCGGTCATCGCGCCGCGCGCCGAGATCACGTCGCTGATCAACCGCGGCTACAAGGCGAAGTCGGGCGTCGTCGAGGAGACGATGGACGGCCTGCGCGAGGACGACATCCTTGCCGAGGCGGCGGCGATCGACGAGTCGGAGGACCTGCTCGCCACCGCCAACAAGGCGCCCATCATCCGGCTCGTGAACATGGTGCTCTTCCAGGCGCTCAAGATGCGCGCGTCGGACGTGCACTTCCAGCCCTTCCCCGACCGGCTGCAGGTGCGCTACCGCATCGACGGCGTGCTCTACGACATGGAAGCGCCGCCGAAGAAGGTGCAGGACGCGATCCTCTCGCGCCTCAAGGTCATGGGCAACATGGACATCGCGGAGCGCCGCCTCCCGCAGGACGGCCGCGCGTCGGTGAAGCTGGGCGACTCCGAGGTCGACATCCGCATCTCGTCCGTGCCGACGAGCAGCGGCGAGCGCATCGTGCTGCGCCTGCTCGACAAGAGCGCGCGTCTCTACGCGCTCGAGGAGATCGGCTTCGAGAAGGACAACCTCGCGCTCGTCGAGCAGTACATCAACTACAACCACGGCATCCTGCTCGTCACCGGCCCCACCGGCTCGGGCAAGAGCACCACGCTGTACGGCGCGCTGCAGAAGGTCAACTCGACGCAGCTCAACGTCATCACGCTGGAGGATCCGATCGAGTACCAGCTCGCCGGCATCAGCCAGATCCAGATCAACGAGAAGAAGGGCCTGACGTTCGCGATGGGCCTGCGCCACCTGCTGCGCCAGGACCCGGACATCATGATGGTCGGTGAGGTGCGCGACGTGGAGACGGCGCGCATCGCCATCCAGGCGGCGCTCACCGGTCACCTGGTCTATTCCACGCTGCACACCAACGACGCGGCGAGCACCGTGACCCGTCTGGTCGACATCGGCCTCGAGCCCTACCTCGTGGCGTCGTCGCTCATCTGCGTCATCGCGCAGCGCCTCGTGCGCCGCCTCTGCCCGGAGTGCAAGCAGCACGTGAAGCCGACCGACGAGGACATCTTCGACCTCAAGTCGATCAAGATCGATCCGGACGAGCTGCCCGAGGGCAAGCTCTGGAAGGGCGTCGGCTGCCCCTCCTGCTTCAACACCGGCTACACCGACCGGACCGGCATCTACGAGGTGCTGCCGATCGACGAGGTGGTGAAGGACCAGGTCATGGAGCGCGTCAACTCCACGATCATCAAGAAGTCCTCCATCGAGCGCGGCTGCCGCACGCTGCGCATGGACGGCGCCCGCAAGGTCATCAGCGGCGTCACCACGCCCTCCGAGGTGCTGCGCGTGACGCAGCTCGACGCCTTCTAACGCCCATGCCGATCTACGAATACAAGGGCATGGACACCGGCGGGTCGAACAAGACCGGCATCATCGACGCGGACACCCCGCGCGAGGCGCGCGCGCGCCTGCGCGAGCAGAACGTGCTCGTGACCGATCTCGTCGTCTCGGCCGTCTCGCAGCAGGTCGAGGACGACAAGAGCACCAAGGGCGCCAAGCCGTCGCGTCGACGGCAGTGGAAGAAGATCCTGACCTACGAAGGCAAGGTCAAGGGCGCCGACTCGATGCCGATCTACACCCGGCAGCTCGCCACGCTGCTGCGTTCCGGCATCCCGCTCGCGCAGTCGGTCTCGGCGCTCATCGAGCAGGTCGAGCACAAGGACATCGAGGTCATCCTGCGGGACGTGCGCGAGCAGGTCGTCCGCGGCACCTCGTTCGCCGACGCGCTTGCCGCCCACCCGCGCCTGTTCGACACGCTCTTCGTGAACATGGTGCGCGCGGGCGAGGCGTCGGGCAATCTCGACGTCGTGCTCGTGCGCCTCGCCGACTTCCGGACGCGCCAGGCGCAGATCCAGGGCAAGGTCAAGACGGCGCTCATCTATCCGGCGGTGATGTTCACCATCGGCGCGGGCGTGGTCATCTTCCTGGTCAACGTCGTCGTGCCACGGCTCGTGAGCATCGCCAAGGCGCGCGGCCAGAAGCTGCCGTGGATGACCGAGCTGCTCGACGTGACGTCGGTCTTCCTGCAGAACAACCTCGTCTGGATCGTGATGTCCCTCGCGTTCATCGGGTTCATGTGGAAATACGTCCTGCTGGCGCGCGACGACGTGCGCCTCTGGTGGGACGGCACCAAACTCAAGCTGCCTGTTCTCGGCAACCTGCTCAAGAAGCAGATCGTCAGCCGCTTCGCCATCACGATGTCGACCCTGCTGCGCTCCGGCGTCACGGTGCTCGACTCGCTGGACATCGTGAAGACGCTGATGAACAACAAGGTGATGGAGAACACGCTCGAAGAGGTGCGCACGCGCATCCTCGAGGGCGCCGACATCGCCACGCCGCTCAAGAAGTCGGGCGTCTTCCCGCCGGTCGTCGGCTACATGGTCGCGGTCGGCGAGCAGACCGGTCAGCTCGACGAGATGCTGCAGCGCATCGCCGACGCCTACGAAGAAGAGATCGAGACAACCACGGCGCGCGCGCTCGCGATTCTCGAACCGATGATGATCGTCCTCATGGCCTTCGTGGTCGGGTTCATCGTCATCGCGGTCATGCTCCCCATCCTCCAGTCCTCCTCCTCCATCCGGGACCTCTAGTCATGAAGAAGAATCAGCAAGGTTTCACCCTCATCGAGATCATGGTCGTGGTCGTCATCATCGGCCTGCTCGCCGCGTTCGTCGGCCCCGAGGTCTTCCAGTTGTTCGCCTCCGGACAGGAAGACATCGCGGCCGCGAAGTGCAAGGACATCTACAACAAGGTCGGTCTCTGGAAGATGACCAAGAAGACCGGGGTGCCCGACAGCCTGGATGAACTCGAGGCGCCGCTCCGGAAGTCGCAGGACGAGCCGTTCATGGTGATGGAGCCCGACCCCTGGGGCGAGGACTATCGCATCGTCAAGCTGAGCCGGTCGAAGTACCGCATCTGCTCGAACGGGCCCGACATGGAGCCAGACACCGACGACGACATCTGTTACCCGGAGGACAAGGAGTAGCACGTGTCGCGCGCCTTCACGCTCATCGAGCTGGTCGTCGTCCTGGTACTCATCGGGGCGCTGATCGCGTTCTCGCCGCTCGCGCTCGACTCGCTCGTGGCCGAGCGCGAGCTCGAGAAGGAGGCATCGCGCTACGGTTCGCTCGTCGAGCTGGTGGTCCGCGAGACGGTGCTGCACCGCACGCCGCACGCGATCCACTTCGACACCGAGAAAAACGCCTACGCCTTCCAGGTGCCCGAGATGATCGAGGAGCTGGAGGACGACGAGGGCAACGTGCGCGAGACGCTCGCGCTCGATCTCGACCTCGA
>JBCDBY010000375.1:0-3866 GCA_039182715.1 Planctomycetota bacterium
CGCGCGAGCAGATAGGTCTCCGATCCGTCGGGCGGCAGAATGCGCGGCGTGCGCTGACCCGGCTTGAAGATGCGCTCGTAGCGCTGCTCGCCGACGCGGCCCGCGCGCGCCTTGGCGAGCCCGACCGCCTCGACCCCCTCGGGAATCTCGTCCAGCACCGCCGCGAGCTGCTCGGGGCCCCCATCGATCACCACGAGGTCGGGGCGCGACGGATCGCGCTGAAACCGCCGGCCCAGCACCTCGCGCATCGAGGCGAAGTCGTCCTGCCCCTTCACGGTGCGAATGCGAAAGCGGCGGTACCCCTCCTTGTCCGGACGGCCGTCCTCGAACACGACGCGCGAGCCGACGGTCTGCGACCCCTGGATGGTCGAGATGTCGTAGCACTCGATGCGGCGCGGCAAGCGGCCGAGCCCCAGCGTGTCGCGCAGCTTCGCCAGCAACGCCTCGCGCTGCTGCTCGTCGCCCTCCGCCTCCTTCACCTCCTGCTGCGCGTTCTCGACGGCGAGGTCGAGCAGCGCCCGCGCCGGGCCGCGGTACGGCACCTTGAGCTGCACCGCCCCGCCGCGCCGCTCGCGATACTCCGTCTCCAGCCGCTCCGCCTCTTCCGGCTCGCTGGGCAGCAGGATCTCGGGCGGGACGAGGCGTCCGCCGCGGTAGACCGCCTGCAGCACGTTCTGCAGGATCTCGCCGTCCGGCAGGATGCTCTTGAAGGAGAGCGTGCGCTTGGAGAGCAGGCGGCCGTCGCGCACGTGCAGGACAACCGCGGTGACGACCTCGCCGCGGCGGGCGAGGCCGATCACGTCGCGGTCCTTGCCGTCGGGGCTCGCGACGCGCTGGGCGACCGTCGTGCGCTCGACCGCCTCGATCTGGTCGCGGAGCGAAGCGGCGCGCTCGAATTGCATCGCCTCCGCCGCCTCGGCCATCTCCTCCTTGAGCCGCTTGAGCAGGGGGCCGGTGCGCCCGCGCAGGAGCTCGAGCATCCCCTGCACGTAGCCATCGTAGTTCGGCTTGTCGACGAGCCCGTCCACGCAAGGGCCGCAGCAGCGCTTGAGCTGGTGATACAGGCAGACCTTCCCGCGCGTTTCGAGCGTGTGGTCGGTGCAGAGCCGCAGCGGATAGACCGCGCCGAGCGTCCGGATCGTGCGGCGCACCGACTTGGCGCTGGAGAACGGTCCGAAGTAGATCGCGCCGTCCTTCTGGAAGCGTCGCACCATGTGGATGCGCGGCCAGCGGTGCTTCGTGTCGACCCGAATGCAGAGGTACGCCTTGTCGTCGCGCAGCCGGATGTTGAAGCGCGGCCGGTGCGTCTTGACCAGCGCGTCCTCCAGCAGCAGCGCCTCCTTCTCGTTGGCGGTCGAGATGAACTCGACGTCGGCGATCTGCTCGATCAGGTGCGGGATGAGCACGCGGCCGTCGCCCTCGGGGCGCAGGTAGGCGCGCACGCGCTGGCGCAGGTTGCCCGCCTTGCCGACGTAGGCGACCTTGCCGCGCGCGTCCTTGAAGAGATAGCAGCCGGGCGTCGTCGGAAGCCCGGCCACCTTCTGCCGGAGCGCTTCGTTCATCGCACGCGCAGCTCGTGGGCCTCCAGCTGCTTGAGCTTGTCGCGCAGCTCGGCGGCGCGCTCGAACTCGAGTTCCTCGGCCGCCTTCCACATGTCCTGCTTGACCTGCTCGATCTCGCGGGCGGTCTCGGCCGCCGTGCGATGCACGATCGAGGTCTTGCGCTCGACCTCCAGATCCTCCGGGTCGGAGAAGTGCGAGCCGATCGCGTCGGCGATCGCCTTCTTCACCGTGGTGGGCGTGATGCCGTGCTCCTCGTTGTAGGCGAGCTGCTTGGCGCGCCGGCGCTCCGACTCCTCCATCGCGCGCTGCATCGAGGCGGTCACCGAGTCGGCATAGAGAATCACGCGACCGTCCACGTTGCGCGCCGCGCGCCCCATCGTCTGGATGAGCGAGCGGTCGTTGCGCAGGAAGCCCTCCTTGTCGGCGTCGAGGATGGCGACCAGCGCCACCTCCGGCAGGTCGAGCCCCTCGCGCAGCAGGTTGATGCCGATGAGCACGTCGAAGACGCCGAGGCGCAGGTCGCGGATGATCTCGGTGCGCTCCAGCGCGTCGATATCGCTGTGCATGTAGCGGCACTTCACGCCGACCTCGGTGTAGTACTCGGTCAGCTCCTCCGCCATGCGTTTGGTCAGCGTCGTCACCAGCACGCGGTAGCCGTCCTCGACCGTCTTGCGGATCTCGTGCAGCAGATCGTCCACCTGGCCGTCGACCGGGCGCACCTCCGCCTCCGGGTCGACGAGACCGGTCGGCCGCACGATCTGTTCGTAGATCTCGTCCTTGCTCTCGCCGAGCTCGTAGTCGCCCGGGGTCGCGCTGACGTAGACGTACTGCTTGACGTTCTCGCGGAACTCGTCGAAGCGCAGCGGCCGGTTGTCGAGCGCCGACGGCAGGCGGAAGCCGTGGTCGACCAGCACCGTCTTGCGCGCGCGGTCGCCGCGGTACATGCCGCCCACCTGCGGCACCGCGACGTGGCTCTCGTCGATGAACATCAGGAAGTCCTCGGGGAAGTACGAGAGCAGCGTCCACGGCTGCGTGCCGGGCTGCCGGCCGTCGAGGTGCAGCGAGTAGTTTTCGATGCCGGGGCAGGTGCCGACCTCGCGCATGAGCTCGACGTCGTACCGCGTGCGCTGCTCCAGCCGCTGCGCCTCGAGCAGCTTGCGCTCCTTGCGCAGCTCCGTCAGCCGCAGCTCCAGCTCCTTCTCGATGCTCTCGCAGGCGGTCTTGAGCTTCTCCTCCGGCGTCACGTAGTGGCTGCGCGGGTAGATCGAGACCGACTCCAGCGCCTGCTCGTCGATCTCGCCGGTGAGCGGATCGATCGTGCGGATCTCCTCCAGCGTGTCGCCGAACCACTCGAGCCGGATCACGCGATCCTCCGCGTAGGCGGGATAGACGTCGACGACGTCGCCGCGCACGCGGAAGGTGCCGCGCCGGAAATCGAATCCGGAGCGCGTGTAGAGGTTGGCGGCGAGCTGCCGCAGCACGACGTCGCGGTCGATCTCCTGGCCGGCGGCCAGGTCGAGGTGGAGGTCGCGGTAGTTGCTGGGCGAGCCGGCGCCGTAGATGCAGGAGACCGAGGCGACCACGATCACGTCGCGACGCGTCAGCAGGCTGAAGGTGGCCCGCAGCCGCATCCGGTCGATGCGGTCGTTGATCGTCGCCTCCTTCTCGATATAGGTATCGGAGGAGGGGATGTACGCCTCGGGCAGGTAGTAGTCGTAGTACGACACGAAGTACTCGACGGCGTTGTCCGGAAACAGCGTCCGGAACTCCTCGAAAAGCTGGGCGGCGAGGATCTTGTTCGGCGCCAGGACGAGCGCCGGGCGATCGAGGCGCTCGATGACGTGCGCCATCGTGAACGTCTTCCCGGATCCGGTGACCCCGAGCAGGGTCTGGTCGCGGCGCCCGGCGGCGACGCTCTGGACGAGACCCTCGATGGCGGACGGCTGATCGCCCTTGGGCTCGAATTCGGAGACGAGACGGAAAGACTGGCCCACGAAGGAAGGATACGCGGTGGGTCACGCGCGGTTTCGCGTTGGTATATTGGGGCGCTCTACGAGGAGACCATCGATGGCCGAAGGCAAGATCACTGTCTGTCCCCAGTGCGGCAAGAAGTACAAGCTCAAGGCGGGTTTCGCCGCTGCCAGCTTCGCCTGCACCGCATGCGGCGCAACCGTCTGGGTCGACGGCAAGCCCAAGGGCCCCAGCTCGACGCGCAAGCGGAGCGCCGGCGCACGCGGCGCCCCGAAGAGCGGGCGCGCGGGTGCGAAAAGCGGCGGACGCGGACGCCAGCCGGCACCCTCCGGC
>JBCDBY010000376.1:0-3837 GCA_039182715.1 Planctomycetota bacterium
CACACGTCGAACGTCACACGTCGAACGTCACACGTCGAACGTCACACGTCGAACGTCACACGTCGAACGTCACACGTCGAACGTCACACGTCGAACGTCACACGTCGAACGTCACACGTATAAAGTGACCGCTACTCGGTGTCGACGAGCTTGTCGATCTCGTAGTAGCGCACGGCGGTGGCGTGCAGCGTGAGCGTGTAGAGCGTGCCCTTGATGTCGCCCTGCTTCTCGATGTAGATCAGGTCGCCGTCGACGCGTGCGACGGGGCCCTGCACGAACCCGCGGTCGCCGCCGCCCGTGTAGAAGCGGACCTTCTTGCCCGCGAGTTCGCGGATCGACTGCAGGAACTGGCTGCCTTCACTCATCGACGATGTCCACCTTTCCGTCCCGGATCGTGAGCCGTCCCGCGTGGTGCAGGCGGATGGCCTCCGGGTAGGCCTCGCACTCCGATTCGAACACACGCGCCGCGAGCGTGTCGACCGAATCCTTCGGCTGCACCGGAACCCGGCGCTGCAGAATGATCGGGCCGGTGTCGTACTCGGCGGTGACGTAGTGCACCGTGCATCCCGACTCGCGCTCGGCCGCCTCGAGGACGGCCGCGTGCACACGGTCGCCGTACATGCCGCGCCCGCCGAACTTCGGCAGCAGCGCGGGGTGGATGTTGAGGATGCGGCCCTCCCAGGCCGGGGGCACGACCAGCAGACGCAGGAAGCCCGCGTTGCAGACCAGGGTCGCACCCGCCTCCTCGATGCGCGCCCAGGCGCGGCTGCCCCAGTCCTCGGGCGTCGTGCCCTTGCTCCACGGGATCAGCTCGACCGTGAGCCCGCGCGCCGCGCAGCGCTCGATCGCCTTGCAGTCGCGGTCGGCGATCACCAGCGCGATGCGCGCATCGAGGCGCCCGGCCTCGATTTCGTCCTGCAGGTTGAGGACCGTCCGACCGCCGCCGGAGACGTTACAGACCAGGATCGCCTCAGACATGCTCGAGCAGCCCCAGCACGAGGGTTTCCAGTTGCGGGGCCGCGGCGTTGGCTACGGCGATGATCTTCTCGACGTCGATCGCCTCGAGCGCGTCGGGCAGGCCGAGGTCGGTGACGACCGCGAGCGCGCAGACGCGCATGCCCGCATGCACCGCGACGATCGCTTCCGGGACGGTGGACATGCCGACCGTATCGGCGCCGAGCTGGCGCAGCATCCGGTACTCGGCGCGTGTCTCGAGCTGCGGTCCGAGGACGGAGACGTGCACGGCGCGCGGCAGGCGGAAGCCCGCCTCGCGCGCCAGTCGCTCGGCCACGTCGCGCAGCGCGGGGTCGTACGGCTCGCTCATGTCGGGAAAGCGCGGGCCGAAGCGATCGTCATTGGGTCCCACGAGCGGCGAGGTGCCCATCATGTTGATGTGGTCCTCGACGACGCAGATCTCGCCGAGCCGGTAGCGCGGGTCCATGCCGCCGACCGCGCTGGTCAGAATCAACGCTTCGGCCCCGAGCGCGCGCGCGACGCGGATCGGCCGCGTCACCTCCTCCATGGAGTAGCCCTCGTAGCAGTGGAAGCGGCCCTCCATGAGCAGCACCTGCTGATCGCCCCGCCGCGCCAGCACGAGCTGGCCGGCGTGCCCGGGTGCGGTCGACTCCGGGAAGTGGGGCACTTCGCCGTACGGGATCGACTCCGTCTCGTCGAAGCGACCCGACAGCCCGCCGAGTCCCGTTCCGAGAATGACGAGCGCGCGCGGCGCCGCGCCCTTGTCGCGCAGGAAGGCTGCCGCCTCCTCGATGGCTTCCCAGCTCTCGCTCATGAAGCGTCCAAGAGTAGTGCAAGGCTGCGCCCTTGTCATCCGTCGCCAGCGGGTCGTAAGACGTCCGCCGCGGGGGCGAGGACGTCGGATTGTCGAAGAGTGCGCCGGTCGATCCCGTGTCCATCGATCTGCTATCTTCGGGAGCCGATGGGGGAGAGCGACGGGATCCGATCGACGAAGGCCGGGTGGATCGTCATGGGGGCGGCTGGCGTCGCCGTCCTGGTCGCGTGCCTTTGGCCGCCTTGGTTCACGAATCTCGGTACCGCTGCGCGTGGCGCCTCCATGGCGCGGCTCGAGTGGCGATTCCTGTTCGACCCGCCCGATCGCTCCGGGGGGATGTACCGGACGATCGAGATCTCCCTCTCCGTGCTCCTCGTGGAGATCCTGGCGATCCTCGCGCTCGCGACGCTCGTCTGGGGCGTGGCGAGGCTTCGGGCCTCGAAGTAGGCCCGTTCGACCAGCGCGGCCGATCCTCGTGAGCCGCTCAGGAGCCAGGGCCGTTTACGGCGCGTCGCACACGGTCGCCAGGACGGACCGCAAATGCGCTTCGTCCACGCCACGGAAGAGCACCTGTTTGTCGCGTGCGGTTTCGCCCCGCAGGAGCTCCGGCGACGCGGTGCCGAACAGGCGCGCCAGCGTCGCAAGCAGTTCCCGGTTGGCGCGCCCCCGGTCGGCCGGCGAGCGCACCGCGATCTTGAGCGCCCCGCCGTGCAGACCGAGCACGCGATCCCGCCTTGCGCCGGGCGACACGCGCACGCGCAGGACCGCCCCCTCCGGGTGCGGCGTGACCGGGCTCATCGGCTTCCCAGTCGCTCGGATGCTGCTACTTCGCCGGCGCCGGCGGCATCTTCGGGAACTTCAGCTCGCCGCTGTCCGCGTCGGCGACGCCCGGATAGATGTCCACCGAGAGCTTCTGCTGCGCATCCATCACGTCGATGTAGAACAGCGTGCCCTCGTGGCGCTGGCCGAAGGTCTTCAGCTTGGTCAGGACCCCCTCGACGTCGGTCGCCTTGCCCGCCTCCCGGAACTGCTTGAGCAGCCCCAGGTACTCCGCCCGCGCCTCCGCCTCCTTGCGGCTGCGCTCGGCGAACGAGGTGGCGATGGAGCCGTAGGTCTCGTCGCTGACGAGCTTCTCGAAGTGGGCCACGGCCTCGTCGTACTGCATCGTCTCGAACAGGTAGAGCCCGACCGAGAAGCGCAGGATCGGTGTGACTTCGCGCCAGCGCAGCTCCTCGGGAGCGGAACCGGGCTCGCGGAACGCATGCTCGTAAATCCAGTCCGCCGGCATGGAGGAGAACGTCATGACGTTCTTGCCCTTGTAGCGGCGACTCAGATAGAAGCGCGACGGGTCCGGCGGATCGCCCTTGTCGAAGTTGAAGGTGAAGTCGCGGCCGGACTCGGTCACGAAGACGGACTTGAGGTCCTTGAGCGGACCCTCGCCCTTCTTGGCGTCGTCCGTCTTGCGGACGTCGACCATGAACTGGACGAAGAGGTTCTCGATGTAACGCAGCGCCTCGATGCGCTCCTTGGCGAAGGCGCGGTAGCGCGGCGACTTGAGCTGGTCGTTGTCGAGCAGCTGCTGCCACGCGCGGCGCGCGTTGGCGAAGTCGCTGTTCATGACCGAGTTGGGGAGCACGTCCGGGTCGAGGCTGCGGTAGCGGCGCAGCGTGTCGCAGACCAGCTTGCGGTCGGTCTGCTGGCGCTCGGCGCGACGCTCCTTGATCGCGGTGCTCAGGCTCGTGTTGCGGCTGCGGGCGGCAACCGTGCAGTCGTTGATGTCCTTGGGCACGGTGCCGAAGTTGTCGATGACCGGCTGCAGCTTCGCCTGCGCCGCCTCCATGTCCTCGATTGACGTGGAGGCGAAGGTGTCCGGCGTCGGGATCGTTTTCTTGATTTCCTCCCACGCCGCGACCGCTTCGCGCGGAATGCCTTCCTTGCGCTCCGTGAAGAACTTGCGGACGTCGGCCACCTTGTCGGTGAGCTTCTTCACTTCGATGAAGGGTTGGCGCACCTTCGCGTTGAGCGGGCTGACCCACTCGCCGGCGAGC
>JBCDBY010000377.1:0-3827 GCA_039182715.1 Planctomycetota bacterium
GCCGCCCAGCATGACCAGCCAGGAGCCGTAGAAGAGCAGCTGCTGCGTGCCGTGTTTCGTCAGGGGCATAAGGGCGCGAAGGGTAACAGCCGCGGGGCTGGGGACCAGGAGCTGGGAGCCAGGGGCCGGGCGTGCAAAGCCACGGGAAATCCCCTCCGAGGCTCCTGCCCCGAGCCCCCAGCTCCTAGCCCCTAGCCTTTCCCTGAGCGACAATCGGGTTTCCGAAGACTCCAACCGATCAAAAGAAGGAGAGTTCTCATGGGTACGATCGCCAACGTCCGCGGCCTCGAAGTCCTCGACTCCCGCGGCAACCCCACGGTCGCCGTGGAGATCCAGCTCGACGACGGCGCCCGCGGCTCCGCCATGGTCCCGTCCGGAGCTTCGACCGGCACCCATGAGGCGCACGAGCTGCGCGACGGTGGCGACCGCTATCTCGGCAAGGGCGTGCAGACCGCCATCGGCCACGTGAACGGCGAGATCGCCGACCGCATTCGCGGCCAGGAGTTCGACGGCCAGTCCGGCCTCGACGGGGTGCTCTGTGAGCTGGACGGCACCGCCAACAAGGGGCGCCTCGGCGCGAACGCCATCCTCGGCGTCTCGCTCGCCTTCGCGCACGCGTCCGCGGCTTCGGCGAAGAAGCCGCTGTACGCGCATCTCGGCGGCGACGACGCGCACATCCTGCCGGTCCCGATGATGAACATCCTGAACGGCGGAGCGCACACCGGTTGGCAGAGCACCGACTTCCAGGAGTTCATGGTCATGCCTTCGGGGGCGCAGAACTTCTCGGAGGGGCTGCGCTGGGGCACCGAGATCTACCACGCCCTCAAGGGCGTCCTGAAGACGCGCGGCTACTCCACGCAGGTCGGCGACGAAGGCGGCTTCGCGCCGGCGCTCGGCTCGGACGAGGAGGCGCTCGAGTGCATCATGGAGGCGATCGAGAAGGCGGGCTACCAGCCCGGCAGCCAGGTCACGATCGCGCTCGACCCCGCCACGTCCGAACTCTGGGAGGACGGCCGGTACAAGATGCGCGTCGCCAAGAAGACGATCGACTCCGACGCGATGATCGATCTCTGGCAGGACTGGGCCAAGCGCTACCCGATCGTCTCCATCGAGGACGGCCTCAACGAGGACGACTGGGACGGCTGGGAGAAGCTGACCAACCGCATGGGCGAGGGCATGCAGCTCGTCGGCGACGACTTCCTCGTCACCAACGTGCAGTTCCTCGAGAAGGCGATCCAGCGCAACGCCGCCAACGCGATCCTCATCAAGCTCAACCAGATCGGCACGCTCACCGAGACGCTGATGGCGATCCAGATGGCGCGCAACGCCGGCTGGAACGCGGTCATCTCGCACCGCTCGGGCGAGACCGAAGACACCACCATCGCGGATCTCGTCGTCGCCACCGGCGCGGGCCAGATCAAGACGGGCGCGCCCTGCCGCTCGGACCGCGTCGCCAAGTACAACCGCCTGCTCTTCATCGAGAGCGAGCTCGACGCTCGCGCCAAGTACGGATCTTGAACGCCACCCGACTGCTCCCCTTCCTCCTCGCCGGCATGACGCTCGTCGTGCTCTTCGCCAACGCGCTGCCGGCCGCGCAGCACAAGCACCGGCTGCAGAAGGAGGAGCGGGAGCTGGTCGAGGCGTATCGCGAGGCGCGGGACCGCCAGGTGCATCTCGCGGCCGAGGCGCACGCACTCCGGCACGATCCGTTCTACGTGGAGCGCGTGGTCGCCGAGACGTGGTGCGTTTCGCCCGACGGTGCCGTGCCGCTCGCCGAGCCGTCCGAGGACCGCCAGACCGACGTGACCGAGTAGGGGCGAGCAGCCTGCCCCAGGCTCCGAGCTCCGGGCCTCTGGCCGATTCCGCGTATCATTCGACCGTGCTTCGTGCGCTCCTCCTGCTCCTGACGTTCACGCCCACCCTTGCCGCGCAGGAGAACCGCCCCCTCCACAACACCTCGTTCGTGCCGGCGGACGACGAGACCACCGGCAAACTGGTCGAGGAGGCGCGCAAGGCGGTCGAGGCCAAGGACTACGCCGGCGCGGCCGAACTGCTGCAGCAGATGATGGTCACGCCGACCGAGAAGCTGCTGCCGATCCGGGCCCGCGAGCTGTTCACCTCGGTGCGCCGCTGGGCGCAGATGCAGCTCCTGGCCGAGCGCGATCCCTATCCCCGCGCGGTCCTGGACGCCTGGCGCACCCTCTACGACGAGCGCGGTTCCGCCGCGCTCCTCGGAGCGCTTGCGGCGCAGGACGAGGACGCGCTGCTCGATCTGCTCGACCGCTACCCCGCCGCCCGCGCCGCGCCGATCGCGCTCCTCGCGCTCAGTGACCGCGCGCTGCAGCGAGGCGACCGCGACGCGGCGCGCGGCTTTCTCCTGCGCGTCCCCGAGCACGTCGCCCGCACCGAGGAGAAGGCGTTCCTCGAGGCCGCTCCGTACAAGGAGCGTCGCGCCTTCCTCGCCCGGCACGCGCCGACGCCGCCGGCGCACTGGCCGACCATCGGCGGCGACGCGACGCGATCCCGCAACGGAGACGCGCTGCCGCCGGTCGAGAAGCTCAAGCTGCGCTGGGCGACCCAGGAACTGGAGTTCACGCCCAACTTCGTCGACTACGACCCGGTCGAGCGCGCCAGCCCGCAGGTGCCCTTCCACGCCATCGCCGACGCGCAGCATCTCTACGTCTCGTTCGGCACCCACCTCGCGATCATCGATCGGCGCAGCGGCGCGATTCGTCGCTTCGTCCCGGGCAACGGGCGCGGGCCCGACCCCGCCGTGCTCGACACGCTCATGCTCGTGAACCCGGGCCGCCGCGGCGCCACGGTGCAGGACGGCGTCGTCTACTTCCCGCGCGTCCGCGCCCTCGGCGAGGACGACCTGCTGCCCGACAACGAACTGCTCGCGTACGACACGAAAAACGACCAGATCCTCTGGCGCCGCGGTCGTTTCACGCCGCGCCGCGACGACCCGGCGATCCTCCGCCGGCCGATCTTCTATCGCGGCGCGCCCGCGGTCGTGGGCGGACGGCTCTATGTCTACGGCGCCATCCGCGAGCAGGCGGAGTCGGGCCCGACCCGACGCGAGCAGTCCTATCTGTTCTGCTTCGACCGGATCGACGGCCGGCTGCTCTGGCACCGCTTCCTCGGATCCGGCGACACCGAGGCGCCGCCGCAGCTTCCGCCCATTTCGGGGCTCGCGCCCGCCGTGTCGCAGGGCGTCGTCGTCGTCGTGACCGGACTCGGCGTGGCCGCCGCGCTGGACGCGCGCAGCGGCGAGTTCATCTGGCTCTACCGCTACGATCGCCACCCCGAACGCGAGCAGTTCCGCCTCATGGTGCGACGCGAGCAGTACGCCCCGCGCCGGCCCGGGTGGAAACGCGAGGCGCCGCGCATCCTCGGCAACTACGTCCACTTCGCACCGGTCGACGGCGACGCGATCGACCGCTGCTGGCTGCGGGGACGCCGCCGCATCGAGGACGGCCGCTTCACGCTCGTCTGCTGGAGCCAGCGCCGCGACCGCGACTTCGGTCGCAACTGCTTACTGGAGTACGTCGCGGGCCTGCGCGGCGGCCGCGGGTACTACGTCGGCGTGCGCGATCCGGACCAGGCGCGCTACGGCTACGAGAACGTCGTCTCGAACGATCTGCGTCGCGAGTACCCGTTCCGCTTCGCCCGTCTGCCGGCGATCGACAGCCCGCACGACCGCGCCGTGCGCGTGCCGCCGGAGCTGTTCGGCCGCCCCATCCTCGCGGGCGGCACCCTGCTGCTCCCGACCCGGCGGGCACTCTTCGCGTTCGACCTGGATGCCGCCGCCGCGCGCGCCATCCCGC
>JBCDBY010000378.1:0-3721 GCA_039182715.1 Planctomycetota bacterium
AGCGAAAGAAGGTGCCGGAGGCGATCGGCATTCCGGTCGTGCTCGGGGTCGTCCTGCTGGTCGGCATCGTCGTGCTTGCGTCGCTGACCAACTCGATGCAGTCGATGATGGGCGATATCCCCGCCTACTCGGCGCGTATCCAGGAGCTGGGCACGACGCTCATCGACAAGATCACCGACCGAACCGGCATCGACCACTCGAAGGAGCTGGACGAGAACATCTTTTCGGGTCTCGACGTCTCGCGCGTGCTCGGCTTCATGACGACGGCGCTGGGGCAGTTCAGCGCGCTGTTGGGCAACCTCTTCCTGATCATCCTGCTGGTGATCTTCATCCTCTTCGAGTTCCTCGATCTTCCGGGGAAGGTCGCCGCGATCCGGGGCAACGACAAGGACCATGGCGAGTTCGAGCGCATCGTGAAGAGCGTGAACCGCTACATCGCGATCAAGTCGATCGTCAGCCTGGGGACCGGTACCTTCGCCGGTGTCGCCTGCGCGCTGCTCGGCGTCCCCTACGCCTTCCTGTGGGGGGCGACCGCCTTCCTGCTCAACTTCATTCCCAACATCGGGTCGATCCTCGCGGCGGTGCCCCCGATCCTGCTCGCGCTCATCGAGCCGGAGCTCGGGCTGGGCGAGGCGGCGACGCTGACGATGGTCTACGTCGGCATCAACGTGGTCTTCGGCAACCTCATCGAGCCGCGCATGATGGGCAAGAGCCTCGACCTCTCCACGCTCGTCGTCTTCGTCTCGATGGTGTTCTGGGGCTGGGTATTCGGCGCGGTCGGCATGTTCCTCTCCGTGCCGTTGACGATGGTCATCAAGATCGCGATGGAGGGCTCGGAAACCACGCGCCCGATTGCGATTCTGCTCGGATCCGGGCAGCCGGCCCAATCCTGATGAGTCACTCTCGATGAGCCAGGTCTGATGGACCTCTGGACGAAGCGCCTCTCGATTCGCTGGATCGCGCCGATCACCATCGGAGGCCTCGTCATTCTGGTCGCCGGCGTGCTCGGTCTCGTGGCGTACGTGCAGGGACAGAACGCCGCGCAGGAGCTGATCGACACCAGCCTTCGCAAGGTGCGGTCGCGTGTGGAGGGGGAGCTCGACGGCCTGCTCGACCTGCCGCCGCGCATCAACCGCATCAACGTGCGGCTGCTCGACAAGGGAGCGCTCGATCCCGACGACCTGCGCGCCTGGCGCGAAACGCTGTTCGTCATCTGCGACTCCTTCGAACGGCTGAGCAGCATCTGCTGGGGCGACACGAAGGGGCGCGCGACCTGGATCGCCCGCTATCCCGGGAACGATCGCTACGACTACGCGATCAAGGACGACGAGACCGGCGACTACATCGAGGAGTTCCTCTTCGACGAGAAGGGCCGCATCGGGGGCGTGCCCAAGGGCATCTACAAGTACGACCCGCGCGTGCGGCCCTGGTACACGACCTGCCTCGAGAGCGGTAAGCCGACCTGGTCGGAGCCCTTCGGGTGGGTGCACCAGGACGGCTCGCTCGTCACGCTCGGCCTCTCCTACGCGCAGCCGTACCGGGATGCGGACGGAAACCTGGTCGGGGTGATCGACGCGGAGCTTTCCCTGCACGACGTTTCGAGCTTCCTCGAGTCGATGCCGCCGAGCGTGTCGGGTCTTTCGTTCGTGACCGATCACCGCGGTCGGCTCATCGCGACGTCGGCCGGCATTCCGGTGGCGGACGACAAGCTCAATCCGCTGCCCGCGACCGCGGCGGAGGACGCGCGCATCGCGGAGGCGGCGCGGGCGATCGGCGAGACCGGCGAGCTGCAGCTGCAGAAACGCGTCCGTTTCGAGCTGCACGGAAAGCCCTATCTCGTCGAGATCGCGCCCTACCGGCACTACACCGGTATCCACTGGCAGGTCGCCTCCGTGGTGCCGATGGAGGACTTCCTCGGTCCGGTGCAGGAGGCGAACGCGCGCGTGCTCGCCATCGGCATCGGCGCGTCGCTGATCGCGATTCTCGCCGGCGTCCTGCTCGGCTTCCGCTTCGCCGCGCCGATTCGCGCCCTGGTGCGCCACGCGCGCCGCATCGGCGAAGGCGACCTCAAGAGCCGCATTCGCCTCGACCAGACGAGCGAGTTCGTCCAGCTCACCGGCGCCATGAACGAGATGGCGGAGGACCTCGAGGACCGCATGAAACTGCGCGAGTCGCTCGCGCTTGCGATGGAGGTGCAGCAGAGCCTGCTGCCGAGCGAGGATCCCGACGCCTACCAGCTGCAGGTCGCGGGGCACTCCAAGTACTGCGACGAGACGGGCGGCGACTACTACGACTTCCTCGACGTCTCCGGCAACGCCGATCACACGCTCACCGTCGCGGTCGGCGACGTCATGGGGCACGGCATCGCGGCCGCGATGCTCATGGCGACGGCGCGCGGCATCCTGCACAGCCGGACGAAGACGCCGGGCCGGCTCTGCGAGCTGCTCACGCACATGAACGCGATTCTCGTGCGCGACACCGCGGGCGAGCGGTTCATGACCATGCAGCTCTGCACGATCGACGCCGACCTGCGCCGCATGCGCTGGGCGTCGGCAGGCGCGGGCGCGCCGCTCATGTACGACCCGTCGACCGACCGCTTCCCGACCTTCGGCCGCGGCGGCCTGCCGCTCGGCCTCATGGAGGCGGTCACCTACAAGGAGCGCGTGGTCGACGATCTCGCGCCCGGCACGATCCTCTTCCCGTCGACCGACGGCGTCTGGGAGACGCGCAATCCGGAGGGCGAGGAGTACGGGCTCGACCGCCTGCAGCAGCTCATTCGCACCCACGCGCACGAGAGCGCCGAGGAGTTGCGCCGGCGCATCCGGTCGGCGGTCGAGGCGTGGCGCGGCGGCAAGGGGCAGGACGACGACATCACCTTCGTCGTCATCAAGCTGCTCGGTGTCGAGGAGGAGCCGGTTACTGCAGGCGGGACGGCGCGTCCTCGATCTCGCTGAGCGCGCTCAGGTAGAGCAGGCGCGTCTGCTGGTCCGGGGCGCTCTTCACGTAACCGAGCACGCCCTGGATGATGTCCAGCCGCGAGATGAGCCCGACCACCTTCTCGTCGCGCAGCACCATGATCGCGGGGCCCCGGCGGCCGGGCTGGGCGAAGATCTGGGCGCAGCGCACGAGCGTGGCGTCCTCGTGCGTCGTGATCGGGTCGGGATCGAGATAGGCGCCGACGGCGACCGACGGGATGTGATCGTAGATTGCGTCGACCAGCGCGCGCATGCAGCACTGCTGCGAGAAGACGCCGACGAACTTGCCGTCCGCGTCGACGACGGGTGCGCTCAGCCAGCGGTTCTTGACGAGAATCTTCGAGGCCTCGTAGAGGCTCGTCTTGGGATCCAGCGTGACCGGATCCTTCGTCATGATGTCCCGGGCGTGGGGCGCTTTCTTGGGCTCCATGGAGGTACCTCCTTGCAAGAGGCACCTTAGCCGTTTGCAGCTACGAGCGCACGACCGCGTCGGCTTCGTCGCACCGTTCCAGGTCGACGCCGGCCACGTCCTGGCCGCAAATGCCGCATACCTGCTCGCCTTTCTCGTTCATCGCGGCGCTCATGCCCCCGCAGGAGCCCTTGAGCCGGCGGCCGCCGAGCAGCACGCCGGCTCCCATGCCCACGAGGGCGAGCGCCATGACGACGAAGATCGCAAGAAAGGTCTGCAGCATCGGTACAGCTCGGCTTATCCGCCGAAGTCATCATAGAAGATGTTCTCGCGCTCG
>JBCDBY010000379.1:0-3651 GCA_039182715.1 Planctomycetota bacterium
GACCTCGCCGCCGCCGTCAAGACGGCGCAGGCGGCCGGCGCCCAGTTCGCCATGCTGCCGACCAAGATCCCCGGTCACGGCGAGTTCGCAATCTACATCCAGGGCGGCATCCAGTACGGCCTCTGGCAGCGCTGATGCCGCAGGAGATCCCCGCGACGAGCCGCTGGGAACGCTCGGTGCGCCGCTCCGCCGTGGCGGCGGCCGTGCTTGCGTTCTTCGTGCTGCTCGGTATCGGTTTCGCGCTGCGCAGCCAAGGGCTTCCGCTGGGGGCGATCGCCGCGATGGCGGTCGGCGGCGCGGCGGGCGCGTATCGCTGGGCGACCGGTCCCATCCGCCGGCGGCGCGCACTGCTCGCGCAGCCGTTCCCGGCCGCGTGGAACGAGGTGCTCGAGCGCGACGTCGCGTTCTTTCGCGCGCTCGACGCGGACGAGAAGGAGCGGTTCCGGCGTGCGGTGCAGGTGTTCCTCGGCGAGAAGCGCGTCACCGGCATTCAGGTGGAGCTCGACGACACGACGCGCGTGCTCGTCGCGGCCAGCGCCGTGATTCCGATCTTCGGGTTTCCCGAGTGGGAGTGGCACCAGATCCGCGAAGTGCTCATCTACCCCGGCCGCTTTGACCACGAGTTCTCCTTCGACGGCGGCGCGCAGCAGCGCATCCTCGGCATGGTCGGGACCGGCGTCATGAACCGGGTGATGATCCTGTCGCAGCCCGATCTGATTGCCGGTTTCCGCAACCCCGGCGACCGACGCAACGTCGCCCTGCATGAGTTCGCCCACCTCGTCGACAAGTCCGACGGCGCCGTCGACGGATTGCCCGCCGTCGGTCTCGATCGCGCCACCGTCGGGCCGTGGATGGAGCTGGTGCGCCGCAAGATGACGGAGATGCGCAACGATGAGTCCGACATCGATCTGTACGGACTCACCAACGAATCGGAGTTCTTCGCCGTCGCCAGCGAGTACTTCTTCGAACGGCCCGGCGTGCTGGAACGCAAACACCCGGAGCTCTACGCGATGCTGGCGCAGGTGTTCCGGCAGGATCTCAAGGATCGCGCGACCGCACTGCGCCGCAAGCCGCGCGCGTTCGGGCGCAACGACCCCTGCCCCTGCGGCAGCGGCCTCAAGTACAAGCGCTGCTGCCTTCGCTAGGCGAGTCCATCAAGCACGGTTTTTCCGATCGCCGTGCCGCTCTCCTGGAGCGCGTGCGCCGCGCGCAGGTTTTCCACGGTCAGTGCACCGCCGTGCCGCTGGACCGTGGACTGCAGCGTGCCATCGTCGAGCAGGTCGGCGGTGCGGTTTAGCAGGGTGTGCTGCGCCTCGATGTCGTCGGTCCCGAACATCGACCGCGTGAACATGAACTCCCAGCTCACCGTCAGTGCCTTGAACTTCAGCGGCAGGATGTCGAGCGACGCGGGATCGTCGATGAGCGCGATGTGCCCGCGCGGACGAATCAGGTTCTGGATCGCTCCGAAGTGACGGTCGGTGTGCGTGAGCGCGGCGACGTAGCGCGGCGCGATCGCCAGCGCGCGCATCTCCTCGTCGAGCGGGTTGCGGTGGTTCACCACGAGGTCCGCGCCCATCTTCTCGACCCACGCGACCGTGTCGGGACGCGACGCGGATGCGATCACCTGCAGTCCGGTGAGCTTCTTGGCGAGCTGGATCAGGATCGAACCGACGCCGCCGGCACCGCCGATGACGAGAAGCGACTCGCCGGCTCCGCCGCCTTCGGCCAGTCCGAAGCTGTCGAACAGCATTTCCCACGCGGTCATCGTCGTGAGCGGCATGCCGGCCGCCTCGGCGAAGTCGAGCGACGCGGGCTTGCGCCCGACGATGCGCTCGTCGACGAGTTGGAACGCGGCGTTCGTGCCCGGGCGCGTCACGTCGCCGGCGTAGAACACCTCGTCGCCGGGACGAAAGCGCGTGCACGCCGAACCGACCTCCTTCACGACGCCGGCCGCGTCGAAGCCGAGAATGCGCGGCGACGGCTCGGGCGCGACCAGCGCGCGCAGCTTCACGTCGACCGGATTGACCGACACGCCGCGGACCTCGACCAGCAGATCGTGCGGTCCCGGCTGGGGGATCGCCGTCTCGAAGGCGACGAGGGCGTTGGGCGCATCGATCGGTCCGAGCTGGGGGTAGCCGATGGCGTTCATCATGCGGCTACCCTGCCCCTGCTTCACATATTGCGCAAGTACCCACATTTTTGTAAGTAATGAGAATTCATGGTGCGCCAATACAACTGGAAGACCGGCTGCGACGTCGAGGCGACGCTGAGCGTGATCGGCGGCCGGTGGAAGCCGGTGCTCATTTGCCATCTGCTCGCCGGACGCAAGCGCTTCGGGGAGCTGCGCCGGCTGACCCCCAACGCGACCGAACGCATGATCACGCTGCAACTCCGCGAGCTGGAAGCGGACGGCGTGTTGCACCGCCACGTGTTCGCCGAAGTGCCGCCGCGCGTGGAGTACGAGCTGACGGATTTCGGGCGCACGCTGGAGCCGTTGCTCGAACTCATGCAGTCGTGGGGCAGCGGCTTCAAGGAGCGGCGGCTCGCCGAAGAGCAGGCCGCTTCGTCGTCCGCGTAGCCGGCTCTACACTCGGCGTATGGAGATCCGCCAGCTGCAGTACTTCGTCGCCGTCGCGCGCACGAGCAGCGTGTCGGAGGCGGCCGCCACGCTCGGCGTGTCGCAGCCGACCGTGAGCCAGCAGCTGCAGAAGCTGGAGAAGGACCTCGGCCAGCCGCTCTTCGATCGCATGCCCGGCGGCGTCCAGCTCACGCACGCCGGCGCCGAGCTCGTGCCGCACGCCGAACGCGTGCTGCAGGAACTCGACGACGCGCGCCGCCGCGTGCGCGACGCGGGCGAGGAGGTGGCGGGGCCGCTGACCATCGCCGCCATTCCGACCATCGCCCCGTTCCTGCTGCCGCAGCTGGTCGGCGACTTCTGCGCGCGGAACCCGGACGTCGAGGTCGAGATTCGCGAGGTCGTGACCTCGGAGCTGCTCGACGACCTCCTTGCGGGCCAGGTCGACGTCGGCATTCTCTCGTCGGCCGAGATCAAGGGGCCGATCCACATGGCCACCGTGGGGGAGGAGCCGCTCTGGGTCGCCGTCGCGGAGGGACACCCTTTTCTCGCGCGGGACGAGGTCGCGCTCGGCCAGATCGACGACGAGCGACTGCTGCTGCTGCACGACATGCACTGCCTGACCGGACAGATCCAGCAGCTCTGCGACGGTCACGGCCACGCGCATATCGTGGCGCGCGGCTCGCAGCTCTCGACCATCATGGGCATGGTCGCGCGCGGCTTCGGCGCGACGGTCGTGCCGGACATGCTCAAGCGCGCGTCGGGCTGCGACCCCGCGGTGCGTTTCCTTCCGTTCGAGGGCACGCCGCCTCGCCGTCCGATCAACGTCGCGTGGCATCTCGACCGCTACCGCACCCGGGCCGCGCGCGCCTTCGAGTCCCTCCTGCGGGATCGTGGGCTAGCCGGCGATTGACCGCGGCGCTGCCGCGACCGCGCGCATTTTTCGGATCGCCCGATAGATGCGCATCTTGATCGCCGGTACCGAAACGTGCAGTTCCGACGAAATGGTGCGCTGCGATTGGCCCCGCAACCAGTGGCGACGGATGATTTCGCGGTCGAGGGACGGGAGGCAGGCA
>JBCDBY010000380.1:0-3650 GCA_039182715.1 Planctomycetota bacterium
GGCGATCACGCGCCTCGAGGGCGAGCTGGAGATGGTGCGGGACGACCCCGAGGTCCACGCGTTCCTCAAGAAGGCGATCGAGCAGAAGCGCGAACACCGCGAGCTGCTCGATGCGGCCGGCAAGGACTACGCGACGTAGACGAATTGATTCGGTTCTCGCAGAGCACGCAGAGAACCGCAGAGTGCGCAGAGATGGAGGCAAGGGGTGCTCCGCTACTTGCCCTGCGCCTCGCCGGTCATGGGAACGAATCGGACGCGGGTCACGGTCGTCTCGCGAAAGCCCTGCCGCGTTCGGATGACGACGCGTAGCTCCTGATCGCGCTCTCCGACGGGGAGGACGAGACGGCCGCCGACCTTGAGTTGCTGCTTGAGCGGTTCGGGGATCTTTGGCGGCGCCGCGGTTACGCCGATGGCGTCGAACGGCGCGTGTTCGGGCCAACCGCGATAGCCGTCGCCCGCGCGTACGTGGACGTTGTCGAACCCGAGCCGCGCCAGCGTGGCGGCGGAACGTTCCGCGAGCGGCTCGACGATCTCGATGGTGTAGACCGTCGCGGCGAGTTCGGCGAGCACCGCCGCGCCGTAGCCGGACCCCGTTCCGATCTCGAGCACGGTACCGCCTTCGGGAATTGCGGCGACCTCGGCCATCAGCGCCACGATGAAGGGCTGGCTGATGGTCTGCTCGTGGCCGATCGGCAGCGGGTTGTCCTCGTAGGCTCTCCGCCGGAGATGGTCCGGCACGAACTCGTGGCGCGGGACCGATCGCATCGCGGCGAGCACGTTCGCATCCTCGATGTTGCGCGCGGCGATCTGCCGCTCGACCATCTCCGCCCGTATGCGCGCGAACGGATCCTCGACGACCTCTGGTCCGGACGCGGGCCGACAGGCCGCGCATGCATAAAGAAGGATCACGACGAGTCGCACGAGTCCACGTTACCCCGTGCAATTCTTGTCTGCGGCCTCTGCGGCTCTCCGCGGGCTCTGCGAGAACCGAATCAACTCGTCTACAGCTGCGCGTACTCCGGCCGGATCTTCGCGATCGCGAGCTTCGCGCTGCGGCGCAGGTCCTCGTCTTCGCTCGACTCGGCGGTGCGCAGGGCGGGGATCGCGGCGGTCGCCCGCGCCCCGAACTCGCCCAGCAGCAGCGCCGCCTCGGTCGCGACCTCGTCGTCCTTCTCCTGCAGGAGTCGGATGAGGCCCCAGATCGCCTGCTCTTCGTGGCGGCGCAGCGCAAAGAGCGCGCCCGCGGCGGCCAGCGCCAGCTCCGGGTCGTCGCGGTGCAGCTCGTCGCGCAGCGCATCGGCGGCGGGGCGGGCGGCGCGTCCCATCGACGTAAACGCTTCCGCGATCCAGAGGCCGAGCGTGCCGCCTTCGGTGCTGAAGACGTGCGCCATCTGCGCGACGCCCTGATCGGTTCCGATCGCACCCAGCGCCCACGCGGCGCGCTGGCGAACGGGCTCCGCCTCCCCGGTGTCGACGAGTCGCTCGACCAGCGCCGGGACGGTGCCCGCCGCGGTCGCGCCGATTGTGCCGAGCGCGCGGCAGGCGGCGCGTCGCACCTCGGGCTGCTTGTCCTGGAGCGATTCCTTGAGCGCCCCGAGGGCCGGCGCGCCGATCGTCGCCAGGGTGTCCGCGGCCGCCGCGCGAATGGCGGGGTCCCCGGTGCGCAGGCAGAGGGCCAGCTCGGGCACGGCGGGCGCCGCCTCGCCGCGCAGGGTTTCGAGCACCTCGATGATGCGCAGGCGCATCGGCCCGTCGCCTTCCTTCAGCGCCTCGCGCAGCGCCGGCAGCGCCGTCACGAGCTTGGGACCCATGCCCCGCAGCTCGATCCACGCCCCGTCGTCGCCCTTCCGCAATCGCTCCAGCAAGTCCTGCACGCCCTAACCCTACTCATGGGAGTGACAGATTGGTAGGAGACGTACCATGACCCGCGTGGGCGAGACGCTGCGGGTCGTCACTCTCAACCTGGCACACGGGCGCGGGACGGGCTCCCATCAGGCGCTTCTTCGTCGCCGGCGCATCCACGAGAACCTCGACGGCGTCGCGGCGCTGCTCCGCCGGCTGCGCGCCGACGTGGTGGGGCTGCAGGAGGCGGACGGCCCCTCCTGGTGGAGCGGCGGATTCGACCATGTCGACTACCTCGCGCGGCGCGCCGAGTATCCGCACCAGCTGCGCGGCGCCCACCGGCGATGGGCGCAGCTCGACTGCGGCACCGCGCTGCTTTCGCATCGGCCGCTGGAGGAGTCCCTTTCGGTCCCGCTTTTGTCCGGAGCCCTGCGGCCCGCCAAAGGCTTCGTGGCGGGGGCGCTGGTCGTCGGCCGCCAGGTGGTCGACGTCGTCTCGGTGCACGTCGACTTCATGCTGCGCCAGACGCGTCGCAAGCAGCTCGGCCGCATGGCGACCCACCTGAAGCAGCGCGGGCGCCCGGTCATCCTGCTCGGGGACCTGAACTGCGACTGGCAGCGCGAGCCGACCCTGCGCGAGCTGGCGACCCGCCTCGACCTCGTCCCGCATCGACCCGAAGCCGCGGATCTGGCAACATTTCCGCAGGGCCGCCCCAAACGGCGAATCGACTGGATCCTCGTGACGCGCGGCCTCGAATACGACGAGTACGAAGTCGTGCCCCACGATCTCTCCGACCACCGGGCGATCGTGGCCGAGATCTCCGGATTCTGATGCGTTCGTTCCTGCTCCTGCTGGCTCTCGCGGGCTGTGCCCGTTCGTTCCTCGACGACCCCTCGAACGTCGCCTTCCATCGCGACCTCACCTACGCCACGGTCGACGGCGAGGAGATGCAGCTCGACCTGCTGGTGCCGCGCGCGCCGGTCGAGCCGCCGACGCTGATCGTCTGGGTCCACGGCGGCTCCTGGAAGTACGGGACCCGTCGCGACATCCGCATCGACTGGCTGGTCGAGCGAGGATACGCCGTTGCCAGCCCCAGCTACCGCTTCGCCCAGGACGCGTCCTGGCCCGCGCAGCTCCACGACCTCAAGGCCGCGGTGCGTTGGCTGCGCGCGCACGGCGAGACGTACGGCTACCGCACCGACCGCATCGCCGCCGCCGGCATGTCCGCCGGCGGCCACCTCGCGCTCATGCTCTCGCTGACCAATGGCGAGAACGCCGGCGCACTCGGTGACCACCTCGAGCAGAGCAGCGACGTGCAAGGGGTGATCGCCTACTACGCGCCAACCGACCTCGCCTACTGGGGACGGTTCCAGAGCTCCAACCGCTCGAGCGCACCGATCCCGATGCTGCTCGGTGCCGCGCCGCGCGATGACCCCGAACGGGCCAAGGCGGCCAGTCCGATCTACCGCGTCGGGCCGAAGTCGCCGCCCGCCCTGCTCGTCCACGGCGACGAGGACTCCATCGTTCCCGTCGACCAGTCCCGCCGCCTCCACGAGCGCTACGCCTCGATCGGTCGTCCCTCGCAACTGGTGATCGTCGAAGGCGCCGGCCACGTCGGAAACTCGACCTACTTCGGAAACCCCCGCCGCCGCGCCGAAGTCCTCCAATTCCTCAAGACCTACTTTCCCTAGCTCCCAGCCCCCAGCCCCCGGCCCCCCGCCCCCCGCCCCCCTCCGTCGATGCGGGAGTCCCGCGGCACGAGCCACCTACCCAACAATTGCTCACCACCCTCTCCCACGCGCTTAACC
>JBCDBY010000381.1:0-3606 GCA_039182715.1 Planctomycetota bacterium
CCGCAGGAGGTCGTCCGGCGAACCCTGCAGGACGAGCGTGTCCTCGGCCCGGATCCGGTTGTACGGGCCCGGCGCCGCCGGTCAGCTCGCGGAACGCGTCCTCGAGGCTGCCGTACTTCGACGCGAGCGCATCGACCGTGCTGTCCGCCGCCTTGCGGCCCTTGTGGATCAGCACCACGCGGTCGCACATCGCGTGCACTTCCTGGAGGATGTGCGTGGAGAGGATGATCGTCTTGTCGCGCGCGAACTCCTTGATGAGCGCGCGCACCTCGAGGATCTGGTTCGGGTCGAGGCCGGCGGTCGGCTCGTCCAGCACCAGCACCGGCGGGTCGTGCAGGATCGCCTGCGCGAACCCGACGCGCTGCTTCTGACCGCGCGACAGGAAGCGGATCGGCTTTTTCCAGAACGGCTGCAGGTGGCAGACTTCCGCCACCCAGCCGAGCCGGCCGCGCCGCTCGCCCCGCGGCAGCGATCGCATGCGCGTCGCCAGCCACAGGAATTCGTCGACCTGCATGTCGTAGTACAGCGGGGTCGTCTCGGGCAGATAGCCGATGCGCTCGCGCGCCTCGTGCGACTGATCCACCACGTCGAAGCCATCCACCGAGGCGGCTCCCGCGCTGGGCGCGAGATACCCCGTCAGGATCTTCATGGTGGTCGACTTGCCCGCGCCGTTCGGGCCGAGGAAGGCGAGAACCTCCCCCTGCTCGACCTTGAACGAGACACCGTCGACCGCCTTGAAGTCCCCGTAGAGCTTCGTCAGAGTCTCGACTTCGATCATCCTCTGGGCTCCTGAGAACCGGCCGCGCCCCTCGTGGCGCGCCGAACCGGGGCGAGCGCCCCGACTATCCTCTTCTCGAATACGCGCCCCCCGCCCGATCCGGTGTGAAAAACCCGGAACGCGCGCGGGAAGTTGGTGGACCCGGGGAGATTTGAACTCCCGACCTCTGCATTGCGAACGCAGCGCTCTCCCAACTGAGCTACGGGCCCGTCGAAACGCGAAGTATAAAGCGGGGTCTCAAGAAATCAGGACTCGGGCCCGCCCTTGTCTTCCGGGGGCTTCCTCCGCTCCAAACGCACCTCCCGGACCCGGTTTTCGGTGACCTCCGTCACCTCGATGCGGGCGCCCGGACGCTCCACGGCGTCGCCGACGCGCGGAATCCGGCCGAGCTCCGCGGGGACCAGTCCGCCAATGGTGCGCGACTCCTCCTCGCCGATCCGCAGCCCCAGCCGCTCCTCCAGCTCGCGCACCGCCACATCGCCACGCACCGCCCAGGCGTCCTCGGCGATCGGCCGGATCGGAGCGCGCTCGTCGTCGTCGTGCTCGTCGCGGATCTCCCCCACCAGCTCCTCCAGCACGTCCTCGAGGGTGACGATGCCGGCGGTCCCGCCGTACTCGTCCTTCACCACGGCGAAGTGCACGCCCTCGCGGCGCATGCGGTGCAGCAGGTCGGGCAGCTTCAGGCCGCCCGGCACGCGAAGCGCGTCGCGGGCGCCGTTGCTCGCGGTCCAACCCTCCTGCTCCGTCTCGCTGAGCAAAAGTACGTCGCGCGCCGCGATGTAGCCGACGTCCTCGTCGATCGAGCTGCCGATCACCAGCAGCCGCGAGACCTTCTCGTCGCGGAACGAGCGGCAGCAGCTGGCGTAGTCGGCGTCGGCCGCGACGGTGCTGACGTCGACGCGCGGAATGAGGATGTCGGCGGCGGTCTTCCACTCGAGGCTCAGCCCGCCCCGCAGCACGCGCTCCATCGTCGCGTTGACCGTCCCCGACTTGACGCCCTCCGTGACCAGCACGCCGAAATCCGCCAGCGCGACGTGCGACTGCGCGTGGTTGCCCTTGCGCAGCGGCGCGGAGATCCACTCGAGCGGAAGGACGACCGGCTTGAGCAGCCGCAGCACCCAGCGGATGGGCGCCACGACCGTGCGCGACCAGTCGAGCGGGTGGTGCGCCGCGACCGACTTGGGCAGGTACTCGCTCAGGACGACGAGCAGCACGGTGGTGACGACGGTGGCGACCACGATGCCGGCCGGGCCGTGGAAGACGCCCTCGAAGTAGGTCGTGGCGAGCGCGGCGGCCAGCACGTTGACCAGGTTGTTTCCGACGAGGATGCCCGCCAGCATGCTGCGCGGGTCCTGGCGCAGCTCGAGCACCGAAGCGGCGCGGCGATCCCCGTGCGAGGCGAGCCGCTGCAGCTTGAGGCGGCTGGCCGCCAGTAGCGCGGTCTCGGAGCCCGAGAAGAATGCACTCAGCAGAAGGCAGACGAAGAAGACCGGAATCTCGTACGGCATGGGAGTGGGCCCATGGTACGGAAGGGGTCGGGCGGGGCTCTACGCGGCGCCGTGCGCGTCGAGGAACTGCTCGAGAATCGAGCGGTAGCCGTCCGACTTGCCGAGGTAGTCGAAGCGGATGGCGATTTCGGTGCCGGCGGCGGAGTCGTTCAGGCGAATGACCTGCCCCAGGAAGTAGAGCGGATCGTCACCGCCGGGCACCGCGATCTCGATCGCGATGTGGTCGCCGATGACGGCATCGGTGCTGGGCGTGGTGAAGCGGATGCCGCCGATGCCCATGTCCTCGGTGAAGCCGGGCACCTGGCGCCCGTGGACGCCGCACACGCCATAGCGCACCTTGAAGTTGCCCTTCAGACGAGGGAACTCCCGGCGCTCGAGCGAGGCCGCGCTATGGGGCGAATGTCGCGCATCTTCCCGCACGGCGTCTTTATCGGCATTCGGACCGAGGTAACTGAGGGCTAGAATCTCGACGTGATCGCCGCACTTCTGCTCCTGCTGCTCGCCCCCGACCCGCGCGCCGAGGCCGAGGCGCAAGCGAAGGAGGCGCTCGCCGCGGGCGAAAAGCTCGAGGCGCTGACTCAGATCGAGACGGCCATGCGGAACGTCGAGTCGATGCGCGAGAAGGCGCGCCTGCGCGACTGGTACCGCAAGGTCGGCTGGGTCGCGCCGCCGCCGGTCAACGCCGCGGAAAAGCTGACGCTCGGCATCCACGTCAACAACGAGAAGATTCGCATCTACGACCGCGCCGCCGGCCGCCTCGCGGGCCAGGGCAAGCGGCGCGCCGCGATCATCCTGCGCCGCGCCATCAAGGGGCTCGCCGGCGGCGATCGCGCCAAGCAGGAGGAGGAGAAGATCCGCCGGCTCATCCGCGACCTGACGGAGAAGCCGTCGGACGAGGAGAAGGCGGCGGTCGCGGCGATCTTCAAGGCGAAGAAACTGCCCAAGAACATCCTCAAGGCGGGCCGCAAGCTGCTCGAGGAGCGGCGGTACCGCACCGTCGTGCGGCTCTGCCAGGAGATGATGTTCGGCAACTACGAACAGGCGGTGAAGAACGAGGCGGTCGCGCTGCGCAAGGAGGCGGAGGAGCGCGCCATCAAGGACGTGTCGACCGACGAGAAGCTCGCGGCGCGCGCGGTGCTCGACGACGCGCGCTTCAAGCGGCTCGACCACTCCACGTCGCGCCACTTCCTCTTCCTGGGGCCGAAGAAGTTCGTGCAGGGCATCCCGAAGAAGCAGCGCACGGAGCTCGACCTCGCCTACATCTTCCAGAGCGACCTCGCCAACACGCGGCGCACCCACGACGGCCAGCGCATCGTCATC
>JBCDBY010000382.1:0-3589 GCA_039182715.1 Planctomycetota bacterium
CTGCACGCCGAAGAGCGGCAGGAAGGCGATCGATCCGACGATGACGAGCGGGATGTTCGCTGCCATCACGCTCGACGAGCGGAACCCGACCATCAGAAAGACGACGACGATCACGATCAGGATCGCCTGCACGACGTTGATCACGAAGCCATCGATCTTCGCGTTCACCGTTTCCGCCGCGTCGATGACCGGCGTGATGGCGAGGTCCGGCGGAAAGATCTTCTCGACGTCGCGCAACTCCTCGACGCGCGCCTTCGCCAGCTCGTTCACGACCGAGACGTTGGCGCCGTCCTCCATCGTGTAGTGGACGATGACGGCGTCGCTCGCGAACCCGGGCTCGCCGTAGCGGCAGACGTTGACCGGCGGGTCCTCGTAGGTGCGGATGATGTTGAACCCGAGGTTCTCGAGGTAGATCGGCGCCGCCTGCCGGTCGCCGCCGGTGGTGCCGACGACCAGCGTCTGGATCTCCTGGTCGGCCGAGAGGTTGCCGCTCGGCTCGACCGAGAACCGGCCCTGGACCGTGTCGATCGTGCCGCCGGGGGCGATGACGTTGCGTGCCTCCAGCAGACTCTCGAGCTCACCGCTGTCGAGCGCGATCTGGCTGTACTGGTCGCGATCGACCTCGACGTAGATCGCCTCGTTGCGCACGCCGACGATGTCCACGCGCGCCACGCCGGGCACGAGCTGCAGCTCGTCCTGCAGCCGGTCGGCGAAGATCTCCAGGTCGCGGAACGTGTAGCGCTTGGAGCCGGCCACCTCCTCCTCGCCCGCGTCCGGCTTCTGGTAGACGGCGAAGAGCATGACCGACTCGTCGCCGAACTCGTCGATGACGATTGGTCGGAGACCGGGCGACGGCATCGGCACGCGGTCGACGCGCGCGCGCACCTGATCCCACATCTGCGAGACCTGGTCGTTCGGTAGCGTTCGCGAGAGTTCCACGTAGACCGTCGACTGGCCGACGCGGGTCTCGGAGTAGACGCGGCGCAGGTTGGGCAGCGAGTTGATCTCCGCCTCGAGCGGCGCCGTGACGAGTTCCTCGACCATCTCCGCCGGCGTGCCGGGCCAGGAGGTGACCACGAGCGCAACCGTGATGGTGAACTCGGGGTTCTCGCGGCGGGGGATGTTCATGTACGAGAGCACGCCCCAGAGCATCAGGACCGCGACCATCACCGTGACGATGGTCTTGTTGCGCATCGCGAAGTCGGAGAGCGTCACTTCGCCAGCTCCCGGGTCTGCGTGATCTTCACGCGCTCGCCGTCGGCGAGGAAATGGACGTAGTCCACGACCAGACTCGCGCCCGTCCGCACGAGCTGCTTGCCCGCCTCATCGACCGGCTCGACGCGGAACATGTCGCCGATCTTGTTGGTGAGACGCACCGGCACGACGCGCACGACGGCCTCCTGGACCACGTACACCGTGCCGTTCCGGTCGTCCGTGGTCTGCAGCGCGCGCAGCGGGACCCAGTGGCCGAGGGGCGGCACGTAGCGATCGAGGACGGCGGTCACGACCTGGCCGGGCCGCAGCTTCCACTGCTGCTCCGCCATCAGGACCTCCTTGCCCTCGAACCCGTCCGGCACGTCCCACGCGATGACGTCGCCGGGGGTCATGTCGCCGGGCGATTCCAGGCCGCGGAAGGTCATGATGCCCTGGACGTTGAAGACGTGGTCCGTGGTCTTGACGCGTGCCTTGCGCATGGGGATGACCATGCCGGAGCGGATCGCATCGCCATGGCGAACGCCCTCGAAGACCCAGACGAACTCGCCCTCCGCGTCGCGTCGCAGCGCGCGCTTCTCCTCCACGAGCACGGGGCCGGTGCCCGACCGCGCCTCCTGCCGCGCGAGCTCCTGGAAGCGCTCGATGCGCGGCAGCTTCATCCGCGGGTCGTCCGGCGCGACGCCGGGGATGTGGCGCCAGTTGCGACAGAAGACGGAGATCCGGAACGTGCGCGTCTCCTGATCGGCGACCGAGGACTTCTCGAAGACCGCGCCCTGGCTCGGCTCCGCGTCGCCCGGCAGGAACACATTGACCGTGTCCCCGATGCTGACGCTCGCGGCCTGCTCGGCCGAGACCGCCACGTCGATGTTGACCGGGTCCATCATCACCAGCTGGGCGACCGGCTCGCCCTTGCGCGCGAACCCGCCGGCGACGGAGTAGAGCTCGGCGACCTCGCCGTCGAACGGGGCGTAGAGCACGCAGTTCCCGAGGTCGAACTCGGCCTGGTTGACCGCCTCCTGCGCTTGCAGCACCTGGGCGCGCAGCGAGTCGATCTGCGCCTCCTGCTGCGCGACGTTGGCCTCGATCTCCGCCTGGTTGGCGAGGCGCGTGTCGCGGTCGGCGGTCGCGCGGATGAGGTCGACCTCCGAGACCGCGTTGCGTTCGCGCGCCTCCTTGTTGCGCTGGAACTCCGCCTCGGCGCGCACGACCTGCGCCTTGGCCGCGGTCAGCTGCGCCGGCAGCACCTTGTCGAGACGTACCTGCGCCGCCGCGAGCTCGCGCTGGGCGACTTCGAGGTTCGCCTTCGCGTTGTCGCGGGCGATGCGATAGGGCTCCGGGTCGATGCGGGCGATGACCTGCCCCTGCTGTTTGACCTCGCCGCCCTCGCGCCACTGTCCGCGCAGGAGCGTGCCCTGCTGCACCATGCTGACGATGCGGCCACTCACCTCGAAGGCGACATCGTCCTGCCGCCACGCGGCGACCGAGCCGGCGACCGAAACGGGGCGAAGGGGCGCGCGATCGTCGAGTTCGATGACGGTCACGGGCCGGGGCAGATCGAGCTTGGCCGGGGGCTGCCGCGGTCCGCACGCCGCCAGCAACACCACGAGACCGATGGGGGTAATCCGCTTCACGTGACTCCTCCTGTGTGGAAGTTTCGCAAACCGACCGAGGCGGCGACTAGGATTAAGTCGATGCCCGACAAGAAGATCCACGACGCCCTCAACGAACACATCACTCTCGAACTGCACGCCTGGTACGCCTACACCGGCATGTCGCTCTGGTTCGAGATTCATGACCTGCCCGGGATGGCGAGCTTCATGAAGCAGCAGGCCGACGAGGAGATGGCGCACGCGAACCGCATCATCCAGCACCTGCTCGACCGCGACGTCCATCCCGTGCTGCCGACCATCAAGCCGGCGTCGGTGGAGTACGAGAGCGTCAAGAGCATCTTCGAGTCGATGCTCGCGGCGGAGCAGAAGGTCACCGCGTCGATCGAGAACTGCTATCGCATCGCGGAGCAGGAGGACGACCAGCCCGCGCGCCTGATGCTGGAGTGGTTCATCGGCGAGCAGGTCGAGGAGGAGGCGCTCGCGCGCAGCATCATCGGCCGCATCAATCTCGCGGGGGACACCGGCCCGGGTCTGCTGCTCGTCGACCAGGAGCTCGGCAAGCGCGAGCCCCACGCTCACGAAAACGAAGCCTGAGCGCGACCGTCGCGATAGTAGCGCGCGGCCGAGGCGACGACGAGGGGTGCCGTCACCCAGACGAGGACGTCGACCAGACGCTGCGGTGCGCCCAGCAGCGCGAGCAGCAGCACGGCGAACACGCGCGGGGTGTAGAGCTTGCCTTCCCACCGCGCGCGGATCGTGACGCC
>JBCDBY010000383.1:0-3581 GCA_039182715.1 Planctomycetota bacterium
GACGCAGGGCGAGCAGGCGAGGCCGGCGTAGATCGGCCAACCACCGCGAGACCGCGTGCCTCGACAACGTCTGCCTGCAGGTCATCACGCCGGACCAGGTCTTCGAGACGATCCGGCCGGCGCTCGACGGTGCGACGAACGTGCTCGGCAAGGCGACGGAACGACTTCGCGAGTCCGGCAAGACGGTCCTCGATCGGCTCGTGCGGGAGGACGGGTTGGAGGACGGGTGTGTATTCGTCCATGAAGCGGAGGGTGGCGCCTGCGCCGTCGCGCTCGTCTGCCAATCGGAGCTCCTCGCGGACGCGGAGGAGTTCCAAGAGTTTGGGGCCAAGCTGGCGCTCGACCTCTTCTCCCGAGCGCCCGTGGACGAGGGGTCGGAGAGGGACCTGGCCTCGTACGTCCTGGAGGACGAGATCCGGCTAGACGAGCAGTGGGAGCGCTTTGCATCCCGATTCGGGGAACGGGTCTCCCTGGCGCGATTCGCGCGCTTCCGTTCCGACGGCGATTCCGTCGTGGTCCAGCAAACCCCGGATGCCCACGCCGCCACCCTGTTGGAGTTCGCGGGGGCCTTGTCGCCGCCGATTCCGGAGCGCCTGGACGTGGCCACCATCGGCGAGGCAAGGGCCCGCCTGGAGGCGATGGGCGTGGAGGCGACGTTGAAACGGTTCGCGCTCGTCGAGGTGCACCGATAGGAATGCGGAACGCGACTCTGGCGGCGCTCGCGCTCGCCGTCGTGGCCTACTTCGCCGGCCTCGACGGCCTGCACATCCCGAAGAACGGCGACGAGTACGTCTACGTCCACATCGCGCGGGTGACGGCGGGCACGGGCCAGTGGCTGCCGCTCGCCTCCGAGCTGGACGGCATGCGCAACACGAAGCCGCCGCTGCTCTTCTGGCAGGGCATCGCGAGCACCGGATGGGGGGAGCACTGGTCCTACGCGCGCTTGCGCTACCCCAATGTGCTCTACACGCTGCTGACCGCATTGCTGGCGGGCGTGATGGCGGCCCGTCTGGGCGGCGGGCGGACCACGGGGCTCATCGCGGCGGCGGCCTATCTCGCGTTCTTCACGACGTATCGCTACGGACGGCCCTATCTCACGAACGCACCCGAGGTGTTCTGGCTCTTCCTCGCCGCGAGCGTCGTGATCGTGGGGGGCGAGGCGACGAGGCGGTCGCGCCTGCTCGTGCCGCTGGCGTACGGCGCGATCGTCGGCATCGCGATGCTCTACAAGTCGTTCGTACTGCTGCTGCCCGCGGGCATCGCCATGACCTGGTGGTATCTGCGCGGGCGCGGCTACCGGTGGCGCGCGTTCCTGCTCTTCGACACCTACCGGCTCGCGCTCATCGCGCTGGTGGCGCTCGGGACGTTCGCGCTCTGGTTCGCGCTCGATCCCGACCCCGCGTCGGTCTGGCAGGAGTTCGTGATCCAGGAGAACTTCGGCAAGGTCGCGCGCGGAAACTACTTCGTCGATCTCTTCGTGGGGCGGTCGAGCCTGCCGACCTTGGGATTCGGCTTCGTGCTCAACGCGGGACTGCTCGCATTCCCCTTCGTGGCGCTGCTGGTGGGCACGTGGCGCCGGCGGCGCGAGCTGAGCGAGGCGGAGCGGACCATCTGGATCTGGGTCGTCGCGGTCCTGTTCGCCTTCTGCCTGCCGAGCAAGCGGTCGGCGCGCTACCTGCTGCCCGCGATGCCGGCCATCGCGGTGCTGCTGTCGCTGCGCTGGGCGCATATGCCGCGCTACGTCTTTTCGATGAGCGCGATCGGCGCGGGGCTGACGATGCTGGCGCTGGGCGTGCTGGCCGCGGGCATCAGCCTCTCGGGGCGATTCGATTTCTCCTACGGCATCGTGCACGCGCTGGTCGTGCTGGCGGGCCTGCTCGTGGTCGGGGCGGCCATGGCGCGCCGGCAGTGGACCGGCGTGCTCGTGCTGCCCGCGATCTTCGTTCTCTATCTCTCGATCACGACCTTCCTGCATCCGTTCGAGAGCGCGCCGGGACGATACGACGCGTCGACGGTCGATGCGATGCGCGGGCGGCGCGTGGCGGCGCCCGGGAACTTTCGCGCGAAGTGGGAGCGCTACCGATTCTTGTTGCCGGGCGCGGAGATTGCGGGCTACTGGGTTCCGGCGCCGCCGGGGCCGGAGCCATTCGTCATCGAGTCCGAACGGACGGTGGAGGGGCGCGAGGTGGCGGCCCGCTGGGACCTCCGGACCCGGCATTCGGGCCGACAGATCCGCGAGCTGGTGCTGGAGGGGCGCTGGGAGCACGTGGTGCGGCGCGAATTCCTCGTCGAGCGTGAATAACTCGCCTGCCGAGCGAGTAATCGCGGCAAGATGAGAAGAGATGAACACGGTTGGTGGCATGTCCTCGACGTCGTGGTTCAGGTCGTCTTCGAGGTTCTCGGGGCTCTGATCGGATGCTGAGGTTTGTCCGTGAACTCGTCGCCGAGATCCTCGGCGAGCTCGGGTTCCGCATCTTCGTGCTCGTCTGGGTGACCGTCTGGGTGGTCGGCCTGGCCTTGCTTGGGGTTCCGCTCGGCTACGAGCCGAAGTACGGCGTCATCGTCGGCGGCGTCATCGGGATCGCCGTGCCGCTCTGGTGGTGGATCAAGCGTCAGATCGCCGAGCAGCGTCGGCTTTCCGAGGACTGACCGCACGCAGCAGCATGCGGATCGCGGGCCAGAAGGCCGCGAGCAGCAGGCCGTAGAACATGGCGATCCAAGCCCAGCCGCCGTACTCGTGCGTGAAGAAGAAGATCGCGAACGCGGTGGCGAGCGCGAGCGAGAACCCGACTCGCAGATAGAAGCGCACGGGATCGGGTCCGGGGCGTCGATGGCGGCCGCCGGCATGCAGCCGGATCCGACCGAGTCGTCGCGGCACGCGCTGCCGCTGCTTCGGGCGCGGATGGCGATCGGGCAGGTCCGTTGCCTGCTCGACGCGCCGGAAGTTCTTCTGCCAGGGTCCGAACATCGTTCACACCAGCAGGGGCCAGCCAATGAAGCCCATGCCGAAGACTAGGATAAGGAGCTTTGCGCCGAGCGGGATGCGGGTGAACAGGGCGGCGCCGACGGCCGTGGTCACGAAGGGCAGCAGCAGCTCGCCCGCGCGGCCGTAGTCGTGCGAGCGGGCGAAGTAGTAGCCGATCAGCCACGCCACGGCCGTGAACAGCACGATGAGAACCGGGCTGACGCGTCGCGAATTCGATGCGTCGCGCCGAAAGCGCCGCTTGCGTGCGCGGAGTCGGACGTGCCGCAGCGGATCGTCCGCCGCACGACCAACCGCCTTGCGGGATCCGGCCCGATACCAGGGTGTCGTGGCCTTCTCGAGATTGCGAAACTTCTCACTCGTATTGAACCGCACACCGAACATGGGGGTTGATACCGAACGAGCGCGCGGGCCATTCGACCCCATTGGTAAAATTCGAGGCTTCTGAGCGGGGGCTTAGCTCAGTTGGTAGAGCATCGGACTTTTAATCCGCTGGTCGGGGGTTCGAGTCCCTCAGCCCCTAGAACGAAGGGAGTCTCCGGCAACGGCGACTCCCTTCGAACATTTGGGGCTGTAGACGAAGGGGACTCGAACCCCC
>JBCDBY010000384.1:0-3553 GCA_039182715.1 Planctomycetota bacterium
CGGTAGTAAAGATCCTCGCGGAAACTACCGTCGGCGACACGCGCCGCGAGATCCTGGTTGGTCGCGCAGAGCACGCGCACGTCGGCGCTGATCGACTCGGTGCCGCCCAGACGCTCGAACGTCCGCTCCTGCAGCAGGCGCAGCAGCTTGGTCTGCAGCCCGAGCGGGAGCTCCCCGATCTCATCGAGGAAAAGCGTGCCGCCGTGCGCCAGCTCGAAGCGGCCCTTGCGACGGTCATCCGCGCCGGTGAAGGCACCCTTCTCGTGACCGAAGAGCTCGTCCTCGAGGAGGTTTTCGGGAATCGCGGCGCAGTTGAGCTTCACCAGCGGTCCGCCGGCGCGGTTCGACTGGAAGTGGATCGCGTCCGCGACCAGCTCCTTGCCCGCCCCGCTCTCGCCGAGAATCAGCACGGTCGCCTCCGACTTGGCGACGCGACCGATCTGCTCGCGCAGGCCGTTGATCGCATCGCTGGAGCCGACCATCGCGTCGTCGCGATCGCGGTGCACGAGACGCGACTTGAGCTCCTCGTTCTCCTCCGTCAGCTTGCGCTCGCGGAAGACCTTGGAGAAGCGGTGAATCAGTTCATCCGCGTAGACCGGCTTCTGGATGAAGTCGACCACGCCTTCGCGCACCGACTCGATCGCGTTCTCGATCGTGCCGTGCGCGGTCACGATCATGACCGGCAGATCGGGCCTCCGATCCTGGATGGCGCGATGCAACTCGAGCCCATCCATGCCCGGCATCTTCAGATCCGAAAGGACGAGGTCGTAGGGACCCCGATCGATGGACTGCAGCGCGTCTTGGCCGTTCTCGACCACCTGGGCGCGGTAGCCCTCCATCTCCAGCACGCGCGCCAGAGTCTTTCCCTGCGCGGCGTCGTCATCGACGATCAGGATGCGTTCACGAGCTTCCATGTTTCAGACTCCCGGTTTGACCGCGGCATGCCCCGAGATCACCAGACGGTCGCCGCGCCGAGTCGCTTCCAGGTCGCCACCGTGGGCCTGGAAAACGGCGCGTGCCCAAGCCAGCCCCCGTCCCACGTCGCGCGGTCGGGACCGCACGTAGGGATCGAAGAGATGGTCGAAGGCGCTTGCGTCCAGTTCGAGTGCATCCGCTTGTGCTTTGATGCGCCATTGAGCGGAGCCGGCCCCCAGCCGGATGTCGACGCGACGACCTTCAGGCGCCGCGCGCTCGAGGAGATCGACAATCGCTCTCATGGCACCCTTCATCTTCGTTGCGTCGACGCGGGCAGTTGCATCGCCGAACAAATCGATCGATCGATCACCTCGATTTTTTCCGCGATCGATCAGGGATGCGATCGACTGCTCCGATAGATCCAGCGACTGCACCCGTGCAAACTGCCCGAATTCGTCCAGAATCTCGTTGATCGTGTGCGACTGCGTCCGCGCGACCTCCAGCGTCTCGCGCGAGTCGGCGTCGTCGTGCCGGCGCTCCAAGACCTGCAGGCAGAGCCCCAACGCGTTCAACGGATTCTTGATTTCGTGGCTGATGCCGCTGCTCAGCGCGCCGAGCGCTTCGATGCGCTCGGCCTGCATCGCCTTGGCGCGCCAGCGCGAGGCGGCACGGATGGCGACGTAAAGCAGGCCCCCGAGCAGGAGGTAGAAGCAGACGAAGACGGGCGCGAGCTGCAGCGTCGTCGCGCGCACGGCTGCCTGCAGGAGTTCGCCCCCCTCCGCCCACTCGCGCCGCAAGTGCAGCAGCACGGTCGCCTTCAACCGGCCCGCGTGGCGCACCGGCACGACGACGCAGCCGACCGGACTCGGGTGGATCTCGTTCGCGGGGTGCTCGTGATTGGTGCGCCCCTGAAGCAGGCGGTTTCGCAGGCAGGGGTGGGAAGGCGGCGGCCCGGGCGGGAAAACCCGCAGGTCGAGGACGAAGACGGTTTGCGTCGCCGCCTCGGCCAGGCGCCCCTCGAACGTCGCGAGCCCGCCGCCACCCTCGGCGAACTCCTCCGCACCGACGCGCCGGATCATGCCCACGAGGTCGTCCTCGACCATGGCGCCGTGCTGGCTGAGCGCCCGCGAGGTGACGCGCATATCGAGGCTCCAGATGATGAAAAATGCGGCGCCCAGGCAGAGCAACAGCCCCACGGCCAGGCCCCAGCCGACCCGGCGCAGCCCCAATCCCGTCGGAGCCGCCCCATTTCGTTGACTGGGGCTGCCGGAAGAGAGGCCAGAGGAGGGGGTACGGGGGGTCACGATCGTCTTGGATGCCGGTTCGCCGAAATTCTGCTCGGGAACCTCCAAATGGCGGGCCAGAGGGGCCCGGACACCTTGACAGCGAGCGGATGCTCAATAGGTTCTACTGTTTGGCCGGACCGCGGCGTGGATCGCGGCCGGAAAGGCCCACCCGGTGGGCGATCGAGTGGGACTGGTCCCACTTTTTTTGTTGATTGCGAGCGGAAAGGAGACCCCGATGGAGGGTACCGAGCTGCTGCGGATCGTCGATGCGATCCACAGGGAAAAGGAGATCGACCCGGAAACCCTCTTCGAGGGTATCGAGTCCGCGCTCCTGACGGCCGCGCGCAAGCAATACGGGACGGAGGGCGACATTCTCGTCCTCATCGACCGGTCGACCGGCGACATCGGCGCGTACGAGGAGACGCCCGAGGGCCGGGTGGAGATCCCGCTCGACCTGGGCCGCATCGCCGCCCAGACCGCCAAGCAGGTCATGATCCAGAAGATCCGCGAAGCGGAGCGCGATGTCGTCTTCGACGAGTTCGTCGACGACCTGCACACGATCCTCACCGGGACCGTCCAGCGCTACGAGGGCGGCACGATCATCGTGAACCTCGGCAAGGCGGAGGCGATCCTCCCGAAGAGCGAGCAGGTGCGCGGCGAGGACTACCGCGTCGGCGACCGCATTCGCGCCTTCGTGCTGGACGTCAAGAAGGCGGGCCAGAAGGTCAAGATCATCCTCTCGCGGAGCCACCCCGAGTTCATCGCGAAGCTCTTCGCGCTCGAGGTGCCGGAGCTGGCCGAGGGCTTCCTCGAGGTCCGCGGCCTGGTGCGCGAGGCGGGCTACAAGACCAAGATGGCGGTCATGTCGCTCGATCACAAGATCGACGCCATCGGCGCCTGCGTCGGCGTGCGCGGCACGCGCATCAAGAACGTGCTGGACGAGCTGCACGGCGAGAAGGTCGACGTCATCCGCTGGAGCGACCAGACCGAGGAGCTGATCGCCAACGCGCTCAAGCCGGCGGTCGTCAACTACCTCGAGCTCGACCCCGAGAACAGGCGCGCGAAGGTCATCGTCGACGATGACCAGCTTTCGCTCGCCATCGGCAAGCGCGGCCAGAACGTGCGCCTCGCGGCGAAGCTCTGCAAGTGGGACATCAGCATCCTCACCGAGTCGGAGGCCGAAGCGGGCGCCGGCGCGATCGACGATTCACCCGACCGCATCGGTCGCTTCGACGACGATGCGGAACTCGGCGGTGCCGGCCTGGCCGGGGGCGCCGAGGAAGTGGTCGAGGAAGAATAGATAGGAGTCAGGATTGGCCATTCGCGTTTACCACCTCGCCCACGAGCTCGGC
>JBCDBY010000385.1:0-3505 GCA_039182715.1 Planctomycetota bacterium
GTACTCCACGACGACCGAACCGCCGATCAGCACCGGCAACGACGCGCCCAGCAGGGTGACGATCGGGATGAGGCTGTTGCGCACCGCGTGGCGCATGATGACGACGAATTCGGTCAGCCTCATCCCGATCGTCACCCTGCTGGGCGCGTCGTTGCCGGTGCTGATCGGCGGTTCGGTCGTCGTGGAGTACATCTTCCAGATCGACGGGATGGGCCTGCTGGGCTGGAATGCGGTCGTGCAGCGCGACTACGGCGTGCTGCTCGGCCTCAACATCATCGCGGCGGTGCTGACCATGGTCGGCGTGCTGCTCACCGATCTCTTCTACGCGGTGCTCGACCCGAGGATCAGCTACAAGTGAGCGCGCCCGACACCTACGGCGAGATCGTCAAACGCCAGTTCGGCAAGAACCGCCCGGCTGTCTGGTCGTTGCGTTTCCTGCTGGTCGCGTTCCTCATCGCCACCTACGCCCCGGTGCTGGCGCTCAACATCCCCTTCTGGACCAACCTCGAGGGGGTCGAAGGCTCACCGTGGTTCGCCTCGCTCTTCAATCCGTTCGTCTTCGACCAGACGGTGGACATCTTCTTCAATGTGCTGATGTTCGCGCTGCCGGTGCTGGTCGGGATCGTGCTCGCGACGCGTGGTCCGACGCGCCGCATCCTGATCGCGCTCTGGGTCGTGGCGCACGTCGCGACGTTCCTCTGGTTCAGCAACAACCAGGAGCGGTTCCGCGAATCGCCCCGGGATTGGATCGGGGAGATCCACGTCGCCGACGCGAGCGCGCTGTTCCCCCCCATCCGGCACCACCCGATCGAGCGCAAGTCGGAGTTCACGCTGACCGGCCCCTTCTCGAAGGGGCGGCTGCAGAAAGGCGCGGAGCCGCCGGCCGACGAGCTTTGGCCGTTCTACCTGCTCGGCTCCGACGACGTCGGGAACGACGTCTTCACGCGCATGCTCTACGGCACGCGCATATCGCTCACCATCGGCATCGTGGCGGTCGTGCTCTACGTCACGGTCGGCGTCCTGATGGGCGGCATTGCGGGCTACTTCGGCGGCTGGGTGGACGACGTGATCATGTTCGTGGCGCAGGTCTTCATGACGATCCCGGCGCTCTTCCTGATCCTGTTCCTGCTCTCGCTCACCAAGGAGCGGAGCATCTTCTACATCATGTTCATCATCGCGCTGCTCAACTGGCCCTACGTCATGCGGCTGGTGCGCGGTGAGTTCCTGCGCCAGCGCGCCATCGACTATGTCGCGGCCAGCAAGGCGCTTGGCTACAGCCCCAGCCGCATCATGTTCCGCCACATCGCGCCCAACTCGATGGCGCCGGTCTTCGTCTCCGCGACGTTTGGCGTGGCGGCCGCGATCCTGATCGAGTCGACAATCAGCTTCCTCGGGCTCGGCGACCCGTCGGCACCCAGTTGGGGGCAACTCCTCAAGGTCGGAGCGGACTCCGGAACGCTCGGGCGCCACCTGATCTACACCGCGGGATTCGGCATCTTCGTGACCGTGCTCGTGCTCAACCTCATCGGCGAAGGCCTGCGCGACGCGCTCGACCCGAAGCTCAAGAAGTAGCGGCGCGGCGCGCGAGGCCGACGCGGTTGCCGTCGGGGTCCTCGACGCAGGCGAGTTCGTAGCCGAACTCGTTGAGGGCCGGCGGCTCGACGACCGTGGTTCCGGCGGCCGCCGCCCGGTCGCACGCGGCCGGCACGTCGTCCACGTGGAACCACGCGACGGTGCGTCCCCCGCGCCCCTCCGCTTCGCCGTCGGCGAAACCGAACCAGACCTCCCCCACTTTCTGGCCCATGTAGCCCTCCATGCGCTCCCACGCCCCCAACTGCAGCACGGCGGCGTACCAGGCGCCCAGCTCCTCCATGCGCGGGGTCGTGACGAGGACGGTGCCCAGGTAGGTCATGCGCGCATTTCACCAGAATTTTCGCCCCGCGCGGAACGGCGGGAGGGAACATGGAGCGCATGCAGCGCCGCAGCCTCCGCAAGTACCACAACCGTCTTCGGGAACTGGAGCAGGTCACGGGAGATCCCGTCGTGCCGGGGGAGGTCGGCGAGTGGTGTCGCGGCGTCGAGCGCGCGCTCGGCGACGTGCGCGAGTCACTCGAGCCGGTCTTCTCGATGCACGACAAGGCGTTCGGCGCCATCCTCGAGTCGAATCTCGAGCTGGGCGGCAAGGTCGAGAGGCTCAAGCGGGACGACGGCCGCACGCGCGACACCCTCGGGGAGATCGCCGGCGAGCTCTCGTCCGCGCAGGGCGGCATGCGAGGCGGCGACACCAGCGAGGAGCCGGTCGAGGCGATGGAGACGCTGCGCACCAACCTCCTCACCTGGGTCGTGCTGGCGCGCGCCCACGAGCGCGAGGTCGACCACTGGCTGATCGAGTCCTCGTTGAGGGATAGCGGATACTCCGAGTAAGGAGAACGCTCCCTGCCGGCCGATAGACTGACCAGACATGGCCTCCCTGCTGGTCACCGGCGGCGCCGGCTTCATCGGCGCGAATTTCGTCCATCTCGTGCGCGCGCAGCGCCCCGACACCGAAGTCGTGGTGCTCGACAAGCTCACCTATGCGGGCAACCGGGCGCACCTCGACGGGCTCGACCGCGTCACCTTCGTGCAGGGCGACGTCGCCGATCCGGACGACGTGCGGCGCGCCTTCGAGGCGGCGGGCAAGGGTGCGCGCGTGGTGCACTTCGCGGCGGAGAGCCACGTCGACCGCTCGATCGACTCCTGCGCGGAGTTCCTCTCGACCAACGTGGTCGGCACGCAGGTCATGCTCGACGTCGCGCGCGGCTACGACGTGGAGCGCTTCCTGCACGTCTCGACCGACGAGGTCTACGGCTCGCTGCCCGACGGGGCGTTCGCGGACGAGCAGGCGAAACTCAACCCGACCAATCCGTACTCCGCGAGCAAGGCGGCCAGCGACCACCTGGTGCTCGCGGCCGTCAACACCCACGGCATCCCCGCGGTGATCACCCGCTGCTCGAACAACTACGGGCGCTTCCAGTTCCCGGAGAAGTTCGTGCCGGTCATGATCACGCGCGCGATGCAGGGCAAGCCGCTGCCGATCTACGGCGACGGCCTCTACGTGCGCGACTGGATTCACGTGGACGACCACGGCGAGGCGATCCTCGCGGTGCTCGAGTGCGGCGAGACCGGCACCGTCTACAACGTGGCAGGCGACAACCACCGCACCAACCTCGACGTGGCGCGGCTCATCCTCGCCGCGGTCGGCGCCGCGCCCGACGCGATGGAGCACGTGCAGGACCGCCCCGGCCACGACCGCCGCTACGCGCCCGACGACGCGCGCATCCGCGACCAGCTCGGCTGGAAGCCGACGCGCGACTTCGAGAGCGAGCTGGCGGCGACCGTGCGGTGGTACGGGGAGCGCTACGCGTGAGTCGCAAGGGCATCATCCTCGCCGGCGGTTCCGGCACGCGGCTCTACCCGATCACGAAGGCGACCAGCAAGCAGCTGCTGCCGGTCTACGACAAGCCGA
>JBCDBY010000386.1:0-3478 GCA_039182715.1 Planctomycetota bacterium
ATCCGCCGCGTCGGGCAGCGTGGCCGCGGCGATCTTCGCGTCGAGGTCGCTACGCACGACGGTCATGTCCGCATCCCAGCGGAACTCCAGCGTGATGTCGGAGAATCCGCTGCGCGAGACCGATGTCATGGAAACCAGCCCGCCGGTCGTGGCGAGCCGCTCCTCCAGGCGTTCCGTGACCCGCTCGTCGACGTCGCGCGGGCCGGCACCCGGATACTCCGTCCGCACCGTGATGGTGGGGTAGTTGAGATCCGGAAGCAGCGCGACGTCGAGCCGCGAATAGGAGAGCGCACCGAAGACGACCGTCGCTGCGACGAGCATGAGCACGGCGACGGGTCGCCGTGCCGCTCCTGCGAGCGCGCCGCCCATCAGCCCTCGAGGACCTCGACCGCGGCTCCGTCGCCGAGCGTGTCCTGTCCTTCGACGACCACGTCGGAAGTCTCGTCGATGCCCTCGACGATTTCGATGAGCTCGGGCGTCTCGTAGCCGGTCTTCACGTCGGTGCGCGCCGCTTGACCCTCGCGCACGACGTAGAGATAGGCGCCGGTCTCGTCGTCGTGCAGCACGGCGCGCTTCGGCACGACGAGCGCGTTCTTGCGCGACTGGACGACGATGCGCACCGTCACGAACAGGCCCGGCCGAAAGCCCGCCTTGGCGTCGACGCCGATCTTGACGCGCACGGTGCCCGCGGCGGAGTCGACGGTCGGCGCCACGAGCAGGACCTTGCCGGTCGTCCCCTCGGGCGTCGCGTTGCTGACGATGCGCACGGGGTTGCCGGTCCGGATCTTGTTGGCCTGCCGTACCGGAATCTCGGCGTAGAGGACGAGCACGGACGGGTCCTCGATGGTGAAGAGGTGGTCGCCCACGCGCACGCGCTCACCGACGTTGACCGATCGGTAGCTGACGACGCCCTCGAAGGGTGCGATCAGCCGCGTCTTTTCGAGCGCCACCTGCGCGCGCTCCAGGTCGACCTCGGCATCCTCGAGCATCACGGCGCCGAGCGTCTGCGCGACCTTGCTCTTCTCCAGGTCGGCGGCGATCGCGGCGACCTTGGCCTGCGCGACCTTCTCCGCGAACTGCGCCTTCTCGTGCTCCTCGAGCGTGATGGCGCCGTCGCGAATGCCGCTGGTGGTGCGGCGCAGCACGGCCGCCGCCTCCTCCGCCTCAAGCTTGGCCTGCTCCAGGTTGCGCTCGGAGCGCGACTCGTCGACTTCCAGCTCGCGCAGCCGCCCGCGCTCCTCCTTGACCTTGATCTCCGCGACGCGCACCGCGAGCTTCGGGTCGCGGTCGTCGATGCGGGCGAGCAGGTAGGGCTCGTCGCCGTAGCTGGCGTCGCCGACCCGGTCGCCCAGGTCGCGGTGGCGCTCGACCACGCGGCCGTCCACCTCCGCGAGGATCATGGCGCGCCGGTCCGACTCGAGGTTGGCCTGGGACTCGACCCAGTCCTCGACCGCGCTGCGACCCGGCTTCTCCAGCCGGACGGGCACCTTGAAGGCCTCGCGCTTGCGGTCGCGCTTGCCCCAGTCGTCTTCCGACTTGCCCTGCCCGCAGGCGGCGAGGGGGACCAGGAGAAGCAGGAGAGAGCGTTGAAGCATGGCGGTCTGAACCAAATACGCCATTCTAGGGGGCGAAGTTTCATTTCGGCGGTGCCGGAAGCAATGAAGATCAAACAGAAGCCCGAGGATTTTCGCGTCGAGGAGGTCTCGCGACTCGAGCCCGGCCCGCAAGGCCCCTTTTCTCTCTACCGGCTGGAGAAACGGGGCATCGGCACGCTGGAGGCGGCGCGGGCGGTGGGGAAGCGCTGGCGCATCCCGCGGGGCGACGTCGCCTTCGCCGGGCTCAAGGACACCCACGGCCACACGGGACAGATGCTGACCGTGCGGGGCGGTCCGCGACGAAACCTCGAGGGCGACCGCTGGAAACTGAATTACCTGGGCCGCTCGTCGGAGCCGGCGCGTCGCGGCACGCTGGTCGCCAACGACTTCCGGGTCGTCGTGCGGGCGCTCGACGACCCGGCGCGCTTCGTGGCGCGGGTCGAGCGCGCGCGGGAGATCGGCTTCCCCGACTACTACGACGACCAGCGATTCGGCTCGCTGCGCGGGACGGAGGGCGCGTTCATCGCGGAAGCGCTGCTGCGCGGCGACGACGAAGCGGCGCTGCGGCTCGCGCTCGCGTCGCCCGACCGGCAGGACCGCGCGCCGGTGCGCAAGCGCAAGACGACGCTGCGCGACCACTGGGGGGCGTGGGCGGCGGCGGTCGAGGCGTTGCCGGAGAGCTTCGAGCGCGACGTTGCGCAGGCGCTTGCGGACGGCGCCTCGTTTCGCGCGGCGTACGAGCGCATCGACAAGGAGCTGCGTCGCCTGCACCTCGCCGCTTACCAGTCCCACCTCTTCAACGAAGAGGTGCGCGCGCGCATCCCGGAGGGCCCGTCCTGGCCGGGCGTCGAAGGGCCGTACCGCTTCCACGAGGAGCCAATCGAGAACGTCGCGCTGCCGCTGCCGGTTTTCCCCGAGCTGCCCTTCCGCGCGGGCGAGCGCGCGCTGCTCTGCATTCCCGAGAGCCTGCAGGCCGAAGCGGACGGCGATGCGGTGGCGCTGCGCTTCCGCCTGCGCCCCGGCAGCTACGCCACCATGCTGCTCAAGCGTGGTGCCGTTCGCTGAGCAGCGCGGCGGTTCGACGCGCGCCGTCGAGGTCGAAGTCGTGTCGCGGCGCCCGTGCGCGCGCCGCGGCCTCATGCAGCCCGTCGACGTCGACCGTTTCCGCGTCCACGTGCTGCGCCAGCCCGAGCTCGGCGAATCGGCGCGCGCGTACCTGTTGGTCCGGCATCAACGGATGGGGCGCCAGCACCGCCGGGGTGCGCGTTTCAAGGATGTTGGTGCAGGTGTTGTAGCCCGCCTGGCTGATCGACAGCGAGGCGCCCGCGAGGCGGTCGACGAAGTCGGCGACGAATGGTCCGGGCCCGCCCAGGGAGCCGAACACCTCCGCCTCGGGCCACGCGGCGCGCGCCACCTCCGTGAGCCGTTCCCCGCCCGTGCCCCCGACGCTGATGACGACCGCGCCCTCGCCCCGCGGCGTGCGCGGTTTCTCGGATACGTAGCCGGTGTGCATCGTTTCCACCGGAAGCGCGAGATCGAAGGGCGCGAGCCGCGGGTCACCGTGCACCAGGACGCCGCGAAACCGATGCGCCAGCTCCGCCGCGACCTCGTCGAAGGGCGGGGAGTCCTTGGCGAGGGGGAATTCGCGGATGGAGCAGTAGGCGGGCGCCTGCGCCGCATCCAGGACGGCCAGGATCTCGTCGCGCAGCGCCCACTTCGCGAACGGGAAGTGCTCGACCAGCACCACGTCCGGGCGCATCTCTGCGATGCGGCGCGTGAGGATCGCCCGGCGTTCGCGCATGCGCCCCGGCTCCAGCCGTCCTCGCTCGATACGCGGCAGCTCCACGAGTTGCACCGGCGCGGGCCGGCGCGGGACCGGCCGG
>JBCDBY010000387.1:0-3443 GCA_039182715.1 Planctomycetota bacterium
GCCGCTCTTCCCGCGCTCGGACTCCATCGTGCTGTCGTTTCGCGGCTCGCACGGCGTGAACGTGCACGGCCTCGGCGCCATCGTCACCTGCGAGACGGTCGTCGACGGCGCCGTGCTGCGGCAGAGGCGACAGCTCGTCGGCATCGGCGGACGCGGCGGCAAGCAGCGCGCGTTCACGGTGCACTTCGGATTGGCCGATGCCGCGGTCGCGCGCAAGATCGAGATCGTCGTCCCGGATGGGAAGGGAACGGTGAAGACGCTCACCGACGTGAAGCCGGGGCGACACGTCGTGGAGCTGCGCGCCCCGCGTTAGAGAGGCCGCGCGACCCAAGACAGGGGCCGACGGGCGGTCGATCACCCGGATCAGGCCCTGTGCTCGGAGTGGTTTTTCGGGTTGTGGCTTGCCCTGGTCTGCATCCCGATCTCCTCTTCCATATCCGGGACTCCAACAGTGATGGTGAGCCGATTCGCTTGGCGAGTTCTGCCGGAAGGGGCATGGCGCGACGCCACAGAACCCGCGGACAAGCCGCGTCTGGCGTGCTCAAGCGAATTTCGAGCCCCCGGGCTTGACTCGTCGGGCACGACTGCCGATCAGTACCGTGGACCCTTTACAAGAAGGAGAACTGGTATGGGAAAGCTGTTGGGACTCGCAACCCTGATTCTGTGCACCGCGTGCAGTACGCCGGAGTCCAGGATCGAAGACAATCAGGCGCTGTTCGACGCCTACTCGCCGGAAGACCAGTCGGCGATCCGCTCCGGTCAGATTCGCCAGGGGTTCGATCAGAACCAGGTCTACATGGCGCTCGGCAAGCCCTCGAAGAAGAAGGCCGAGGACGGCCAAGAGTCGTGGCTCTGGCTGAAGAGCGAGTCGCGCTCGATCGAGGTGGAGAAGGACGTCAACAAGTACGCCCTTGAGCGCAACGAGTACGAGCAGGGCAAGCGCGCCAGCGCCCCCTCGACCACCGAGCAGGTCTTTCAGACCCGTACGCGCGTCGTGAAGGTCGTCAACTTCATGGACGGCAAGGTCAACAACTGGGAAGACCCGGTGGGCAAGTACACCGGCGAATGGCAGTAGCCCGCAACGATCCGGAAGCGACGCCGTCCGATCGGGCGGCGCGCTCTCCGGCCGCGCCGGCCATCGGCGATCGTGCACTTCGGGCCTGAGCTGCCCTTTCAGCTTCCTCTCGAGCTCCTTCCGGTCTGGGCTGCTTCGACAACTCCCCAGAAAACGGCAGGACTCGAGAGTCGACAAGCGAGTCAGCGTTCACAGCTGGCGCTGTTCCGCGAGGCGTCACCGTGATGGAGCGGCGGGCCTGCACAGGACCGCGACCATCGGATCCAGCAGCGCTTGCACGACCGCCGCGCAGCCGCTCACGTTGAAGTGGCAGTCGTCGTAGAACACGGTCGTGTCCTTCGGAAGCTGGGCGGCCAGATCGACGAGAACGATGCCGCGCTCTCGGCAGACCGCGCGCAGGACGTCGTTGAAGGCCTCGATGACCTGGTCGACGATGCCGGGCGCATGCGCGCCGTGGTCGGTGTGCTGCATGAGCAGGGCCGCCAGCTCGTCCGGCATGCCCTCGTGGTGCAGGACCGGCTGCGTCATGAACACCAACGTCTGACCGCGCTCGTTGCACAGCTCGTGCAGCGCGACGAGGTTGCGGCGGTAGGTTTCGAGGCTCGCCGGAAGCCCCTCCGGCAGCGTCGTGATCGGTCCGGACGCCAGCAGCTTCCGCCGCCGCTCGCGCAGCTCCGCATACCAGTGCCCCGCCTCATCCTGCGCAACCTGCTCCAGGCCTCCGCTCGCCCCGTGGAGGAGATCGCGCAGATTCCGGGCGATCGCGGTGTTGCGGTAGTACGGCACCTCCTTGACCGCCTTGCCGAGCGCTTCATTCGGGACGCGCCGGACGCGCTTCTCATAGTTGCCGCGCAGCAGCGCGCCCGCGTCGTTCATGCCGCACAGGATGAGAACGGTGCCGTACTCGCTGGCATACGGGTAGTGACGCAGCTGGTACTCGTGGTGCCGCGTGATGTGACCGCTGCGTCCCGCGCTCGCCACGAGGATGGGCCGCCCCAGCCGCTCGCCCAGGCGCGTGCCGAGCCGCCACGGCCAGGAGCTCTCATCGGTGACGTAGAGGCACTCGGTGGTGCTGCCGCCCACGCAAAGTACCCGGTCGAGCCTCTCCTCCGGCCAGACGGGCGGAGCGCGCACGCCCATCGAGTTGATCGTGAATCGAATTTCGCCCTCGATGCCCGGCATCGTGTCCGCCGCGATCGCAACGCGCTGCAGCGGCGGCCACGGGAACGGCTGGTTCCCGCGCAGGGCGAGCACGAACTCCACGCCGAGCAGCGCGAAGAGCGTCGAGTAGACGACCAGCAACATCTTCGCCGCAGCGTCCCGACGGCGGCGCACAAGCAACACGACGCCCCCATAGAGCAGGACGATCACCAGCAGGACGGCATCAATCGCCCGAAAGCGAAATCCGTCCCCGCGCGCGCCGCTGACGACGATGCCGACCACATGCAGCAGGATCGGCAGCAGCAGGAAGAAGACGAGAACCCGACCGGCTTCCACGGGTCGGAACGCGGTGCGAGCCGGCGTCTCGTCAACCTCCCGCGCGAGCTCGGCCGCGTGACGGTCCCGATGCGCGCCGTGCCCGCCGTTTTCACCCATACCTAAAGATACGGAAAACCGGCTCCGTCCCTGCCACGCTTTTGCCGGCCGATGGCGGAGCCGAACGCCCGTGCGCCGACAGCGGCGGTGCCACGCCCAGCCGCTGAACTCGCTATGCTTGTGGATATGCGGCGATGGGGATTGGTGCTGGCGCTCGGTGCGGTTGCCTTCGCGGGCAAGGACCTCGGCCAACAGGCGAAGGCCAAGATGGACGAAGTCGAGCCGCTCTGGAAGGTCTACCTGACCGACGCGGACAAGCTGACCGACGACGACCTCGCGCGCATGATCGCGCACTACGACGAGGCGATCGATCTGCTGCACGAGTTGTCCGAGGAGAAAGAGTCGGCGCAGACGAACAGCGTCATCCTGCTGCTGGCGCGCCGGACCGCCAAGCTGCGTGCCGCGGTCTGGGGCCGCGAAATGCGGCGCAAGGCGGAGGAGGCGCATCGGCGTCGCGAGACGGAGCGGCGCGAGAAGAAGGAGCCCGAGGCCGACGACGCGCCACCGGAACAAAAGCCGGAGCGGACGAAGCCCGCCGAAGCAAAGCAGCAGCCCGCTCCCCCGCCGCGCGGCCCGGAGATCGTCGAAACCAAGAAGGAGCGCGCGCTGAACATTCGACGGTTGCGGCGCTTCCTCTCGGAGCACTACCGACACCTGAAGAGCGGCGGCATCACCGTGCGCTGCAAGACGTGCGGCGGGCGAGGCGAGCAGATCCTCTACCGACGCACCCGGCGCGGACGCATGGTGCGGACCGGCGAACGCCCGTGTCCGA
>JBCDBY010000388.1:0-3440 GCA_039182715.1 Planctomycetota bacterium
CGTGGGTCAGCGGCGACGACGACTAGACCCGTCGCGCAACGCGTACCTGGAAAGAGCCGGCTTTTGCCGGCTCGTTCTTATTTGGGCCGGGGGCTGGGGGCCGGGGGCTGGGGGCTCGCGCAAGAACACCCCACGCGTCACCCGCGAAGAGCCCCCGGCTCCCGGCCCCCGGCCCTACTCCTGCGTCCGCGTGATGGAGATCGCCGTGAAAGCGATCGCGCCATCCACCGCCAGGAAGAGCGGCCCGAAGAAGCGAATCGCGCCGAACGCGGCGGGTGCGTGCCAGATGATCTCGTCGTCCTTGCCGACCAGGAAGGGAAGCAGGATGACGTAGAGCAGCGCGCCGACGAGCAGCAGCCGCGAGGCGCGGGCGAGGAGCACCTCGTAGTCGTTGCGCACCATGTTGAAGATGGCGCAGAGCACGCTGGCGGCGACCAGCACGACAGGTACGAGGCCCGTCCAGTGCGCCCCGAGGTCGGCGAACTGCAGCACGCGCTCCGAGGCGAACCCGCTGCCCCCCACCGAGACCGGCAGGCAGGCGAAGAGAGCCACGACGAGCGCGCCGATGGTCGAGAGCGCCATGCCGGCGAACTGCGTCGGGCGCGCCACGCGAATGCCGGCCCCGATGTAGATCGCGCCCAGCCCGAAGAGCATCACCTGCCCCATGCTGCCCAGCTTGTTGAACGAGAAGCGGGCGGGGTCGGCGAGCGGCACGCTCTCGAAGAGGCTCGGCACGACGAGCGGGAACGCCAGCAGCGAGCCGCCGAGCAGGATGTTCAGGGAGTGGCGCCAGCGGCCGCGCGCCCCCGCCAGACCGAGACCGAGCGCGATGAGCCCGACCGCCGCGCCGCCGATCAGCCAAGCCGTCAGGGTCGGGTCGTCCGGCACGATGAACCGGAGTTCCAGCGCGCCTTCCCCCGAGATCTGGGCCGGGATGAGGCAGGATGCCAGCAGCACCGCCCCCCACAGCCGGTCGTAGGAGACGCGCCGTCCCGCGTTCGTCGCTGCCATACGGTGTCTGTTCGGTGGGATCCCGCTCCCACTTGAACCTGGGCTGCTCCCTATACTTGATGGGCTCATGAAGGAACGCCTCCACAAGTATCTCGCCCACTGCGGCGTCGCCTCGCGGCGCGAGTGCGAGGAGCTCATCGCGCAGGGCCGCGTGGAGGTCAACGGCGAGGTGCGCGCCAAGCCCGGCACGACCGTCAACCCGACCCGCGACGAGATCAAGGTCGACGGCGAGCGGGTGCGCCAGGAGAAGCCGGTCTACTACCTGGTCAACAAGCCGCGCGGCTACATCTGCACCAACCGCGACGAGCACGGGCGCCCGCGGGTGATCGATCTGGTGCCCGAGGAGCGACGCATCTACTCCGTCGGCCGGCTCGACGAGGACTCCGAGGGCCTGCTGCTGCTGACCAACGACGGCACGCTCGCCAACGTCCTCACCCACCCGCGCTACGAGGTCGACAAGACCTACCGGCTGCTGGTGCGCGGCTCGCTGCCGCCCGAGGCGAAGAAGAAGATCGAGAGCGGCGTCTGGCTCTCGGACGGCAAGACGGCCCCCGCGCACGTGCGACGCATCAACCGCAAGGGGCCCAACACGCTCGTCACGGTCACCCTCTGGGAGGGCCGCAACCGCGAGCTGCGCCGCATGTTCGCGAAGGTCGGCCTGCGCGTGCAGTCGCTGACGCGCACCGCGATCGGGCCGCTCCGCCTCGAGGACATGCCGAGCGGCGCCTGGCGGCGCGTGCCGGCGCGCGAGCTCGCCTTCGCCACCGCGCGGCTCAAGCCGAACTGGAAGCCGACGGCGAAGAAGAACGCCCGTGCGCCGCGGCGAACTTGACGGTTCGCGCATCGCGGGATCGAATAGGGAACTTCACGCCCCCATAGCTCAATGGATAGAGCGGCGGCCTCCGGAGCCGTAGATCTGGGTTCGAGTCCTAGTGGGGGTACCAACGACGAAGCCTGCTCCGAAAAGGGGCAGGCTTTTTTTGGGTCACGGGTCGCGCGCCGCGCGTCTCGCCGAACGGGCGAAGCGCCTAGAATCTCGGCGCCGTGTACGACCCGCAGAAAGATGCCTACCACCTGCTCGGCGTCGCCGCCGACGCCTCGCAGGAGCAGGTCGAGGCGGCGTACCGGCAGGCGGCGCTGACCTGGCACCCGGACAAGTCGCCGGCGCCCGATGCGGCGGAGAAGTTCCAGGAGATCCTGCACGCGGCCAAGATCCTGCGGGACCCGCAGCGGCGCCGGCTCTACGACCTGGAGCGCAACCAGTGGCGCAAGGACCAGGGCTTCCGCCCGCGCGAGCCGAGACAGAAGCGCAAGGAGCGCGCCCGCACGCACGCGCCGCTTCCGCCGCCGCCCGACTGGCTCGCACCCGCCATCAAGCTCTACTTCGACGCCGCGCACATCACGCTGCAGGCGCCCATGCGCGCCGGCCGCATCTCCAGCTTCCTCTACGGTTGCGCCTTCATGGCGGCCGCCGGCGCGTTGGTGCGCAGCGATCTGCGGCTGATGGCGCTCGCGCTCATCTGCTTCGCCGCCGGTCGCGTCGTGAAGAAGCCCCCCCACGAAGGCATCCTGAGCTGGGCCAAGCTGATTCCGTCGCAGCGCATCGCCGAGTTCCACCTGCTCGACCAGCGCGCCGCCAAGTACGAGCGGGTAACGATCCCCTACCAGGTGCTACGCGTCGCCGTGAACGGGAACCACACGAGCTATCGCATCGAGATCCTCGGATTTCCGCGCGCGGCCGTTCCGGTGCTCTATCGCACGGGGAGCAAGGCGGAGGCGGAGAGGCTGGCACGCGAGGCGGCGGATTACTTCAGCTTGCCGGTCGCGGCCTAGTCGGGCGAGGGGCCAGGGGCCAGGGGCCAGGAGCTCGGGGCTACACGAGGCCGAGTCTCTTCGCGTGGTACGCCCAGTTCGACGGGTCGATCCCCAAGAGTCGCGAAGCATCCGCCTTTCTTCCGTTGCAGCGGCGCAGTGCTTCCGTGAAGAGTTCGCGCTCGAAGGCGCGCACCCGGGTCTTCAGGTGCAGGTCACTGCAGGCGACGGGGAGCTGCGGCTCCAACAGCTGCACGGCGATCGGGCCGCCGTCCGCGAGCAGGCGCGCGCGCGTCATGACGTTGCGCAGCTCCCGGACGTTGCCGGGCCAGCGGTACCGTTCGACGAGGTCCATCGCCTCGTCGGTCAGCGGCTGCCCGGCGGCAAAGCGCTGCGCGAGCGCCCGCAAGTCCTCCGGCACCCCGCTGCCCGTCTCGGGAAACACCACGTGCGTCGGCGACAGCGTCAGCAGCCGCTCCGTATCCACCTCCATAAAGTTCCCCACGATCGGCATCGGTGAGCCGTCCGCGTCGATCTCCGGCGCCGCCGCGTCGTGCTCCGCCACGCCCACCAGCCGGCCGCCCAGCCCCAGGTCCACGATCACCCGCGTCGCCGCC
>JBCDBY010000389.1:0-3385 GCA_039182715.1 Planctomycetota bacterium
CCCTGTTTGTCCTCAGCGATCTCAGCGTCCCTCCATTCCCTCAGCGCGAAATCTCCGCGCCCTCAGCTCCCTCCCCTCAGAGCCACCCCGAGATATGCAGCCCGATGAGCAGCACGACCAGCAGCTTCAGCACCGTGCCCGCGACCGTGCCCACCAGGACACCCCACGCCGCGCGCAGGGCTTCGCGGTTGCGCTTGCCCGCCATCGACTCTCCGATCAGCGCGCCGACGGCGCCGCCGAGGAAGAGCCCGAACGGCGGGAAGAAGAAGAGCCCCACGAACATGCCCACGACGCTCATGCGCATGCCGAGCTTGCCGGCGCCGAACTTCTTCGCGCCGATCGCCGGCACGACGAAGTCGAGGGCGGTGACCGCCACGATCGCGAAGATCATGACCGCGTGCTCCTGCCAGGAGAAGGTCCAGCCCTGCGACCAGTCCATGAGCAGCACCGCGCCGTAGGCGATCGGCGGCCCCGGAAGGACGGGCAGGATCGAACCGACCATCGCGAGCGCGAGAATGAGCCACGCGCAACCGAGCCAGACGTACTCCACAGCCCGTCACTGTACCCTTTGAGCCATGGACGAATCCCTGCGCGCCCTTCTGCAGCTGCCCGGCGTTCCCGGCTACGAGGACCGCGTCCGCGAGTGGATCGAGGCTCACCTGCCCGACGGGTTCGACGGCGCGACGGACTCGATGGGCAACCTCGTCGTCACGCTGGGCGAAGGCGAGCGGTCGATCCTTTTCGTCGCACACATGGACGAGATCGGGTTCTTCGTCTCGCAGATCCGAGACGACGGCTTCCTCAAGCTGCGCGCCGTGGGCGGCATCGATCCGCGCGCGATGTTCGGGCAGGCGCTGCGCATCGTCACGGAGCAGGGCGAGGTGCCGGGCATCGTCACCGTCACCCCGCCGCACCTCATGAAGGACCGCGTGCGGGAGATGTCCGAGGTGCCGAAGGTGGGCGAGTGGCTCGTCGACATCGGCGCGTCGAGCGCGGAGGAGGCGCGCTACCTCGGTGTCGACCTGCTCGACTTCGCGGTGCCGGAGAAGCATCCGCGCGTGCTGCACGGCAAGTACTGGAGTTGCCGCTCGCTCGACGACCGCGTCGGCTGCTGGATCCTGCTGCAGGCACTCGAGCGCGTGCGCTTCATGAACCTTGGTGTGCGCGTGCACTTCGCCTTCTCCACGCAGGAGGAGGTGGGGCTGCGCGGCGCGCAGGTGCTGGCCAAGCAGCTCGACGTGGACGACGCCTACGCGGTCGATTCCGCGAGCGCCGCCGACCACCCGGGCGTGAGCGACGACCTGAGCCCGGCGCGGCTCGGCGCCGGCGCGGCGCTGCGCGTCGTCGACAACGCCGCGATCATGCCGCGCGCCTTCACGAAGGAGCTGCAGGAGCTCGCCACCGAGGCGGAGATCCCGCTGCAGGTCATCTTCTGCGGCGGCGGGACCGACGCGCGCTCCTTCCAGGCGGAGGGCGCCCGCGTCATGGCGCTCGGGGTCCCGATGCGATACGCCCACTCCATGATCGAGACCGTTCATGCCGATGATGTAGAGGCGACCATTCGTCTGGTCGAGGCCATCATCGGGAGATACGCGACGTGAGCGGAACCATTCTTGTCACCGGGGGCGCGGGCTACATCGGCAGCCACTGCTGCGTCGAGCTGCTGGATGCGGGCTACGGCGTGGTCGTGCTCGACAATCTCTGCAACTCCTCGCGGGAGTCGCTGCGCCGCGTCGAGGAGATCACCGGCAAGTCGCTCGGCTTCGAGGAGGTCGACCTGCTCGACGCCGCGGGCACCGATCGCGTCGTCGCCGCGCACGATTTCGAGGCGGTCATCCACTTCGCCGGCCTCAAGGCGGTGGGGGAGTCGACGCAGATCCCGCTGCGCTATTACGACAACAACCTGACGGGGACGCTGCATCTGCTCCAGTCGATGGAGCGGCACGGCCTCAAGCGGCTCGTCTTCTCCTCGTCGGCCACGGTCTATGGCGATCCGGCCTCGGTGCCGATCCGCGAGGACTTCCCGCTGAGCGCGACCAACCCGTACGGTCGCACCAAGCTCATGATCGAGGAGATGATGCGCGACGTCGCGGCGGCCGATCCCGACTGGCGCGCCATTCTGTTGCGCTACTTCAACCCGGTCGGCGCGCACGCCAGCGGCCGCATCGGCGAAGACCCGCGCGGCATCCCGAACAATCTCATGCCCTACGTCATGCAGGTAGCGGTCGGGCGGCGCGAGAAGCTCGGGGTGTTCGGCGACGACTACCCGACGCGCGACGGCACGGGCGTGCGCGACTACATCCACGTCGTCGACCTCGTGCTGGGCCACCTCGCCGCGCTGCGCAAGCTCGACGAAACCGACGGCTGCGTCGCCTACAACCTCGGCACCGGCAACGGCTACAGCGTGCTGGAAATGGTCGAGGCGGCGCGCAAGGCGAGCGGCCGCGACATCGCCTACGAGATCCAGCCGCGCCGCCCCGGCGACATTGCCGAGTGCTACGCCGACCCGGCGACGGCGTCGGCAAAGCTCGACTGGAAGGCGGAGCGCGACCTCGACACGATGGTCGCGGACGCGTGGCGCTGGCAACAGGGCAACCCGGAGGGGTTCGGGGCTACTTGATGCGGGTGTAGGTCCACGGGTCGCCCGCCTGCCGCCAGATGTCCTTCAGCTTCACGTGCAACGAGCGTGTGAGATTCCTTTCGTCCCACGTCGTCGTCTGTCGGCCGAAGTCGTCGTGGATCTTGACGAGCGACCGCTGTTTCGGGTCGAGCTCCACGACGTGCGTGTCGCCGGTGCCGTCAGCGGCGAAGTCGATGCTCCGTATCTTCCCGTCCTCGACGAAGTAGTACTCGTCGACGACGTCCTCGAAGCGGACGCGCAGGAGTCAGACGTGCAGCGATGACGTGATTGTCAGCATCGGTGCCTCCTCCGGCGCGCGCCACGACCCGACGAGCGCCTGCAGCGGAGCGAGCGTTCGTGCCGTCTTCGCCTTCGTCGGCGCCGGCGGTCGAGCCTTGCGTGCGGCGCGTGTCTGTGCGGCCTCCATGACCAGCTTCCAATCGTCTCCCTGTCGGAAGTAGTTGCGACCGACGTAGCGACCTGCGTGCTGCCCGTCGGGCACGTAGAGCGATCGCATGGCAGGGAACGAGCCGCTTGCCGGCTGCTCCAGCCGGAGCGTGCGGCCCTGGATCGCGCCGTGGCCGCGCGTGACCGGACCCTGCAGCGAGAAGGTGATGCTCTCGACGCGCTTCTTCCTCGGGTTCCAGAAGACGACGCTCTCGTACTGCAGGACCTCCTGCTCGCCCTGGCGGATGTAGATGCGCGCGCGCAGGTTGCTCTTGCCGAGGCCCCAGTCCCAGGTCTGGCGCGACTCGATCGGCTGGC
>JBCDBY010000390.1:0-3377 GCA_039182715.1 Planctomycetota bacterium
CGTCGAGATCTGCGCCGCCGACCGATCGCTGCTGAAGCGATTTCTCGATCCGCAAACCAACGCGCGCGTGGACGACTGGGGTGGAACCCTTGCTGCGCGCAGCCGACTGTTGCGCGACGCGCTGCGCGTCGTCCGCGACGCCGTGCACGAGGAGTTCGTGGTCGGCGTACGCACGTCCATCGCCGGCGACGAGGCGTGGCTGCTCGGCGGCCTGCTGCGGGAGTCCGGCGCCGACTACATCCACTTCGTCGGCGAGATCGATCCCGAGCTCGTGCACGCACTGGCACCGTCGGTCGTCGCCGATCGGAGAATCCAATAGAATGCGCGCGATCCAGTGCGCATCCTGATCGAAACGCCGTCCATTGAACGTGTCCGTACGGGCAATCGCCAGACCGCGACCGCATGGTCCGGCTTCTTCGCCGAGCTCGGGGCCAGCACGACGACCTCCCGCGACGAGGCCGATCTCCTCGTCGCCATGCACGCGTGGAAAAACGCCGATGTGATCGATTGGTTTCGGGCCCACCGACCCGAGGTGCCGGTCGTGCTCGTCCTGACCGGGACCGACCTCTATCCCGAGCCGAATGCGCGCGCGCTCGCATCGATGCGCGCCGCGGATCGCATCGTCGTGCTGCAGGCGCGCGCGCGCGACCGCGTGCCCGCCGAGCTGCGCGACCGCGTCCGCGTCATCGTGCAGTCCGCGCGCCCGGTGCCGGGTGACGCGTCGCGCGAGGGGTTCGACATCTGCGTGCTCGGTCACCTGCGCGCCATCAAGGACCCGATGCGAGCGGCGGAAGCGTCCCGTCTCCTCCCGGACACGTCGCGCATTCGCATTCGCCATGCGGGCGCGATTCTCGAACCGGCGTTCGAGGAGCGGGTCGCGCGCGAGCAGGAGGAGAACCCTCGCTACACGTGGCTGGGCGAGCTCGATGCCGACGGCCTCGCGCAGCTGCTGCTCACCTCGCAGCTGCAGGTGCTCTCCTCGGCGCACGAAGGCGGCGGCCGCGTGATCGGCGACTCCGTGGTAGCGGGCACGCCGCTGCTGGCGGCGCGCAACGACGCGACGCTCTCGCTCCTCGGGGCGCACTACGCCGGGCTTTACGACGTCGGCGACACCAAAGCGCTCGCGGCGCTCATGGAGCGCGCCGAAACCGATCCCGCCTTCCTGCCGCAGCTTTGCGAGCAGACCCGCGCCTGCGTGCCACAATTCGATGCGGCGCGCGAGCGCGAGGCGTTGCGCGCGCTGCTCGAGGAGCTGCGATGAACCTGCAGGCCGAACTTGCCCACACCGATGCGCGCACGCGCGCGCTGTTGGCCGAGCTGACCGACGAGCAGCTCTCGGTTCCCTACGACCGCGGCATCAACCCGCCGGTCTGGGAGGTCGGGCACGCGGCGTTCTTCTACGAGTACTTCCTGCTGCGCGCGCTGGGCGAGAGCGCGCCGCGCATGCCCGGCTACGACGAGATCTGGGACTCGTTCGAAATTCGCCACGAACGGCGCTGGCGCGAAGGCGTGGTGCCCGACCGCGCGACGACCCTCGACTACTACACGCGTGTGCTCGACGAGGTGCGCGGCCGCATGCAGGGCCGCGAGCCGACCGACGAAGAGTGCCACCTCTGCGAGTACGCCATCGCGCACCAGAACATGCACATCGAGTCGATGATCTGGTGCCGGCAGACGCTGGGCTACGCGCCGCCCTCCTCGGCGATCGAGCCGCTGCCCGTGGGCGCGCGCGCCGAGGGCGACGCCGTGATCGAAGGCGGCCGCTACCCGGTCGGCATGCGCGACGGCTTCAGCTTCGACAATGAACGGCCCGGGCACGACGAGCAGGTCGCACCATTCGCGATCAGCCGCACGCCGGTCACCGTCGGCGAGTACCTCGGCTTCGTGGACGACGGAGGCTACGAGCGGCCCGAGCTCTGGAGCTTCGGCGGCGCCGACTGGCTGGAAAGCGAGGAGACGAAACGCCCGCTCTACTGGCGCCGGCAGGACGACCGGTGGCAGATGCGCCACTTCGATCGCTGGATCGATCTCCCGAACGACGCGCCGATGCTTCACGTGAACTACTGGTAGGCGGAGGCGTACGCGAACTGGGCCGGCCGCCGGTTACCGACGGAGTTCGAGTGGGAAGCGGCCGCGCGCGGTACGCAGGGCCGGCTCTACCCCTGGGGCAACGAGATGGACGCATCCCGCGTCGACATGGACGGCACCTCGCTCGGCCTCGCGTCGGTGCACGCCTACAAGTCGGGCGACACCCCGGAGGGCGTCCGCCAAATGATCGGCGGCGCGTGGGAGTGGACCAGCAGCCAGTTCCTGCCCTACGACGGCTTTGCGGTCGACATGTACCCGTATATGTCGACGTTGCAGTTCGGCTCCTGCAAAGTCACCAAGGGCGGCTCCTGCGCAACCTCCTCCTGCCTCATCCGCGGCAGCTACCGCCAGGCCTACCACCCCTTCCGCCGCGACGCCTTCACCGGCTTCCGCACCTGCCCCCTACGGTAGCCCCGGAGCGTACGCAGTACACTCCGGAGTCGCTGCAAGTGGCTGCGGCATCATCGCTTACGGCTGCCGGGCGCGCCTTTGGGTTGCGCACATTCGGTGGGTTTCGGCTAGCGCAGCCAGGCGGAGCCGACGGTGATGTAGAAGGCGAAGTCGTCGTCGGAATAGGCGACGTCGACGCCGGCGTGGATGCCGTACTTGCGGGCGAGGAAGTAGCGGAAGCCGGCGCCGACGGAATAGACCGTGTCCGACTCCGACAGATCGCTCAGCGTGCCGGCCGTGCGCCCCACGCCGCCGAAGACCACGACGCCCCATCGGTCCGTGATCTGGATGCGGGGTTCGACCTCGAGCGTGAAGGCGTACTGATCGACGTAGCGGAACGCCGGCACACCGCGCAGCTGAATGAACGGCAGGTTGTAAAGCGGCGTCTCGTCGCTCGCGCCCGCCGCGTCGCCACGCAGACCGAGCACGACCTTGTCCCCGATCGGCAGCCACGTGCGATACTGCGCGCGCCCGGTGTAGTAGTCGTTGTCGCTACCGAGCGCTTCGGCGTAGTAGCGGAAGCCGAGCAGTGCATCGGTGCCATTGGTCGGCGTGAAGTGGTTGTCCCGCGTGTCATACGACGCGAGCACGCCCAGCCCGCTCGACTGGTCCGCGGTGCGGAACGGCGGCAGGATCGGGAAGCCGAGATCCAGCGTCGTGTCGATGCGCGCGAAGTTGTAGTCGGCGCCCAGGATCCAGTTGCTCTTGCCGAGCTGGAACTTGATCTCCTGGATGATGAACGCGCCCTCGAAGTTGAGGTCGGTGCTGCGATCTTCCCCCGGGTCCGCGCCCAGACCGAAGAAGTCCAGGTTTACGCTCGCATACCCGACCGCGCCCAG
>JBCDBY010000391.1:0-3363 GCA_039182715.1 Planctomycetota bacterium
AACCCGCCTCCTCGCCCTCGATGACGTACATCGACGACCCGATGATCGCGGAGACGATGACGACGAAGCTGAGGAAGACCGCGATCTTGGATCGGCTCTGCCAAAGCGCCCGTCGGAGCGCGCTCGCTTCGCGCAGCATGTGCGCGAGCTTGAGCACGCGGAAGACGCGCAGCAGGCGCAGCGCCCGCAGCACCGCCAGCGACTGCGCGCCCGGGTAGAGCACCATGAAGTAGGTCGGAAGGATGGCGAGCAGGTCGACCATCCCGAAGAAGCTGCGCACGTACGCGCCGCGCCGCGGGGCACAGGCGATGCGCGCGATGTACTCGAGCGTGAACGCGATGGTGAAGAACCACTCCGCGCGCTGCAGCTGCACGCCGTGCGTCTCGCGGTACTCGGGCACGCTCTCCAGCATGACGGTGACCACGCTCATCGCGATCATCACGAGCAGCACGACGTCGAACGCTTTCCCCGCCGGCGTGTCCGCCTCGAAGATCACCTCGTACCAGTGCTCCTTCCAGCTCTTCTGGATCTCCTCCATGGGCCCCTAAGAGATACGGGGCCTCACCGACGCGGTGGATCGATAAGCAGATTCAATCGAGGGGCGAAGCCTGATTGAGTTGGGCGAATCGATCTGCGGCCTAGGCTCGGGATGGTCACGGAACACGACAAGGAGAGGAAAGAGATGAAGCTCGCCACCCGATCCCCCCAGCCGACGGTTCAGGAGCGCACGATGCGCCTCGACGACGGCACTCGCATCTTCTATCGCGCCTGGCTCCCGGCCCGACCCGCCCGCCGCGCCGTGGTCTGCTTCCATCGCGGCCACGAGCACTCCGGCCGGCTCGCGGACGTCGTCGAAGCGCTCGGATTCGAGGACGCCGCGGTCTTTGCCTGGGATGCGCGCGGCCACGGCCTTTCGGAGGGCGAACGCGGCTTCGCGCCGAGCTTCGGCCGCATGGTGCGCGACGTCGACGAGTTCATGCACCACGTCGCCGCCACGCATGGGATCGCGCCCGAGGACACGATCGTGCTCGCCCATAGCGTCGGCGCCGTTGCGGTGACCACCTGGGTGCACGACTACGCGCCCCGCATTCGCGGGCTCGTGTTGGCGACGCCCGCCTTCCGCGTGAAACTCTACGTGCCCTTCGCGATCCCGGGCCTCAAGCTCCTCGATCGCCTGCGTCCGGGCCGTGCGCGGGTGAAGAGCTACGTGAAGTCCCGCATGCTCACGCATGACGCGGAGCAGGCGCGCCGCTACGACGCCGATCCGCTCATCGAGAAGGGCATCGCGGTCCACATCCTGCTGCAGATGCGCGCCGCGGCCGACCGGATCGTCGCCGACGCGGGCGCGATTCGCGTGCCGACGCTGCTGCTCACCGGCGGCGCCGACTGGGTCGTCGATACCCGCATCCAGCAGCGCTTCTTCGATCGCCTCGGCGCCACCCGCAAGCGTCAACGCGTCTTCCCCGGCCTATACCACGACATCCTGCACGAGAAGGAGCGCGAGCCCGTGCTCGCGGAGATCCGACGCTTCGTCCAGGATTCCTTCGAGGACGCTCCGGCACGCCGGCCGCTTCTCGACGCGGATCGCTACGGCTACACCAGCGAGGAGCACGGCCGGCTGACGCGTCCGCCGCGCTTCCGTCTGCCGTTCGCGATCCAGCGAGCTGCGCTCCATACGGTCGGCCGGCTCAGCCGCGGCATGCGGCTCGGTCTGCAGAGCGGCTTCGACTCCGGCCGCACGCTCGACTACGTCTACGAGAACCGGCCCCGGGGCGCTCTCGGCGTGGGGCGCCTGATCGATCGCAACTACCTCGAGAGCATCGGCTGGCGCGGCATTCGGCAGCGCAAGGTGCATCTGGAGGAGCTGCTCGCCGCCGCCATGCAGGCCGCCGCCGCCGAACACGGGCGCGTGCGCGTTCTCGACGTCGCCACCGGCGCGGGCCGCTACGTACTCGACGCCATCGCGGCACACCCCGAGCTCGCGGTCACCGCGATTCTGCGCGACAACGTGCGCGAGAATCTCGTGACCGGCGCGGCGCACGCCGATCGCATGGGCCTGCGCGGCATCCGATACGAGATCGGCGACGCCTTCGACGAGGAGCAGATCGCGCGGACCGACGCCAACGTCGTCATCGTCTCCGGTCTCTACGAACTCTTCGTCGCGAACGATCCCGTACGCACATCGCTGCGCGGCATCGCGCGGGCGCTGCGCAAGACGGGCGGCCATCTCGTCTACACCGGTCAGCCCTGGCATCCGCAGCTCGAGATGATCGCGCGCGTGCTTCCGGATCGCAACGGCGAGGCGTGGGCGATGCGTCGGCGGACGCAGGAGGAGATGGACGACCTGGTGCGCGAGGCGGGCTTCGAGAAGACCGCCCAGCGCATCGACGAACACGGCATCTTCACGGTCAGTCTCGCGCGTATCGAGCGGGCGTGAACCATGCGACACGCCGCCCTCGTCTCCGCCGGCTGCTCTGCGCTGTTCGTGCTCGTCTACGCGGGTACGAACGCGCTTGCCGCCGCACGCGGCGACCTGCCGACGTTCCACTTCGACTGGGAGCTCGCCATCCCGCGGATCCCCTGGATGGTCGTGCCGTACATGTCCATCGACCTGCTGTTCATCGTGGTGCCGTTTCTCTGCGCGTCGTCGCGCGAGCGCACCATCTTCGCGCGGCGCGTCGGGACGGCGATCCTCATCGCGGGCATCTGCTTCGTCCTCTGGCCGCTGCAACCCGCCTTCGCGCGAACACCGGTCGAAGGTCCGTTCGCGCCGGTCTTCGAGGCGTTGTGGGGCTTCGATCAGCCGCACAATCTCTTCCCGAGCCTGCACGTCGCGCTCGGCTTCATCCTGCGCTGGACCTACCACCGCCACCTGCGGGGGCGCGCGCGCCTGCTCATGCATGCGTGGATGGTGCTCGTCACCGCATCGACGCTCTTTACGCATCAGCACCACGTCATCGACGTGCTCGGCGGAGGCGCGCTCGGCCTGTTCGTCTTCTACCTCTACCCGACGGGGCTCATCGCTCGCACCGACGTCCGCGTCGCGCGTGCGCCGAGCCGGCGTTGGGCGGTGCGCTACGCCGCCGGCTCGGCGCTGCTGGCGCTGCTCGCTCTCGGGCAGGGGGGGTGGGCCGCTCTCCTCCTCGGTTGGGCCGCGCTGGCCCTGGCGATCGTCGCCCTCGGCTACGGCCCGCTCGGCCCGCGCGTGTTCCGCAAGTACGGCGGCTATCTTTCGGCGCCGTCCCGCATTCTGTTGGCGCCCTACCTCGTGCCGCTGGGCCTGACGCGGCACCTGTTCTGGCGGCGCCAACAGAATGCGGGACGGCGCCGAAAGATAGCCGCCGTACTTGCGGAACACGCGCG
>JBCDBY010000392.1:0-3349 GCA_039182715.1 Planctomycetota bacterium
ATACCGCCGGCCTCGTGGTCGAGGAGGAGGCGCCGCGGCCGAGGCCGGATCGCCCCGAGGAGGTCGAGGAGACGCCCATCGAGACCGAAGAGGTGGACGATCACAACGAAGTCGACACCGACTCCGATTTCGAGGAGAGCGCGGGCGACGCCGGCATGCGGGACAGCCCCTTCGTGGGCCCGTCCACCAACGCGGCGATCGGCATCGGCGGTGGCGCCGGCGGCGCCGGCAGCGTCTTCCGATCGCGCGCCTTGGGCAAGGGACCGGTCCTCCACAGCGTGCAGGATGCCCTGCGCTGGATCGCCTCGCAGCAGCGCGTGGATGGGTCGTGGGGCAGCGTCGAAGCGACCGCACGGGCGCTGCTGCCGTACCTCGGCTCGGGGTTCACGGATCGTGGCTCGGCGCGCGACAACCCGTACGCCCGCACGGTGCGAATGGGCATTCGATACCTCATGAACCGGCAGACGAAGGAGGGCCGGTTCCACAAGGACGACCGTGTGCACGCACTCGCCGCCGCGGTGATGGCGGAGTCCTACGCGTTGACGCGGAACCCGCGCTACAAGAAGCCCGCGCAGCGCGCCCTGAACGCGCTCTCGCTCGCACGCGCGCAATACGGCGCGTGGCCGCGCGACAAGGCGGATGACCGGACGACGGTCGTGGCGGTGCTCGCGCTCAAGGCGGGCAAGGCGGCCGGTCTGGCGATCGACCCCGATTCGTTCGAGGGCGCGCGGCAGCATCTCCGCAAGAGCAAGCGCATCGACGCGCTCTGGGCGCGCGAGATGCTGGGCGAACTGGGTGCCGTGAAGGCGGGTTTGAAGAACCTGACGCTGATCGTCGACAAGGCGGACTCCTGGGACGACGTCGGCGTCTTCCTGGTGGGCGGGGAGCACTGGGTCAACTGGCGTCGGGCGCGCATGGAGCATCTTCGCAAGGTGCAGCGCCGGGACGGCTCGTGGGGCGGCGACGTCTCGAAGACGGCCGACGCCTGCCTCAGCCTGCTGACCGCGCAGCGCTACAGACCGAGGTAGAAGTAGCGCACGCCGTCGAGCGGGTTGTCGTAGTACGGAGCGCACTCCACGAAGCCGAGCGAGCGGTAGATGTGGTTGGCCGCGTCCATCGAGGCGAGCGTGTCGAGCCATAGGTCGCGATAGCCGCGGGCGCGCGCCTCCGCGATGCAGTGCTCGGCCAGGCGACGACCCAGGCCGAGCCCGCGGCCCGCCGGTGCGACGTAGAGGCGCTTGACCTCGGCGCCGCGATCGATGGGGCGCAGCGCCACGAGGCCGACCTCGTCGGCGAGCCAGAGGCCGCCCTCCGGCTCGGCGTAGCAGCCGGGGAGCGCCTCGATCTCCTCGTCGAACTGCTGGAAACAGAGATCGAGCTCCATCTCCTGCTCGTACGCGCGCAGGAGCGACCGGATGAGGTCGAGTTGATCGGAGCGGACCGGGGCGATCTCCACCGCCCGAAGGTACCTCGAACCATCCCCGCCCCGCTGCGTTGAAGACAGCATGCGGACCTGGGCGATGCTGCTCGTGGTGCTCTGCGGGATCGGGCTCGCGTCGGACCGGCGCTCGCCCTTCCGGCCCAAGAAGAAACCGCAGCCCGGGGACTGGCTTTCCGTCTACCGGGAGAGGGGGCAGAGCTTCGCGAGCTACACGGCGAGCCAGCCGGTTCGCGCCCGACTCGGAGAGGAGATCCTCTTCGTGCCGGTCGGCCCCTTCACGAAGGAGCAGCGCGTCCTGCTCAAGGAGACCGCCTACTTCACGGAGCTCTGGTATGGGGTGCCGGTGCGCATCGACAAGCCGGCCGAGCTGCCGAAGAAGCGCTGGCACCGCAAGCGCGGCGGCGTCACGCAGTACCGGACGCGCTACTTCCTCGACGAGCTGCTGCCGTCGCGGCGAACCGAGAAGACGGTCACGATCTGCGGCATCACGATGGCGGACCTCTATCCGCTTCCGTCCTGGAACTTCGTCTTCGGCGAGGCGTCGCTGCGCGGCCGGGTCGGCGTCTGGTCCTTCCACCGGCTGGTCAAGGGCAGCAGGACCGAACAGCTCCGCCGCTGCCTGAAGATCGTCACCCACGAGATCGGCCACACGTTCGGGCTCGAGCACTGCATCGCCTTCGAGTGCAACATGAACGGCGCCAACTCGCTGGGCGAGATGGATCGCCAGCCGCTGCACCTCTGTCCGCACTGCCTCAAGAAGCTGCGCTGGAACCGCGGCTTCAAGCACCTCGAGCGGTACGGACGGCTGCTGGGCTACTACGAGGACAAGGGGCTCGAGAAGGAGAGGCTCTTCCTCAGCGAGGCCATCGCTTATCGACGAACTTTCCGTTCCTCGAAATGACCTCGCCGTCGACCTCGACGCGCCCGCCGCTGCGCAGATCGCAGACCATGTCCCAGTGCAGGCCCGACTTGTTGGTGCCGCCCGACTCCGGGTAGGAGGCGCCGAGCGCGGCGTGGAAGGTGCCGCCGATCTTCTCGTCGAACAGGATGTTGCAGGTGTGCTGCTTGATGCCGTAGTTCGAGCCGAGCGCCAGCTCGCCGAGCACGCGCGCGCCGGCGTCCTGGTCGAGCATGGAGATGAGGAAATCCTCGTTGGCCGACGCACTCGCCTCGACGACCTTGCCCGCCTTGAACTCGAGCCGGATGTCGCGCACTTCGCGGCCGCCGAAGACGGCGGGAAAGCGGTACTGCACGACGCCCTCGGTGGCGTTCTCGATCGGGCCCGTGAAAACCTCGCCGTCGGGGAAGTTGTTCTTGCCGTCGCAGTTGATCCAGGTGCGCCCCGCGATGCCGAAGCGGATGTCGGTGCCGTCCGGCGTGCGGATCCGCATCTCCTTGCCCTTGTTCAGCCGGTCGCACAGGTACTTCTGCTGCTCGCCGAGCTTCTTCCACGCTGTGACCGGGTCCTTCTTGTCGAGCTTGCCCGCCCGGTAGACGAAGTCCTCGTAGTCGCGCAGGGACATGGATGCGTCCTGCGCATGCGCGTTGGTGGGCAGCAGCGTGCCGCACCAGCGCAGGTGCCTGGGGTCGTCGGCCGGCAGCGACGCGCGCTTCATGCTGGTCTGCATGAGCGGCTTCACGCCCTTGGAGGCGAGCGCCTGCTTGGCGGGGTCGATGCCGGTCAACGCCTTCGTGTTGTTGTCCGACCAGATCTTGATGAGCGCGTTGGTCTTCTGCAGCGGCATCTTGTCGAGCGGCCCGCAGTAGGCGATCTGCTCGTCGCTGCCCTCGGTCAGCAGGATCTCGCGGTACTCGCTCGGCACCATGCGAATCCACGGGTGCGCGCCGGCGCGCAGCACCTCGCGGGTGAGCTCCTGCAGGAGCGGGTCGGACTCGACCGGTCCGACG
>JBCDBY010000393.1:0-3336 GCA_039182715.1 Planctomycetota bacterium
ACACGAGCGCGGTGGAGAGCTTGCCTTCCCACCGCGCGCGGATCGTGACGCCACCGACACGCATCCGGACGCGCACCGCGCCGTAGACGAGGAAGACCTCACGGGCGAGCACCAGCGCGACGAACCAACGGGGGATCGTGGCGAAGGCGGTCTGCCCGCCCCAGGCGAGTAGTACCAGCAGCGTGAGCTGCGTCAGCTTGTCGGCCAGCGGGTCGAGGATCGCGCCGAGCGGCGTGACCAGCGCGAAGCGCCGGGCGAGATAGCCGTCGAGCCAGTCGGAGACGGCGATCGCGGCGACGAGTCCGAGCGTGAGCGGCCGGTCGCCGCGCAGCAGCGCCCACGCCGCGACCGGCAGCAGCACCAGCCGCATCGCCGTGATCGCGTTGGGAAGGTGCTTGACCACCGATGCGGGTGCCTCACGACCCGCCGCCACACGGCCTCCCGCCAGAGCGAACGTCGCCAGGGCGTACGTAGTACACACCCGGGCCGTTGTAAGTCTCGGCAGAGCAATCGCTTACGGCGCTCGGTTGCGCCATGGGGGTGCGCACTTTCATGGTCCGCTGCGTCGCCGCGTCCTGCGTACACCCCGCGGCGGACGCCCCGCGTGAACTCAAAACTGCAGGAAGGCCTGCAGGTAGACGAAGTTGGCGGTGGGGGAGCTGCCGGTGTCCTCGATGAACCCGCCGGGCAGGAAGAGCGCCCAGCCGAACTCGAGCGAGAACGGCTTCGTCGGGGTCCAGGTGACGACGATGTCGAACTCGTCCGCGAGATGCTTGCTGCTGCCGGCGGCGCCGGGCCGCACGACGTTGCCCGCAGCGTCGATCCAGTCGCCCTCGGCCTCGGGGCGGCGGAAGTGGTGGTAGTCGAAGCGGATCTTCCAGTTCTTCGCCGGCTTCAGGAGGAAGCCGAGGCGGAAGTTGATGATGTTGCTCCAGCCGACCTGGTCCGCGTAGCCGTAGTGCAGGTGGTTGGTCGGGAAGAGCGTCTGGAACTGCTTGACCTTGCCGTCGTTCGGGTTGTCGTCGCCCGACGCGTACGCGAAGACGAAGTAGATCTTCGGCTGCCACCGCGCGTTCTCGAAGGTGTAGCTGAGGTCGACCGCGGCGGCCCACGCCTGGAGGTCGTCGCCGTTGAGGTCGCCGAGCTGGACGGGAAGCTCGACCTTGCAGAAGAGCCCGCCCCACTTCACGTGCGCCCGGAATCCGAAGGTCCAGAAGAGCGTCTTGCCGTCGGCGCCGGTCTCGCCCGTCTCGGCCATCTGGTCCTGCAGGCCGAGGACGTAGAGGTCGAGCCACTTGGGACCGCCGTAGAGGCCGAAGAAGTTCTGGTTCTGGACGTCGGAACCGGTTTCGCGGATGCGATAGGCGAACCCGTCGAGGAACCACTTCTCGGGGTGTCCGAGAATGCGGATGCCGTCGTAGCTGCGCCCCTGGTCGACCCATTCGAGGTGACCGATCAGTCGCTGGTCGCCGTACTGGATGACCATGCGGCCGAGCTCGATGTCGACCGGCTGGCCGCCGAGGTTGCGGAAGAACATGAAGCCGCGCTTCAGATCGACGTTGTCGAGCTGGCCGGTGGTCGACTGCGCCTCGCCGAACAGGCGCACGTCCTGCAGTTCGATGGTCGCGCCGATCGATTCCGTGACGTCGAAGTCGAACCGGATGCGCGTGCGCAGGCGAATGATGTTGAAGCTGAACTCGCCGTTCGGCTGATCCGAGTAGAGGTTGTCGCGGATCTCGCCGCGCACGCGGATCTGTCCCGATATGCGCAGTCCCATCGCGCCGGGCGTCAGCGTGGGGTCGCCCTGCGCCTGACTCTGCGCCGTGGCGTCGAGGTACTCCTCGATGTCCCGATCGATGTCCTTCTTCTCGAGGGCTTCGACCCGCTGGACGAGCTCCTCGTTCTTGCGCTTCAGCTCTTCGAGTTCATCGCCCCATGCCGCTCCCCCGAACAGCAAGACTCCGCATATCCAACCCCGCATGCGGGCCACCATACGAACTCCGCTTTCAAAACGAAAGAGCCCGGAAAGGGTCTGCGCGCGGTCCGGTATCCCCCGAAGGAACGTCAAACGTCGAACGTCGAACGTCGAACGTCGAACGTCGAACGTCGAACGTCGAACGTCGAACGTCGAACGTCGAACGTGACTAGACCGAGTTCTTCTCGTCGATCGCGCGGCAGAGCTCGATGAGCAGCATCGACGTCGGGATCTGGATGCGTCGCGGGCAGTGCGACTCCTTCTCCACGAGCCAGAACATGCCGGTCTGTTCGTGCGCGAGCGCGATCAGCGCGTCGAAGCCCTGCGCGTCGACGTAGGTCGCGGCGAGTACCTCACCGTGGCGAATCTCGACCTTGCCGTGGCCGCCGTCGAGCGCGAGGTGCAGCGTGCCGCTCCGGCGGTTGTTGATCAGGAGCTGCAGCACGTCGACGAGGCCGAACGTGTCGAGCTTGCCGGCGAAGTCGGTGAGGGAGGGGCCCTCGGCGCGCAGCACGCGCAGCATCTCTTCGCCGAGTTCGCGACCGAGGCTCAGGCGCTCCATGCCGATCGTGCCGGTGTCGTCGAGCAGGCCGCCCTCGTCGCTTTCGCGGTCGTCCTGCAGGCTGACAATGAAGACGCTGGCGCCGATGCGGATCTCGTTGCCGTCGCGCAGGCGTCGGCGGCTCGTGATGCGCGTTTCGTTGACGTAGGTGCCGTTGCGGCTGCCGAGGTCCTCGACGTAGATGGCGCCGCGCGTCCCGCCGACCGTGAGTTGGGCATGCCGGCGCGAGCTGGCGATGTCATCGACACGCACCTCGCACTTGGCACTGCGGCCGATGAGGTAGCAGCGGTTGGGTTCGAGCGGGATCTGCACCCCGCTGACGGTCACGAGCTTGGCCATGTGTACGCTGGGCGGGTCGGCTCCCTGTCGAACCTTCCCGGCTTCCCTGTTTCGACCGAATCCGGCCCGAACCTTTACCGCGGCCCTGCGGAAACTCGCCGGATTGGGCGATCTTTCCTGTGGTTGGGAGGACGGCCCCGGCGTGCGAGTACATCGACGATCTTTACGTTGGCTGCGGGAGTGCCGCGGCCTGAACGCCCTCGAACTGGCGGAGGAGACCGGCTGCGCGGTGGGAACCATCGTCCGCGCGGAGATGGGGCTGCAGGTGCCCATCGACCAGGTCGAACGGACCCGGCTGGCGGCCGCCTACGGCCTCGAGCCGGAGGAGTTCGTCCGGCTGGCGCTCGACGCCGCGGACGCCCACGAACGGCGCGTATAGCGGGATATTCCGCACTTTTTTGCGGGATGATCCGCAGTTCCGGGCCCGAATTCCCCGAATTCCGGGGATCTTTCCCGGCAC
>JBCDBY010000394.1:0-3291 GCA_039182715.1 Planctomycetota bacterium
GGCTCGATGACTTCCCACTGCTCGTCAGTCAACTCATGCCGATTCACCCGTCGGATCACGACGATCTCCTCAGCGCGGGAGGTGCGGTCCCTTCCCTATGAATCGGTCAGAAACCCACTTCTCAAACAGTGCCTAGCCCCTGGCCCCTGGCCCTTCCCTCAACGCACCACGTACCTCCCTCCGATCTCTCGCTCGACCAACCCTCGGACTTCCAGCGTCACGAGATAGCCCGCCGCCACGTCCGCTCCGATGCCGAGGGCGGCATCGACCTCTTCGGCGGTGGCGCCGGCGGGGGGAATCGTCTCGAGCACCTTCTGCTCGGTTTCGGGAAGCGAGAGCGGCTTCGGGTCGCAGTAGCCGAGTGCGCCCAGGACGTCCTGGACCCCGGCGACCGGAGTGGCGCCGTCGCGCAGCAGCAGCATGGTGCCGACCGACTGCTCGCGATCGACCGCGCCGGGCACGGCGAGCACCTCGCGGCCGAGGTCGAGCGCGTGGTGCGCGGTGGAGAGCGCGCCGCTCCGTGCGCCCGCCTCCACGACCACCACCGCGGCGGAGAGCGCGGCGAGGATGCGGTTGCGCTGCGGGAACTGGTGCGCGCGCGGCGGCGCGTCGAGCGCAAACTCGCTGCAGGCCGCGCCGCGGTCGAGGACGGACTCGAGCAGCGTCGCGTGCTCGGGCGGATACGGACGCGCGAGCCCGCAGCCGAGGACGGCGATGGTGCGCCCGCCCGCCGCCAACACCGCCTCGTGCGCCGCCGCGTCGACGCCGCGCGCCAGGCCCGACACGACCGTCACGCCGGCACGCGCGAGGTCACCGGCGAGCGTGCGCGCCATGCGCAGTCCGTAGGGCGACGCCTTGCGCGCCCCCACCACCGCCACGCCGAGTTCGTCGCGCGCCCATGGCTCGCCGCGCCAGAACAGACAGGGCGGCGGATCGGCAAGCTCGGTCAGCGAGGACGGGTAGCGCGGATCACCCCACGTGATGATCTCGGCGCGACGCGACCGCGCCTCGTCGACCACCTGTTCGAGGTCCCAACGCCGTAGCCGGCGCGCGAGCATGCGGGCGGTGGGCGGCGGCAGCCCGAGCCGCGCGGCGATCTCACGCGGCTCGGGGTCGTCGAGGTGGCCGGGGTTCCCCCCCGCCTGAAGGAACGTGGCGAATCGGCGCGCCCCGAACCGCGGTTCGAGGCCGGCCCGCAACGATCCCGGGCAGAAAACGACAGGCTTCACACCCGTTCCGTCGCGCGGGGGTCACAAAAAACGAAATGGCGCGATTGGTGACGGCCCCAAGTCCGCTTCCCATAAAGAGTTGACGCCAAAGGGGGTCTTTGAACGTACTAGGATGGTGACATGATGCAGCGCGGCTTCGTCCTCCTCGCCCTCGGCTGCGGCCTGGGGCTGCTTTTCGCGACCTATCTCCAGCCCCGAGCGGCCTCCGGAGAGGACGCCCCGGGGGAGCTGATGCGCGCGCCCAGCCAGCCGACGACGCAGGCGAAGGACCTTTCGCGGCCCTTCATCGCGGCCACCAAGAAGGTGCGCCCGGCGGTCGTCCAGGTGCTCAATTTCCAGCGCGACCGACGCGGACAGCTTCGCCCCGCATCGAGCGGCTCGGGCTTCTTCTTTTCGAAGGAGGGGCACCTGCTGACCAACCGGCACGTCATCCAGGGCGCGCAGCAGCTGGCGGTCAAGCTCCTCGACGGCACCACGCTGACCAACATCAAGGTGCTCGGTTCCGACCCGCGCAGCGATGTGGCGGTGCTGCGCGTGCAGACCGACAAGGAGTTCGCGGTGGCGTCGCTCGGTGACTCCGACAAGGTCGAGGTCGGCGAGTGGGTCATCGCGATCGGCGCGCCCTTCAAGCTCGCGTCGAGCGTGAGCGCCGGCGTCGTCAGCGCGCGCGGCCGCACCGGCGTGCTTGCGAGCGACCCGTACGACCAGGCGCAGTTCTCCGAGGCGTTCATCCAGACCGACGCCGCGCTCAACCCGGGCAACAGCGGCGGCCCGCTCATCAACCTCGACGGCCAGGTGATCGGCATCAACACCGCCATCGAGACCGGCAATCAGATCCGCGCCAACGTCGGGATCGGCTTCGCCATCCCGATCAACCTCGTGCGCACGATCGCGATCTCTCTCATCGAGCGCGGCGTCGCCAAACGCGGCTGGCTCGGCGTGCAGATCCGCAAGCGCGTCGGCGTCGAGCTCGAGCAGGAGTTCGGTCTCGACCTCCCCGGCGGCCTCGTCGTCGAGTTCGTCGAGAAGGAATCACCCGCGTGGAAGGCGGGCCTGCGCAAGAACGACGTCATCGTCGACATCAACGGACGCCCCATGCTCGAGGTGAAGGCACTCGGCGCACGGCTCGCCCAGGCGGGCCCCGGCGGCCGGCTCAAGATCGACTACTACCGCAACAAGCAGAAGACATCGACGACCGCGATCCTCGCGACCGAGCCGACCTACACGTTCGGCATCAAGGTCGCCGATCTGGACGACGAGCGCGCGCGCGAAGCGGGCATCGACCCCAGCATCGACGCGGTCGTGATCACCGACGTCGAGCCCGACACGCCGGCCGCGACCGGTCCGAACCGGCTCTATCCCGGCGACGTGATCGTGCGGATCGATACGCGCGCGCTGCGCGTGCGCGTGCGAAACGCCCGCGACTTCGAGCGCGCCCTGCAGACCAACCCCACCGCCATCAAGCTCACGCTGGCGGCCAAAGGCCAGCTCTACGAGGTCTTCCTGGCCCGTTCGGAGCGCTGATCGACGTAGCGTCGCAGCGCGCCGGCGGTCGCCTCGAAGGCGAACTCGTCCCAGGGAATCGCGTCCGGCTCGAACCACTCGATCGCCGCGACCTCCTCGGAGTTCGCGGCGCACTGGCCAGTGACGCGCCCCACATAGACCGCGATCGCGACGCGCTTGCCGCCCGGCCCGATGGAGTTGTAGATGCCGAGAAGCGCGTCGACCTCTGCCGTGCAGCCGGTCTCCTCCCGCGCCTCGCGCACGGCGGCGTCCGCGGCGTCCTCGTCGAGGTCGACGAACCCGCCGGGGAACGACCACTTGCCGAGGCCCGGCTCGTGCGCGCGCCGGACGAGGCAGTAGCGCTCCCCGTCATGCAGGATGATGCCGGCCGCGAGGGAAGGGCCGACGTAGTGGACGTAGCCGCACGACAGACAGCAGCGCCGCGGCTTGTCGTCCTTGCGCGGCACGCGCACCTCCCACTCGCTCGCCCCGCACTGGGGGCAGAAGGGGATGTTGGTGCGCGGATCGTCGCTCATGCATCCTTCCGGTACGCGCCCAC
>JBCDBY010000395.1:0-3267 GCA_039182715.1 Planctomycetota bacterium
ATCTCGGGGTGCGGCATCGCGTCGAACTCGAGACGCTCCATGATGGTGCGCCACTCGTCGTTGAACTGCTCGCGGAGCTCGAGACGGTCGGAGTTGTACTTGGTGTCGCGGGCGATGGTAATGAGCTTCTTCGCCTGCTTGTTCTTCGGGTCGAGGTCGAGGACCTTCTGCGCGTTGGTCTGCGCGAGGTCGTACTCGCCGCGGTCGTACGCGTCGTTGGCCATCTTGAGCCACAGACGCATCTGGCGGAGTTCCTCGTCCTTCTGGACGGCGGCGCGCTCCTCCTCGATGCGGGTCACCTCGGAGAGCTGCTTCTGGCGCTCGCGCTCCAGCGAGATGCGGCGCTGCTCCTGCGCGCGACTGATGAGGTCGCGCACGGTGCGCTCGTCCACCGGGAAGTCGCCCTGGTACGGGTACCAGCGGAGGATGTTGTCGATCTCCTCGTACTTCCGGATCGCGGTGTCGAAGTCGCCTTCGCTCTCCGCGACGCGGGCGCGCGAGAGGCGCTTGTTGATCTCGGCGACCGTCTCCTGGCGACGCGCTTCGATGCGCGCGGCCTCGGTGTCGATGATCGCCGACGCAACCGGCGCGCGATCGCCGAGCTCGACGCTCAGCTTGTCGAACGCCGCGCGCGCCTGCTGGTCGCGCGGGTCCAGCTGAAGGATCCGCTGATAGAGCGTGCGCGCCTCGGCGACGTCGCCGGACTTGTACTTCGCCTCGGCGAAGGTGCGCAGGCGGTCGATCAGCTCTCCCTGCCCCTGCCTGTCGGCTTCGGCCGCTTCCGCGGCTTCGCTGGCAGTGAGGCCGCCTTCTTCGGCACCCTCCATGCCGTCATCCATGCCCTCGCCCATGCCGGCGTCCGCCGGCGTCTCGGACATGCCTTCGCCGCCGGCGTCATCCGCCGACTTCTTGGCGCAACCACCCACGGTCATCGCCAGCAGCAAAAGCAAGCTGAGGCTCAATGCTGTACGCATGCGTACTCCTCGATCCACTCCCGCATAAGCGGGTCCTCTTTGCCGTATCTACCGTGCGCAGGCTGCCCTGAACATCTGCCCTGCCACACGGCCCCCCGGGACATGCCCTGACCCGGAGCCGCTTTAGTTACCAAAACCGGGATCGCTACCGCAACACCTTTCCCCGAGCGGGTTTTCGCCGGATCGGGGTTCAGTGGCGGCGAGGGTCGCGCGCGGCTGTCACGGATGGGTCATCCGAGGCCGTTTTTACGCGCGCGACTCTATCGACGGGGCGGGGGCACCGGACGGCCCAGCATGCGCAGGACGGTCTTCAGGTCCTCCCACGCCTCCCGCTTCGCGTTCGGATTGCGGAGCAGGTAGGCGGGATGGAAGGTCGGCAGTACATGACAGCCGGCAAACGGCATCGCGCGGCCCCGCGCGCGGGAAATGCCGCCCTCGTAGCCGGTCAGAGCGCGCAGGGCGTGGCGGCCGAGCGTGCAGATGACCTTCGGCTGGATGTGCTCGATCTGCTGGAGCAGCCAGGGACGGCACGCCTCGACCTCGTCCTCGGAGGGATCGCGGTTCTGCGGCGGCCGGCACTTCAGCACGTTGGCGATGTAGACCTCGTCGCGACGCAGGCCCATGCCGTTTTCGATCATGCGGGTCAGCAGCTCCCCCGCCTTGCCCACGAAGGGACGGCCGGTGCGGTCTTCATCGAAACCGGGCGCCTCCCCGATGAACATCAGCTCCGCCGTCTCGCTCCCCTCGCCGAAGACGACGTGGTTCCGCCCTTCGCAGAGTCGGCACTGCTCGCAGACCAGCGCCGCGTCGCGCAGCTGATGGAAGGAAACGCCCCGTTGGGCCGCTTCCGGGCGTTCTACGGGCCTTTCGCGGGGCGCGGCGACGCGGCGCGGCCCGTGATAGAGCGCGCGGGCGCGCAGGGTCTGCGCGAGCGCCTGGGCCACCTGCCGCGGGTCGTCCACGCGTCCCACGTTAGCCGACGAGAGCCTCGATCTCGGGGGCCAGCGCGGCCGCGACCTCGCGGGGCGGAGCGTCGGCGCTGAAACCGGCGGCGCGCACGTGCCCGCCCCCGCCGTGGCGCCGGGCGAGCTCCGCGACGTTGGCCGCATCGCTCTTCGACCGCAGCGAAACCTTGGTGCCGTTCTGCGGCAGGCCGCGCACCAGCGCCGCCACCTGGACGCCGGCCAGCGCGATCCCGATGTCGACGAGGTTCTTGAGATCCTCCTCCTCGATGGAGAGGTCACCCCCGTAATCGGCTTCGATCGTGAGCAGGGCCGCCCGACCGCCCGCCAGCAGCTCGACCGACTCACCCGCTCGAGACCGCAGGCGCAGCACGTCGCGCGGCATGGAGGCGTAGAGCGGCTGGTAGATCGCATCGGGGTTGGCACCGCGGCGCACGAGGTCGGCGGCCGCCTCGAAGCAGCCGGCGGTCGTGCTGGAGTAGCTGAAGCGGCCGGTGTCGGTCACGAGCGAGACGAGCAGCGCCTGGGCGCTAGTCGGATCGATCTCGGCGCCCATGGCGGTGAGCAGCGCGTGGACCATCTCGCCGGTCGACGAGGCGTGCGCCTCGACCCAGGCGACGTCGCCGTAGCGGTCGTTGGTCGCGTGGTGGTCGACGTTGGCGACCTTGCAGCCCTCGGGCCGCTCGGTGAAGAGCCGGCCGAGGCGGTGCTCGTCGCCCGCATCGAGGCCCAAGAGCAGATCGCAGTCGGGCACCGCGCCGTCGGACGCCAGGTGCTCGACGCGGTCGAACCCGTCGAGAAACTCGTAGACCGGCGGCACCGGCGCCTCGTTGAGGAAGCGCACCTGGTGGCCGCGTTCGCCGAGCGCGCGCAGGAGCGCGATGCCGCAGCCGAGGCCGTCGCCGTCCATCGGGATGTGCGTCGCGAGCAGGATCGACGGCGACGCGTCGATCAGCTCGGTGAGCGCGCGCGGCGGCTTCAACCCTCGACTCCCGCAACGCAGTCGATCTCCACGAGGACCTCCTTCGGCAGCGTGCGCACGGCGACGGTGGCGCGGGCCGGACGGTGGTCGCCGAAGTGGCGCGCATAGACATCGTTCACGGCCGCGAAGTCCCCCATGTCGGCGAGGAAAATCGTCGTCTTGTAGACCGACCCCATCGACGATCCGCCCGCGTCGAGCACCGCGGCAAGATTCTTGAGCACCTGCTCCGCCTGCTCGGCGGCCGTCGCCCCCACCACCTCCATCGTCGCGGGATCAAGCGCGATCTGCCCGGAGCAATAGAGAATGCCGTGCGCGCGCACGGCCGGGGGGGAGGGGCCGAGCGCGGCGG
>JBCDBY010000396.1:0-3167 GCA_039182715.1 Planctomycetota bacterium
CGGCGAACAGGTGCACGAAAAGGGTGACGACCTCGACGTCGAGGTCGATGCCGAGGACGGCGACGGCGCCGAGAGCGGCACGCTCGCATTCATCGGACTCAACGGCCAGGTCACGATGGAGATCGGCGGCTCGAAGCTGCGCGGATTCTTCAGCGACGACGGCAGCATCGCGGTGCTGCGCATGACGACCTCGGATCTCGCCGAAGGCGGCGAGGCGGGCGTCGGCATGATCATCCTCATCCGCGAATAGAAGTTCTTCACACGCGGCCCCGGTTCTCAGCCGGGGCCGCGTTGTTTACTGTTCGCGGATGAGCACTCATCCCAGCGACATCGCCTTCACCCCGGCCGTGAAGGCGCAGCAGGAGCGACTCGGCTCGCGCCACATCTACGAGAACATCCGCGGCGCCGGCTGGGACACGACCATCACCGAGAAGCGCGCGGCGTTCATTCGCGAGCGCGACTCGTTCTACCTCGCGACTACCAGCGCCGACGGCTACCCCTACATCCAGCACCGCGGTGGCTCGAAGGGCGTGCTGCGCGTCCTCGACGAGAAGCGCCTCGCCTTCGCCGACTACCCCGGGAACAAGCAGTACATCTCGATCGGCAATCTCGACGAGAACAACCGCGTCTGCCTCTTCCTGATGGACTACCCGAACCGCAGCCGCCTCAAGATCTGGGGGCGCGCGCAGTACGTCGAGGGCGATGCCGAACTCGAGGCGCAGGTTGCCGACCCCGCGATCAAGGCGAAGATCGAGCGCGTCTTCGTCGTCACGGTCGACGTCATGGACGGCAACTGCCCGAAGTTCATCGCGCCGCGCTTCACCGAGGAGGAGATGGGCGACAGCATCGAGGCGCTCAAGGCGCGCATCCGCGAGCTGGAGGAGCAGGTCAAGGGCTGCGCGCCCGACGCCTGATCACGCGTTCGGGTTGTCGATGTAGTGCACGTGCACCTTGTCGGCGGGGCCGGTGCCGTGATGCCCGCTGCCGAGTACCAGCAGGATCGCGTCGCCGGACTCCGCCCAGCCCTTCTCCTTGATGAACTCGTCGACCTGCGCGACGAAGTCGCGGCCGGTCTCCGGCATGGAGATGTGGATCGGCGCGATGCCGTAGAGCAGGCAGGTGAAGCGCAGCTCCACCGGGTCCGCGCCGAACGCGAGGATCGGCCGCTGGATGTGGTGCTTGGAGAAGTCGCGCATGCTCGCCACGTCGCACCACGCGGCAATCAGTTTCACGTCGAGAGCCTTGCCGATCGACTTCGTCGCTTCCGCCAGCGCCTCGGTGCGCCGGGAACCGCGCGGGTGGGACGGCGTCGCCGTGGCGATCTGCTTGCGGCGGATATAGACGTTGGTCTTGGAGACCACGCGGCCCATCATCTTGACCGTCTCGACCGGGTACCGGCCGACGGCGGTCTCGCCCGAGAGCATCACCGCGTCGACGCTCTGGAAGATCGCGTTGGCGACGTCCGAGACCTCCGCGCGCGTCGGCACGGGCGCGTGGATCATGCTCTCGAGCATCTGCGTCGCCACGATCACCGGCACGCCGCGCTCGTGACAGCGGTCGACGATGCCGCGCTGGATGACGGCGACCTCCGCGATATCCATCTCCACCCCGAGATCGCCGCGCGCGACCATCACGAAGTCGGACGCATCCAGGATGGCGGCGAGGTCGTCGATTGCCTGCGGTTTCTCGATCTTGGCGCAGATCGGGAAGTCGTGGGGCGCGCCGATGCGCTGCAGCTCCTCGCGCAGCATCTCCACGTCGCGGCCGCGCCGGACGAAGCTGAGCGCCAGCAGGTCGAACCCGTGCTGGATCGCGAAGGCGGCGCAGCGCCGGTCGCGCTCGGTCAGCGCCGGCACGGAGAGCTCCGTGTCGGGCAGGTTGACGCCCTTGCGCGACGTCAGGTTGCCGCCGTGGACGACGCGGCAGCAGAGTCGATCGCCGTCCCGTCCTTCGGCCCGCAGCCGCACGTTGCCGTCGTTGAGCAGCACCGCCTCGCCCGGCTGCACCTCGTCGAGGAAGTGGTCGTAGTTCGTGGAGAATTCGATCGGGCCCTCCGCCGCGCCCGCGACGACCTCGTGCCGCACGAAGAAGACCTCGTCGTCCGGCGCCAGCTTGACGCCGCCTGTGACCACCTGCCCGAGACGGATCTTGGGCCCGGAGAGGTCGCCCAGAACCGAGACGAGCACGCCCGTCCGCTCGCTCGCCTCGCGCACCCGGTGCACGCGCGACTCGTACTCCTCGAAGTCCCCGTGCGAGAAGTTGATGCGGAAGCATCGCACGCCCTCGCGGATGAGCTCGAGGATCGTGTCGAGTTCGTCCGACGCCGGGCCGAGCGTCGCGATGATCTTCGTGAGCGGCGTCCCGGATTCGCGGTACATGGACCCAGCGTATCGCTCCCGCCTCGAGAACGCTCAGCCGATACGCTTGTCCTGCAGGATCGCCCCCGTGCGGAGAAAGTGCCGCTTCTGCGCGACCGAATAGCGCGCCTCCCGCAGATCCACGAGGTAGAAATCCGCGCCTTCGACCTGCGCGCCCCGCAGATCCGCACCTCGCAGGTTCGCCTTGCGGATTTCCTCGGGCGACTTGAACGACTGCTCGTCGTAGTCGTCGGTGTAAAAGCCCGTGCGCGTCCCTTCGCTCGCGATCGTGCTGTCGACGAGACCGCCCCGCGAGGAGCCCATGTGAAAGTGCGCGCCGGTCAGGTCGGCGTCGCGGAGATCGGCCCCCTCCCAGTCGATCTCCGCCATGCGCGCGCTGATCAGGTTGGCGTGACGAAAGCTCGCGCCGTGCATGCGGGTTGCGGTCATCTCCGCTCCCTCGAGGCAGGCGGCGGAGAAGTTCGCTCCGGGCAGCGCGAGTCCGTCGAGCCGGCACGCTCGCATGCGCGCGCCGACGAAGCTCGCGTCGTCCCAGACGGCGCGCCGCAGATCGAGGCCGCCCATCCGCGCGAAGTCGAGCGTCGCGCGCGTGAAGTCGGCCCCCGCCACCCGCGCCCGCAGGAGCAGCGCCGTCGTCAGGTCGGTATGGACGAGCCTGGCCTGCCGCAGGTCCGTGCCGACCAGGCGGGCCCGCCGCAGCGAGGCGTGCGAGAGGTCGGCCCGCGCCAGCTGCGCCCGGTGGAAGGCGACGCCGCGCCCGCGGGCGTGCGTCAGGTCGGCCGCATCGGA
>JBCDBY010000397.1:0-3096 GCA_039182715.1 Planctomycetota bacterium
GATCGCTTCCCACTCGGAGCCGTAGTCTCCAAGACCTTCCATCACCATCCGCACCGCGCGCTCGCGAAGCTCCGGCGAATACTTACTCGGTCGTCCCATGACCACCATCCTCTCAAGGAATAGGGTCTCCGGGAAAACCGGGGCGGATCAGGTCGATTCCGGTGGGAACGCTGGTCGACAGCCACATGATCTTTCTGAACTCCGGCGGCAACGATCTGCTGCGACACAGCGGCGTCGTGTGGACGTTCGACGGTGTCATCCTCGGCGTGATGTCGGACAGCGGCGGAAATCTCGAAGCGGCCTCGACCTTCGAGCTCGGTGCACCCGGGACCAACTACACCGTGATCTTCGGTGGCTCCGGCCCCGCCGCCCCGTTCTCGGCGCGCGGCATGGAGGGCAACAACGGCACCGGACTCGGCAATGCGGACGGCTACCAGCTGCTCGCGCCGAACCAGCTGCGTGTCGGCATGCATGTGACGGAGCCGGGCGACTGGATCCGCGTCGTCACGATGGACCCGGTTCCCGAGCCCGGCACGATCGTGCTGGTCGCGGGCGGCGCCGCGTGCATCCTCTGGCGCCGCCGGCGTCGCGCGCGCGCCTAGCGCCTGTCTGAAAGAACGCCTGGCTTCGACGCGCTGCGGCTGCGCGTCGCTTCGCCCCGCCTTCCTTGCTGGATCGACATGGATACAGCGGCGTCGGCGGGGCTCGCGACGCTTGTCGAAATTCACCCCGGGCTCCGTCTCGGGCCGACGGCGTTCTCTCAGACAAGCCCTCGTGGCACGCTCGGATTCGGGTTCCCCGGTTTTCCTGTAACGCGTCCCGCCCCGGCGGGTACCTATGGGGCGTGCAACGGGACGGATCGACGATTCAGCTGGAGGACCTGCTTCGCAATGCGGCGTGGGTCGAGGCGCTCGCGCGGCGGTTGCTGCGCGGCGATGCCCAGCTCGCGGTGGACGTGGTCCAGGAGACCTGGGTCGCCGCGCTGGAGAATCCGCCGCGCGAAGCGGGTGCCGTTCGCTCCTGGCTGCGCACGACCGTCCGCAACCTCGCGCATCATCGACGCCGGACCGAGGATCGCCGGAGCGCACGCGAGCTGCGGGCGGCGCGGCCCGAAGCGGTGGCGGACGACGCGTTGTCGCGCTTCGAGCGTCAGCAGGAGCTGGGGCGTCTCGTCCTCGCGCTCGACGAGCCCGATCGCACCGCGGTGCTGCTGCGGTTCTTCGAAGAGCTCGAGTACGAGGAGATCGGGCGCCGCACCGGCGTCACGGCCGGGACGGCGCGCGTGCGCGTGCATCGCGCCGTGGGGCGACTGCGCGCCCGGCTCGACCGGAACACCGAGGGCCAGACGCGCGCCTGGCTGGCGCCGCTCGCGGCGTGGGCCGCGCCCAAGCCGGCCGCGGCCGCGGCAGCGATAGGAGTAGGCATGAAACTCGGCAAGTCCCTGACCGCGCTCGGCGTGGTCCTCGCCCTCACGCTGCTGGGCGGCTTCTACTTCGCGGACTCCGATCGCGCGACGAATCGACACGACCGCGCCGGCGCCGAGGCGCGCACCGTCGAGCCGACGACAGCGCGACCGGAGACAACGCGCGTCGGGGGTGGGACCGCCGACCCCTTGGAGGAGTTCGAGGTCGAGGAGACCCCGGAGGCGTCCCCCTTCGTCACCGAGAGCGACTACTCGCTCCAGGTACGCGTGCTCGATCCCGAAGGCCGTCCGCTCGAAACCGAGGTGACGATCTACGCGCGCGGTGTCGGTCGCTTCCGGCTCGGTTCGTTGCGTACGAATGCGGACGGTCGCGCCGATGGCTTCATTCCGCAGGCCGGCATTGTCGAAGCCGAGGCAAAGCGCGAGGGATCCTATCTGCGCCGCAGCGTGGAACTGACCGACGCGACGCCGCGGGGCGAACTCGTGCTGCGGTTCCCGACCGGCGCCACCGTCTACGGCGACATCTACTCCCGGCATGGATCGATGGAGAAGGACGTGCGCGGCAAGTGGAAGGTGCTCGGCCAGACCGACCTGCTGGTCGACGTCGTGGCGAAGGGGCGTGCGCCGGACGATGAGCTGCCGTTCTCGCGCGTCGACGCCGCGGGACGCTATCGCATCGAGGGCGTGCCGGCGGGGACGTACTACCTGCGCGTGCCCGGCAAGTTCCACGTGGAGACGATCGAGGTCCCGGAGCAGGGCGAGGTGCGTCACGACATGCGGCTCCCGAACGGACGCATCGAGGGGCACGTGCGCGACGTGCACGGCGGAGCTCCGATTCACAACGTGCAGGTCGTGGTCTCGCTGCGCGGCACGGCCGACGATCGCCTCGCACTGCTCAAGGCGGCGGGCCTGCCGCGCCCCTCGGATCGCTGCGCACCCGACGAGGAAGGGCGCTACTCCTTCACGCACCTGCCGGTGGGGGAGTACGCGCTCTTTGCGAATGGCGGCGGCTGGGGCGTGCGCTACGAGAGCGCGGCGCTGCCGGAAGAGCGGCCCCAAGCAATCGTCGACTTCGAGCTGGAGAAGGGTTCGTTCATACAGCTCTCCGTTCAGGACGAAGAGGGCAACGATCTGAAGAACCCGCGCTTGTCCGCGCAGGGCATGACCTGGGGCTTCGCCGGACGCGTGAGCGGTTTCAAGACCGGCAAGTGGGACTTCTTTGCGACGGCGCCGGGCCACGAGCTGCAGCTGCGGCGGCAGGTGCTCTTCGAACCGGGCAAGGCGACGCCGCTCGACTTCAAGCTGCCGCGCGAGGCGAAGACGACCGTGGAGTTCCAGGATGCCGACGGCAAGCCGATTGCCGGCGTGCGCGTGGCGATTCCGCGCGAGGGCTATGACCATCAGCAGGTGACGTCGCTTCTCTATCGTGGAGCGGGTCTTTCGCTCACGACATCCGACAAGACCGGGAGCATCCTGGTGCTCGGCCTCGTGCCCGGCGAATACCCGCTGGTCGCGAAGAAGAGCGGCTTCGCGCTCTACCGCGGCACGTTGCGACTGGCCGCCGGCCAGCCGAAGCAGATCGTGAAGCTCGAGCCCGGCGACACGCAGTTCCTCTATCGCCTGCGCGTCACGTCGGTGAAGGAAGGCAGCCAGGCGGCGCAAGCCGGCATCGC
>JBCDBY010000398.1:0-3092 GCA_039182715.1 Planctomycetota bacterium
CAGCGACATGCTGAAGCGCGTCCTCGGCGGCACTTCCGAGTAACGGGTTCCTCGTGATTCGTTCGACAGTCATTCAATCGACAGTCCGCGCCGCCTTGATGGCGGCGCTTGTCATTTGGGGCTTCGCCGTCGATGCGCGAGCCCAGGGCGTGCCGCCGGAGGCACGCGCCGCCTTCGACAAGGCGGAGATCGCCCGCGAAGAGGGGCGCCTCGAGCGCGCCGCCAAGCTGTACCGCGAGGCGATCGACAAGCACCCGCTCTACATCGTGGCGCACGTGAGCTATCTCGCGTCGCTGCGGGGCACCGGTGATCTCTTCGAGGCGCAGGACCTCTACGCCGGGTTGGTGTCCAAGCACGCCGACTCGGTCGAGCTGAAGGCGTTCGCCGCTTCGGTCCAGGATCCCGAGCAGTCGATTCCGGCGCTCGAGGCGCTCTCCAAGGAGCACGCCGAGAACGTCCAGGTGCGCATCGAGCTCGGTCGCGCCTACATGGGCGCGGGCGAATCGAAGAAGGCGCAGGCGAGCTTCCGGTCGGCCATCAAAATCGACGCCACCAATCTCGCCGCGCGCACGCTGCTGGGCGATACGCACCTCGCCCTGAACAAGCCCAAGTCGGCGCGCAAGGAGTACGAGGCGGCTCTCGAGATCGAGAACGGCTACGTGCCCGCGCGCCTGCGCCTCGCGCTCGCCTGGCATCTGCTGGACAAGCAGTCCAAGGCGCTCGAGATCCTCGGCAAGCTCGTGTCGGAGGAGGCCTATCCCAATCTCGTGGCGGCCCACTGGCTTTTGGCCAAGATCCGCCTCGACATGGGCAAGGTTTCCGACGCCGTCAAGTCGATCGAGCGCGTGCTCGTGATCGACAAGGACGACCCCGACGCCATGCTCGCCAAGGGCATGCTCCAGCTGCGCGAGGACAAGCCGGGCGAGGCGGTGAAGACCTTCGAGAAGATCGTCGCCAAGGACCCGCGTTCGGCCGACGCGCAGTTCGCGCTGGGCTGGGCCTACGAGAAGTGGGCCGACGAGCCGGGCGCCGACGACGCCAAGCAGAAGGAGCGACTCGAGAAGGCCGCCGTGGCCTACGAGGCGTGCACCAACCTCGATCCGTCCGTCCGTCCGCGCGACTCGCTCGGCTTCGTCTACCTGATGGGCAACAAGACCGAGTCGGTCATGCAGTTCAAGCGGGCGAGCGATACCGATCCCGATTTCGCGCCCGCGATCAACAACCTGGGCCTCGCCGCCGATCTCGCGGACAACCGCGCGCAGGCGAAGAAGAAGTACGAGCAGGTCCTCAAGAAGATCGATAAGAACAACGTCCGCGCGCTGGTCATGCTCGCCCTCGACCATTGGCTCGACGGCGCCAGCAGCAAGGCGGTCAAGGGCCTCGAGAAGGCGCTCAAGATCAACCCCGAGGACGACCTCGCCTGGACCTTCCTCGGCGACGTGCACGCCGACCGGCAGAAGTACTCAAGCGCGTTCAAGGCGTACGAGAAGGCGGTGGCGCTCAATCCGAGCAACTTCATCGCCTGGTACCACATGGGCATGCTCCACCAGGACGTGAAGAGCAAGTACGAGGAGGCCGATCGCTGCTATCGCAAGGCGATCGAAGCGAAGGCGACGCCGCCGCACGAACTCTTCCTGCGCCTGGCCGAGTGCAACGAGGACGACGCGCTCGACAACCTGCCCGAGGCGCTGAAGTTCTACAAGCAGTACAAGGAAGCCGGCGGCTCGACCGAGCCCCCCTGGGACTGGATCGACGACCGCATCGCGGAACTCGAAGAGCAGATCGCGGGGTCGAAGTAGGAGTCGGAGCTTCGGTTCGCCACGGACGCACGGAAACACGGAGGGACGCTCCTCGAGCGCGGCGGCGTGGCGGGTAGAAGACCGAGGACAAGCAGAACGAAGAAGGGGGCAACGGCTTCGGCCGTTGCCCCCTTTCTCGTTTCCGATTCGATTGGGTTGCCGTTGTCCGAACCTGACGCCCTTCCGCGGTTCGCCCATGTCGGTGCAAGCTCCGCAGGAAGTCGATGGAAACCTTCCACGGACACTCCGTGTCCCCGTGCCTCCGTGGCAACGGCGCCCTTGAGCTCGACCGGCGCTCCACCGCGTTGCTCGTGCTTGTGTGGTTTCCTTCGCGCCACGCAGTCACGCTCAAGGAGTCTTGTTCTCCGTGCTTCCGTGCCTCCGTGGCAATCCGGGCCCCGCGACTCAGAACTCGACCGGCGCCACGCGGATGCCCGTCTCGCTCTCGAGCACGAGCTGGATCTCCGTCGCGCCCGACGGGAGCGTGCCGGTCAGTTCCACCTCGTTGAGGTAGCCGTCGCTCTCGAGTTCGCCCACGCGGCGACGGCACTCGGTGGTGGAGGCAAGGACGCGTTCCTCGCCGTGGTGGCGATAGACCACCTTTGCGCGCGAACAGGCGCCCGCGAACGTGTAGCGGACGACGAGCGACGTGCCCCCATCCACCGCCTTGGCGACCACGTCGGGTCGTCGTTCGAGCACCGTGACGGATTCACCCTCGTCGGCGGCGGGCGTCTTCTCCCCGCGCAGATAGAGCGCGGTCCCGAACATCCCGATGACCACCGCCGAAAGAAGTATGTATCGCACTTTTTGTAAGGCCCCCTGACGGCCCCGTCCCTCATTGCGTCCCGTAAGTATAGCCGCCGCCCCGGCTGGTGTTTCAGTCGAACCTGCACTTCGGCGGGTCGCGACGTAAGTCCCTGCGGCGGTGGAGGTTGGGGCGGCCGGCCTAGCCTGCATCATGCATGACCGCGCGGGAGGGACGGAGGGGAATCGTCGCCGGACCGCTGCGCAGCGCGACAGAGCGCGCTCCTGACTCGTGAGCGCACACTTCTGGGCGTGGACGGATCGTCGAGATCGAGGAAGCCCGAGGAAGCGGTGGCGGAAGTCACTGCGACGATGGATGACCGGGGAGAGTTCGCTGGAGCGGCGATCCGGACCGGCCAGAACCCGCGGGGTCATGCATGATGCAGGCTAGCGGTCGGCGGAGCGTGGATTCCGTCGCGTCGCGGTGACAATGCGCCGTGATAATCAGCGACATGCGATGGGCATTGCTGGCAACCCTCGTGCTGACGG
>JBCDBY010000399.1:0-3054 GCA_039182715.1 Planctomycetota bacterium
GCATGGGTTGCTCCCCTATCGGCCCCCGGGCCGTCTCGACTTGGGCCTCGGCGGCCATTTTTGGGGGGCGATTTTTAGCGAGCGGGGTCGCCGCGCCGCCCGATCAGCCCTCGCAGGGACCGAACAAACTCCTGATCGGAGCCTGCCGAGGCGAGATGGAGCACGACCGGCTCCGGAAAACCGGCTCGCGTGAGCAGCTCCATGCGAGCCAGCGTGACGCGGTCGCGCTCCCACTGGATGCGGGCGCGCCGGTTCTCGGCGGGAGGCTTGCCCATCCACCGGAAGTCCAGCAGGGGGGAGTCGGCGGGCCGCAGCGCCCAGCGAATCAGCTCCCGCTGGCGCGGCGTGCCGTAGATGTCGCGACGCTGGAGCAGAAGGTCGAGCTGCGGCGGCAGCCGCTCCGGCCGCACGTCGCGCAGCCGCTTCAGCTCGCGCGACACGCGCTGCACCACCTTCTCCTCGCGGCGCACCGTGTCCGCCCGCACGATCTCCCGCTGCTGCTCCCTGGTCATCTCCGCGAGGTCGGGGTGCTTCTTCCGCAGCTGGCGCGCGACCGCGGCGGCGACCTGCTTGTCGAACGCGCGTTTCGCTTCGCGCGCGGCGCGCGGGTCGAACGGCTCCGGGAAGAGGCGCTCGAACCAGGCGACGCGTTCCTTGCGCGCAATGAGCGCGAGGTTGCGATCGAGGCGCAGCTGGCGCACGCGCACCACGGCGAGTTTGGTCGCGATCGAGCGCGACGACGCCGGCAGCGCCTCGATCTCCTTTTCGAGCGAGCGGGGCAGGCGCGGGCCGCGTTTGCGGCTCGCGGCGGTCAGGTAGTCCTTCAGGCCGGCGGCCCGAACCGCTTCCTGCTTGCGCTCGTCCGAGTCGACGTAGCGCAGGTAGCGGCGCACGATGTCGCGACGACGCCATTCCGGCAGTTCGCCCCACGCCTCGGCGCCGACGATGGTGCGGACCGCCTCGATCTCTTCCGGCTTGGGCGGACGTCGACCCTGCGCGAGCGTGGTCGCGGCAAGCAAGAAGACAACGAGGGCGGTGCGCATGGGTCCGTTCCGAGTGAAACCGCTACGAGTCGCCGAGCTCCGCGAGGATGTCGTCCTCGAGCGCGCCCAGGTCGCCGCTGCCGTAGGTCTCCGAATCCGCCTCCCAGTACACGTACTCGAGCGTTTCCTCCTGCGAGAAGATGCCCGCCTCGGCCGGCGCGGGGTTGTCCGCGCGCGGGACGAGGAAGAACGCGATCGTCGCCGCGGCGGCCACCGGAACCAGCAAGCGGAGCAGACGACCGCCTCCCGACGGCACGCGATCGCGGGCGAGCACGGATTGCGCCCACGCCGCATCGTCGCCGTCGATCGACGCCGACGGCAAACCATCGAGCGCCGCGTCGGTCGCGCGCAACGTCGCCAGCTCCGCGGCCAGCGCCGGGTCGGATGCGAGCGCACGTTCCATGCGCGCCGTCTCCTCGGCGTTCAGTTCTCCATCGAAGTAGGCATGCAGGTCTTCGCGGTTCATGCCGTTCCCTTTCGTTCGGCGCCCCGGTGCAGATACGGCTCGATGTGCCGGCGCACGTTTTCACGCGCGCGCACGAGCAGGCTCTTCACGCCGGGGATCGTCATCTCCATGGTCTCGGCCAGCTCTTCGTAGCTGAGCCCGTGGAACTTGTTGAGAAGTATGGCCATGCGCTGCCGCTCGGGCAGCTCTTCGACCGCCGCACGAACCTGGTCGTGCAGCTCGTCCTGCTCGACGACCGCGAGCGGCTCGTCGAGGCTCGGATCGGCAACGGAAACGCCCGCCGACTCCTCGGCGCCGGCGCCCTGCAGCGTGGCGGCGCCCTGGGTCGGACGGTTCTTGCGGTTGCGCAGTTCGTTCAGGCTCGTGTTCACGGCGATGCGGTAGAGCCACGTGGTGAACTTCGCCTCGGGGCGATACCGGTCGCGGGCGCGATAGACGCGCAGAAAGACCTCCTGGGCGAGGTCCTCCGCGTCGGCGCGGTTTCCGAGGTAGCGAAAGCAGAGGTTCACGACGGCACTCCGGTGGCGCCCGACCAGAAGCGTGAAGGCTTCTTCGTCGCCGCCCTGAAGGGCGGCCATCAGTTCAATGTCGCTCTGCACGAAAAATCCGGTCGGGTCCGTCCTTGTAACCCCGCCCGCCGAGCCGGGTTTCGGGGCATGATGGCAGGATGAAACACCGCTGGGAGCGTCGGGGCGGGAAAATCGTCTACGACGCCGGCATCTTCCGGGTCCGCGTCGACGAGTATCAGTTCCGCGGGAGGCCCGCCAGCCACCCTTTTCACGTCCTTGAGACCAATGACTGGGTCAATGTCGTACCGATTACGAGCCAGGATGAAATCGTCATGGTGCGGCAGTACCGGCATGGCGTCGAGGAGGTCTGCCTGGAGATCCCGGGCGGCATGATCGACGACACCGACCCCGATCCGGCCGCCGCGGCGGTTCGCGAACTGGCGGAAGAGACCGGCTACGGCGGCGACGAGCCGCGCCCCCTGGGCTCCGTGAGCAGCAATCCGGCCATCCTGGCCAATCGGACCTACACCTACTGGATCGGCAACGCGGAGCCGGTCGCCCCTCCGCAGCCCGACGAACACGAGGATTTCGTCCTCGAGCTCTGCCCGGTGCGCGAAGTCCCGGATCTGATCGCACGCGGCGAAATCCACCATTCGCTGAGCGTGGTGGCGCTGCTGCGCTACCTCCACTTGCGGGAAGCCTAGACTCCTCCAGTATTCCTTCCGCCGAGATATTGAACGACGCAAGTGCTTGAAAAAAAATGACTTACGTCAGAATTCGCGTTTGACGGTCTCGGGGACAGGGATAGCTTCCCAGTGAACGGCATCGTTAGTCATAGGAGCGCCGGCCGGGGCCATTGGCCGGCGCCTCCAACCCTCTTCAGAACAGAAAACACCCCGGGTCGAGACTCACTCCTCTCTACCTCTTCGATCTCGACCTCTCAGACCTCCGAGAATCGACCCGGGACGGGAAATTGGGCCAGCGGGGGCCGCGGAACCGCGGCCCCCGCGCACTTTTTCAGCCCACTCCCGCGCCA
>JBCDBY010000400.1:0-3036 GCA_039182715.1 Planctomycetota bacterium
GCGTGCCTGCCTACGAAAGACTGCTCGCGCGCGCCCGCAAGGGTTGGACCCCGGGCGCGCGCGAGCTGCTCGAGCGCCTGATCGAACAGGCGCCCGAGGAGGAGCGGGCGGACATGGGAAAGCGGACGCCGCTCTACCGTTCGCTCTATCCGACGAACTCGTAGAGACCGCGCTGCCGCCGCGCGACCGGATAGGGTCCGTTCGCGAGTTTGGTCAAGAGCATCGACGCGTGGGCGCGCGTGATCTTGAAGCGCTTGACGAGATCGGACGTCGTGAACGTCTTCCCTCGCTTCTCCGCCCAGTCGAGAATGCGCGCTGGAAGCGAGCCCTCTCTCGGAATGATGTTGTTGGGCCCGGGCTGGAGAGCGGCGCCGGCCGACGCCCCTCCTCCTCCCGACGCCCCGGTTTGCACCGTGATCGTCATGTTCTTGTTGGCGACGAGGGCCTTGAGGACCTCCTCGCTCAACTCGATTACCAGCTGTACCGTCATGCCCGCAAGCGTAGCATTTTCGATTGCGATCCGAAGAATGTGACTTACTTCTCGCCGAGGGCGGCCCGCGCCGGCAACCAGAGCTCCAGCCGCTGCCGGAGCGCGGCGAGATCGAGTCCGCAGGCATGCTGAAGCGCCTGCCCGGGCGCCTTGCCGGCACCGATCCCGCGTAAAAAGGCGGCCAACTGGGCCTCTTTCGCCTCGCTCAGGTAGGCGACGAGCGCGTAGGCAAAGAGCATGTCGCGCGCGCGCATGCCGCGGATGTCCTTGTGCAGCATGAGCGCCAGATCGGGGGACTTGCCTTGCGATAGCCAGTAGGAAGCCATGGCGAACCAATTCGCATCCCGTTCGATCATGCGGGCGTACAAGTCGGTCTCGTCGCGCGGCGCGACGAGGCGCATGCGGTACCGCTGCCGTCCCGCGAACGACTCCGTACGCCGGCGCAGCAACTGCTTCGAGACGTGGTGCGCGACCCCCTCGTGCGCCCATCCGGTCCGCTCGTCCACTCCGAAGGCGCCGTAGAGCAGTCGCTGCGTCACCGCGTGCACGGCGAGTTCGGTGCGCGTCTCGCGCGCCGCCGCGTGGAGGACGACGATCTCGGTCGACGGAATCCAGACGACCGACTCCTGCGCGGCGAGCCGCAGCGTCGCGGCGTCGACTCCCTCGCGCGCACGCAACCAGGTCAGCATCGCGGCGGCGTCCTGCGCGACGACCAGCGTGAGCCCCGGCACGCGCGGCGGCGGCGCATCGAACAGGACCGCGAGCAGGCCGGGTACCGCATGCACGCGGCGGAGCAGCTCCGGAAGCTCGGGCGCGCACCCGATCGAAAGAGCGCGCACGTCACCACGCACGAGCTCGCCGTCGATCGTCTTGCCCCACGCGGCGCGAACCTCTTCCATGTCGCGTGTCTCGCCGACGACCGGAATCGCACGCAGACGCTTGGCGGCGGCGCGCAGGCGTGCCGCGCGCGCGCGGGAACCGGCAACCTCTTCCGCCTCCCAGCGCCCTTCGAACTGGACGCAGCGAAACTGCTCGCGCGTCGCGAAGTGGTTGGGGTCGATGGCCCAGACGTCCTTCGCGCAGGCGTAGGCGGTCGCGCCGCCGATCGCGCCTTCCTCCATGGCGGCGATCAGCGCGCGGCCCAGGCGGTCCGCGATCTTGCGCGCGCGCTCATCGAAGCGCACGGTGCCCGTCACGCTCAGGTCGGAGCGCGGCTTCGGAACACTCGGCCGATACCAGCGCCCGTCCTTCGCCTGCCGATAGCCGAGCCGGCTGCGCGCGCGACGATGCTCGGGGTCGAAGCGGATGATCCACCCGTACGTGCGGAAGACACTCGCGGGAAGCCGCTGGTCGGCCGCCCACGCGCAGAGTTGCTCCAGCTCCGTCACGGTTCGTGCGCGCGCCTCGTCGAGCGCGGAAGGGGCGGCGCAGAGCAGGAAGAGAGTGACGGCGGCGGACATGCGGCTCCACCATCGTAGAACGGACGGCGGCGCCTACTTGCGGCGGGTGGCCGGCGGCGGGAACTTCTCGAGGACCTGCCGCAGCGCCTCGGTCGCCTCGGCGCGAATCTGGTCGATGGTCATGTTGTCGCGGATCGCGCCCACCGCCCAGCCGCGCCAGATGGGCCGCTTGCCGTCGCTGGAGGCGATATCGACGATGAGCGTGCCCTCGACGTAGTCGATGATCGCGGTCTCGGGCCGCGTATCGAACCGATAGCGGAACTCGTCGTACTGGTCGTAGCCGTACTGGGAGTCGATCTGGCGCGTCTGGATCTTCCGCTCCATCTCGTAGGTCACGCCCACGAGCACGTCGGGCTCCCCGCTCTGGACGGGACGCATGCCCTTCTTCGCGAGCAGACTCTCCAGCGCCTCACGGACGATCGCATCCGCCTCGTCGTTGCCCGTCTCGCTGCCCTGCTCCTCCAGCCAGGCGTAGGTCTTCAGGTCGGAGAAGTCCGCCTTCACGTCGTAGTCGTACTCGATCGCGAAGTTGGTGCCGCCACAGCCGCCCGCAAACAGAATCGCCGTGAGCAGGAGGAAGAGAGGGAGATACCGGGTCAATCCGCGCGCCAAGGTGCGCGCAAGGATACCCGCCCCTTGCCGTCGAAGAAGAGGAAACCGGTGATTTCACCGTCCTCTTCGACCGGCGCCACCGTGTAGCTGGCAAGATCGCGCGGCGCGCCCTCCGTCGTCATGACGGGTGCGCCGACGCGCAGGTAGAACACCTTGCCGAGCTTCCAACGCGCCGGATGGAAGGCCGGCAGCCAGACGCGGAAATCCGGCGCGTCCCCGCTCCAGCCGCACTCCTCGTGCGGCCAGCGCGCTTCGTACCGCCAGTCCGCGCCCCACGCATCGAGGAAATCGGCGAACTGGAGCTCGAGGCTGGGCTGCGTGGCGGTCGTCTTCATGCTGCGATCTTCCGCGAAGGGCGGGCCAAACCGAATTCTCGGCCGGGGGACCGTCTCGAGGTGGAATCCTGAGGACGCTGGTTCCCGTCTAGGGACAGTTTTGGGTCCCGGAGACGCGCTGCAGATGCAGGAATCCGCC
>JBCDBY010000401.1:0-2894 GCA_039182715.1 Planctomycetota bacterium
CAGGTCTTTCCGTCCGTCCTCGAGTCGCGGCTCAAGGCGATGGGCATCGAGTGCCAGGTCCTGAACGCGAGTCGTGCCGGCAGTAGCATCTCGGGCCACGTTCGACGGGCGCGGTTGGAGGGGGCGTCTTGGCGGCCGCACGTCGCGGTCCTCTATCAGATGTCGAACGACATCAATGCCGCCTCGCGCGGTCGCATCCCTGCCGATGAGCCGGATGCGCCTGTCGACGACAACGAGCCCAAGGCGGCGGGCATCGGACACGTACTCGGGTTCGATGTCAGTCGCGCGCTCGAGCAGACGACGCTCTACAGCGTGGTGAAGACCAACTTGACCTCGAAGCTCGTACACGCCCGCGTCCTGCGCGCGGGACTTGGCGTCGGGGCGCGAGATGACTTTCTCCGAGAGGTCCACCGATGGGTCGATCGTTGGGGCGAGGCCGGAGCCTTGCCCGTCATCACCACGTTCGCCATGAGCCGTACGCGCGCACAGGCGGCGACGCTCCCGGCCGATCACATCCGCGCGCTACTGCGCAGCAACATCCATCTCTCGGTTGACGGCTGGGGGCGGACCATCGACGAGTGGAATGAAGGGCTCCGCGGCGTGGCCGCCGAACGTGCCGTTCCGCTGGTGGACCTGTATCCCACGATCGCCGGACGCGCGCCCTACTTCCGCGATTACGTGCACTTCACGGCCGAGGGCCACGAAGCGATGGCCGAGGCGCTCGCGGAGGAGCTGGCCCCGCTGTTGCGCGGGCTGGAGGGGAATCGATGAATTTCAACTCCCCCGAGTTCCTCGTGTTCCTGCCTTTCGTGGTCGCCGGCGTCTTCGCGTGCGGGCGCAATGCGTTCGCGCGAAACTTCCTGTTGTTGGGCGCCAGCTACTTCTTCTACATGTCCTGGAACTGGCGCTACGCGGGGCTGATTGCGCTTTCCACGGTGATCGACTACTGCGTGGGGCTGCGGCTCGGCAGCGAGGAGCGCGAGGGGCGGCGCAAGGCGCTGCTCGTGCTCTCTTTGGTCGTCAACCTCGGCATGCTGGGGGTCTTCAAATACCACAACTTCTTCGTCGACACCGTCGAGTCGACATTCGGCTTCGCGGGCCTCGACCTGTCTTTCCTCCGGCACGAGTTCCTCCTGCCGGTGGGCATCTCCTTCTATACGTTCCAGACGCTCAGCTACACGATCGATCTCTACCGGCGCGAGATCCCGGTTGAACGCAACTTCGTGCGATTCGCGGTCTTCGTCTCGTTCTTCCCCCAACTCGTGGCGGGCCCGATCGTGCGTGCATCGGAGTTCCTCCCGCAGCTGCGCAACGGTCCGACGCTGCGCGAGAACAACGTTCGCGACGGACTGCCGCTGGTCTTCAAGGGGCTGTTCAAGAAGGTGGTGCTCGCCGACCTTCTCGCGGGGTTGGGGGTCGACGCGGTCTTCGCCGATCCGTCCGCCTACTCGTCCTTCGACCTGCTCATGGGGCTCTACGGGTACGCGTTCCAGATCTACTGCGACTTCTCCGGCTACTCGGACATCGCCATCGGCGCCGCGCTGATGATGGGGTTCAAGCTGCCCGAGAACTTCAATCGGCCGTACCTCGCCCAGAACCTCCGGGACTTCTGGACTCGTTGGCACATCACGCTTTCGCGTTGGCTGCGCGACTACCTCTACATCCCGCTCGGCGGGAATCGCGGTTCGCCGGGCCGCGTGAAATTCAATCTCATGGCGACCATGGTGCTCGGCGGGCTCTGGCACGGCGCGGCGATGAACTTCGTCCTCTGGGGCGCGTGGCACGGCATCCTGTTGATGTTCAACCGGTCGAGCCCACGCAGCGACGCCACGGTGCACGGCTGGGTGCTCGCGCGCCGGCGACTCGTCTGTTTCCATCTGGTCGTCATCAGCTGGCTTCTGTTTCGCGTGACAAGCATGGAGAACTTCGTCGAATACGTGACCGGCCTCGCGGCGTTCAGCCTCTCAACGCAGCTGAGCATGGCCTACTTCGTCGTACTCGCAAGCGCCGCTATCCTGCACTTCGTGCCGCGCGCGCGGGTCGAGGAGTGGTCGCGCCGGCTCGCCAGGATGCCCGACCCTGTCCAGGGTGCGATCTATGCAGGCCTGCTCGTCCTGTTTCTCGCCGCGACCATGCAGGCGCCGGCCTTCATCTATTTCCAGTTCTAGGCGGCATGCGATGGCCGATCCCATTCCGCCCCGCGACTCGACTTCGTCGGCCGGAGCTGTGCGGGCACCGGTGTGGCCGATCATCCTCTGGAGCTTGCAGCTGGTCCCATGCTGCGCAGTCCTGTTCTGGGCGTGGTATCGGCTGCAGGCTCCGGAGCCGCTGGGGGCGGCCCGCCTTGGGCTGATCTCGTTCGCCGCGGCCTGGGCGCTTTTTGCGATCACGTTCATTCTGTCCGGCCGCGGCCGGCGCTGGGTTCGACGCCGTCGGCTCCAGATCCTCGCCGCGACGCTCTCGACAGGGTTCAGTGTTCTGCTCGTCGATGTCGCCCTGACCGTCTTCGGAGTGGTTCCGACGATCGGTGATCTCCAGTCCCGATCGCTGCGCTACAACCTGGACGTCGCCACGCGGCATCGACTGCTTGCCGGGCAGGTGGTGGTCCGGGAGGGAGCGGAGCCCGTCCGGATCAACGCGCGGGGGCTGCGCGGCCCGGAGGTTCCCGCTTCGAAGGACCGCGACGAGTCGCGCGTGGTCGTTCTCGGCGGCTCCCAAGTGTTCGATTTCGACGGTGGAAACTGGCCCGTCCGCGCGGGTGAGTTGTTGCGGGCGTCGGGGCTCACGGTGTCGGTCCTCAATGCCGGTGTTCCGAGCCACTGTAGTGCCGACTCTCTCGCCAAACTCCAGTTCGACCTATGGCTCCTCCAGCCGGAGGTCGTCGTCGTCGTCAA
>JBCDBY010000402.1:0-2845 GCA_039182715.1 Planctomycetota bacterium
CGCGGGTTCTGGCCGGTCCGGATCGCCGAGTTCCGCGTCATCCCTCGTCGCAGTGACTCCTGCCACGGCTTCCTCGGGATTCCTCGATCTCGACGATCCGTCCTCGCCCAGAAGAGCGCGTCGAGAAGGCGAGAGCGCGTGGCGTCGCCTTGCACGGCAATGCAGCGGCATTCCCCTCCGTAGCTCCCGCGCGGTCATGAATGATGCAGGCTAGCAATCCCGCAGGAACGGGCACCGCGGGTTCTCACATCGACGGCTGGAAGTCGCGACCCTTCCGTGGTGTTAGCCTGACGCCATGGCCGCGATGCTGATCCTGGTGGCGCTTCTGGCGGACGACCCGGTGGACAAGCTCCACCACCGCTATCTGGAGATCCGGTCCAAGGACGACTACACGCGTGCGCGGAACGACATCCTGCGCAAGCTGGGCGGCCACGACACGCCGAAGGCAAGGGCGGTTCTGCTCAAGACTCTCGGCACCACCAAGTCGCGGGACGAGCGCGTGAACTGCGTCCGCTCGCTCGGTCGCATCGCGGACCTCGGCTCGACGAGAAAGCTGATCGAGAAGGTCGGCAAGAGGAAGGAGCCGGCCCTCTTCGAGGCGCTCGCCGATGCGCTGGGCGGCATCGACGACGGCGAGACGATGCTGTGGCTCGCCACGGACGCCTTCCGGATGAAGAAGCCGGGCGTGCTCTACGCTCTGGCGAAGGCGCAGCAGACGCTCGCCATGCCCGAGGCGATCCCGCACCTGACCCGCCTCTACCGCGAACACGGTGAGCTCGACGTCCGGTTCGCGGCCGTCCTCGGACTGAGTGCCACCGGAGGAGATGCCCTGGCCGAAGCGGGGAAGGATAAGGAGTGGCGCATCCGGCTCGCCGCGGCGCGCGCCGCGAGTCTCGCGCCCGGCCTGCTCGAGGATCCGTCCGCGTCGATTCGCCAGATCGCGGCGCGCACGTGCGGCATCGGCAAGATGGAGTCGGTCGTGCCGAAGCTGATCGAGCTCGTGGAGTCCGACGCGCGGATGCGGACGCGCCACGAGGCGGCGCTTGCGCTCGAGTCGATCAGCGGCAAGAAGTTCGAGCTCGATGCGAGTCGATGGCGACGCTGGTGGAAAGAGAAGAACGACGAGATCAAGCCGGGCACCCGCAGCGTCGCCCGCTACTACTCGTTCGGCGTCTACTCCGATCGCGTGCTGTTCATCGTCGACATGTCCGGCTCCATGAACTGGCCCTTCAGCGGACGTCGCCCGAAGCGGATCGAGGTCGCGCGGCAGCAGTTGGCCAAGGCGATCAAGGGCCTGCCGAAACGATCCCTCTTCAACCTGATGGTCTATTCCAGCAGCGTGCGCATCTGGCAGAAGAAGGAGCTGGAAGCGAGCGAGAAGAACGTCGCGCGGGCGCTCAACTGGGCGCAGAAGCGGATGGCGGAGCCGGACGGCGACACGCACACGTACGACGCGCTCGAGAAGGCGTTCGCCAAGAACCCGCACTTCGACACGATTTACCTGCTGAGCGACGGGAACCCGAGCCACGGCGACTACAAGGAGCCGGAGGGCGTGATCGCGAGCGTCAACGTGTGGAACCGCTACCGGCAGGCGCGCGTGTACACGATCCACCTGACGCTGGCGAACGTCGACCGCGGCCGGCCCATCTTCGCGGAGAGACCGCAACTCATGCGCCACCTGATGACCGGCCTCGCCAAGGCGACGGGCGGACGCACGACGCTCGTCGAGAGCCCCCCGCCGGGGTAGCGCCCGAACCACTCCCCGGCACGCGGCTTGCTCGCAACGCGTAGACTCTCGCAAGGAAGGGGTTCGAGATGCGTTTCGTCGTTTCGCTGTGGTTCGTGTTTCTCTGCATGCTGATCGCGTGCGGCTCGGCCGACGCGAAATCGAGCCGGTTCACGCATCCGGCGTATGCCTACTCGCTGGTGCCGCCGCAGGACTACGCCGTGCGTCCATTCGTGGACGCGCTCGGCATTCCCTACTACGTCCTGACCGACGAGCGGTCCGCCGGAGCGGCCGCCATCACGCGCGGCGTCTGGATCACCGCCTACCCCATTCCGACCGACGACGAGCTCGACGCGAAAACCGTCGCGCCGCTGCTGACCGCGCTGATGGCGGTCGGGGCGCCCGGTCTGAAGATCGATGCCGCGCGCACACCGACGAAGCTCGGCGCGATGGATGCCGTGTCGATGGACGTCGGTGGCACGCACGGCAAGGGCGCGTGGCGCGGCCGCATCGTGCTTGCCGTGCAGGCGGACAACGTGCTCGTCGTGCGCTACGGCGCCCCCGCCGCGCAGTTCGACGGATTGCGACCGCGCTTCGAGGCGGTGCTGGCCTCGATCGAGGCACCGCTGCCGTTCCGCCCGATCCGGTTCGGCGAAACCGGTCCGCTGCCGGAGGAGAAGGCGCGCGCGCTGCTGCGCCAGTGCACGCCACGCGTGCGCGTCTTCGCAAGGCGGGACGTCAAGGACCCCGCGACCGCGACGATCGACTTCGCGTCGGGCACCGGCTTCCTCTTCCACCCGGCCGGCTACGTCATGACCAACCGGCATGTGGTGGAGACGAACACGGTCGGTAACCTCACCCGCCTCTGCTACGACCCCGTCGAGCTGGTCTTCGACGCGTCGCTGAAGATCCCGCCGCAGCGCGCGCGCGTCGTCGCCGTCTCGCAGCAGTGGGATCTCGCGCTGCTCAGGATCGAGGGGGACCGCACGTGGCCGGTCGTGCCCCTCGCCGACCCCGCGCGCGTCCGTCCCGACCACGAGCTGCTTGTCGCCGGCTGGCCGGAGCCGCAGAAGTACGGAACGAAAGGCGTGAACATCGCCAAGGGCAAGGTGATCGGCC
>JBCDBY010000403.1:0-2674 GCA_039182715.1 Planctomycetota bacterium
CAGCAACGAACGAGAGCGCAGCAAAAAGATGTCGGAACATCCGACTCCCCTCCATACATCGTGAAAATGTCCACGGCCACGGGCGCCGCGGGTCTGACCCATTACTCAGATTGAGACGTTATCAGACCCCACGGCGGGGGATCACCCGGATTCCATCGGAAAAGTGCGGACTTTTTCGCGCTAGGGGCGCCGGTAGGCGGAGTCGGCGGGACGTACGTGACGCGGGATCCAGAGGGGCCGGCGTAAATCGCCCTTGGGGGGCCGGGTTTTCGCCCGCCAGGCTTCGTAGACCGCCCGCGCCTTCGCTCGATCGACGACGATATCCCCGAACATTTCGTCCGGACCGGCCTTCGAAATCCTCGCCGTCTGGTGCCAGCAGTGCATGCCGCTGACCGGATCGGGGTGGACGCCGTGCACGATGTTCTGGTGCACGCCGGTCTCGCTCCACCAGGTCGGGCCGCGGTCGCCGCCGCGCCCCTTCACGTCCCCGAGCCGTCGCCAGCGCCACAGGTCGCCCTCGACCTGCATGTCCACCGGCGCGCTCGACCAGCGCGAGACCTCGGCATCCTTTTGCGTGTGCCAGCGCCCGAGATGATGGCTGCACGCCACGATGCCCGGCTTGAGCCCTTCGGTAATGAAGGGCCGCAGGACGAAGTGGCCGATCTCCCCGTCGACCCGCACGAGATCCTGCTCCGTCACGCCCACGCGCTCGGCGTCGGACGGGTGCATCCAGAGCGGGTTCTTGTGCGCGATCTCGTAGAGCCACTCCGCGTTCGCGCTGCGCGAATGGATGAGCATGGCGAGGCGGAAGGTCGGGAGCAGGATGACCTCGTCGTCGGCGAGTTGCGCGTGCGCGACGTGGCTGTCGAAGGTCTCCGGCAGCGCGTGCTCCGGCCAGCCCCACTCCTCCAGCGTCGGCGAATAGATCTCCACCTTGCCCGAGGGCGTCTTGAAGCCCTTCTCGAGGTGCTCCTCGTAGACGTCGCTCTTCACCTCGAAGGCGCCGTAGCGACGCATGTAGGCGAGAGGCGTCAATCCCTCCTTCTCCGCCGCCTCGGGCAGGCCGGGCACGGAGTTCTCGAAGATCCAGCGGTAGTGCTCGTCGATCGTGATCTTCTCGCCTGCGCGGTAGGGCGACTCGAAGTGCTTCCGCACGCCCAGCTCGCCGTCGGGGTCGATGCGCCAGGAGAGCTCGAAGAAGAATTCCTCCTCTTCCCAGACCTCGCCGGGGTTGATCTCGTAGGTGAACCGCGCGTCGGGGTTCATTACCTTGGCCACCGGCTGGCGGAATCCGATCCACGCGCCCGCGTGCGTCTCCTGCGACATGATGTCGTGGCGCTCCGAGGCGAGCCCCATCGGCAGGATGTAGTCGGCGTAACGCGCGGTCTCGTTCCACGTCGGCGTGAGCGCCACGTGGCAGCCCATGCGCTCCTCGTCGTTGAGCAGCTCGATCCAGGCGGTGCCGTCGGGATAGGTCCAGACCGGATTGAAGACGCGCGAGAAGTAGGTGTCGACGCGCCGCTCCTTCGTGACCAGGTACGGGAGGATCGGGCTCAGCTCGTGGAACGCCAGCGGATAGTCGGGCGGGTAGAGCAGCTCGTTCCACATCGTCTGCGGCTCCGGCTTCGCGAACGCCGGCGCCTTGAACTTGTGCCACGAGTTGGGGTGCGTGCCGCCCTTCGTGCCGACCGAACCGGTCAGCACGCAGAGGAACTGCATCGCGCGCGCGATCTCCCAGCCGCCCAGGTTGCCGGTCGCGGCGCCGCGCCAGATATGGCTGGAGAGCGCGTGCTCGCAGTCGGCGATCATCTCGCCCGCCGCGCGCAGCTTCTTCTCGTCGACGCGACTTTCTTCCGCCGCACGCGCGTAGGTGTACGGCTCGTAGTGGTTCTTGAGCGCCTCGACGAACGTGTCGAAGTCGGGCTCGATGCCGGGCCGCAGGTGCTGCAGCGTGTCCTGCCAGTTGGTGTGGTCGCGCAGGAAGTCGAGGTCGGCCCGCCGGGTCTCGAGGATCTCGCGCGCGATCGCGAGCATGACGGTGCCCTCCGAGCCCGGCCAGGTCGGCAGCCAGAGGGTCGCCTTGGCCGCCGTGTTCGACAGCCGCGGGTCCATCACGATCAGGTTCGCGCCCTTCTCGACGCCTTCGATGATGCGCTGCGCGTGCGGGTTGAAGTAGTGGCCCGACTCGAGGTGCGCCGAGAGCAGCAGGATCGTCTTCGCGTGCGCGAAGTCGGGCGAAGGCCGGTCGGCGCCGACCATGAAGGTGAGCCCGACGCGCGCGTTCGAGGAGCAGACGTTGGTGTGACTGTTGTGGCCGTCGATGCCCCACGCCTGCAGGATGCGCTCCATCGTGCCGTCGTGGCCGGGTCGGCCGACGTGGTACATGACCTCGGTCCGGCGGTCCTCCTGCAGCGCCTTGCGGATGCGCGCTGCGAACGTGTCGAGCACTTCGTCCCAAGTCGTGCGCTCGTACTTGCCGCCGCCGCGCGGACCCACGCGCTTCATCGGGTAGAGGATGCGGTCGGGGTCGTGCACCTGGTTGATCGTCGCCGGTCCCTTGGCGCAGTTGCGGCCACGCGATCCCGGATGGTGCGGGTTGCCCTCCAGCTTGCGGATCTCGCGCGTCTCCTTGTCGACGTACGCCAACAAGCCGCACGCGGCCTCACAGTTGAAG
>JBCDBY010000404.1:0-2596 GCA_039182715.1 Planctomycetota bacterium
GGAGAGACGGAGGGGAACCGCCGCTGAGCCGCCGTGCATGTCGAGACGACGCGCTCTTGCCTTCTCGACGCGCCCTTCTGGGCGAGGACGGATCGTCGAGATCGAGGAATCCCGAGGAAGCCGTGGCGGAAGTCACAGCGACGAGGGATGACGCGGAGATCGGCGATCCGGACCGGCCAGAACCCGCGGGGTCATGAATGATGCAGGCGAGAGGACTCGAGCTCAGTCCGCGGAACCCTGCGCGATGAACTGCAGGCTCGCCTTCTTCGACTCTTCGCTGCCCCAGCTGACAATCACCAGGTACTCCATCCCGTACCGTGCGATCTTGAGCTGGGCGCTGTTGTCGACCGGCTCGATCCAGCAGCACGGCGCCTTCACGGTGGCGCTCTTCGTCTTGCCGACGATGTCGAGGACCAGCTCGCGGCGCGGATCGCCGTCACCGTAGGTGTAGATGCGCGCGCGCAGTCGTTCGTTCGCGCCGAACGGACGGTCTGCACTCCAGCGCAACTTCTTCTTCGCCTTGGTCATGGCACTCCTCCGGGGCTGGGGCCTTCCAGTTCTTCGATGTCTGCGCGATCTTTCGCGCGATTGGATTGACGTTTGTTCTCGAGCAACTCCTCGCGACCGATCAGCGGTACCTCGACGTCGCCGAGCTTTCCCGCGACCCTGCCGGACCAGGCCCGGTCGAATGACACGCCGCTGATCGAGGTCAAAAGGTCGATCCGATACGGCGTCATACCGAGTTGGATGATCTGATCGGGTCGCGTCAAATTGTCTCGAAGCTGCTCTGCGTCCGCGAAGCCGAATGCACCGAGCAGGTCGACGAGACGGTTTGCGTTCGCTTCATCTGCTCGCACGAAGAATTCGATATCGCCGGTGTAGCGCGGATATCCGTGAAACCCCACGGCGTACCCGCCGACGACAAGGTACTCAACCTCGTGCGAGTTCAGTAACTCGATAAACTCTCGCCCGTCGGCCGGGAGCTTCACCGTTCTCCTCGCGGAATCGGGCTTGCAGTTCGAGGACCAGGTCGAGCCTTTGTTGCGGTGTCATCCGCGCGTACTCCTCGCGCGTCGCGCGGTCTGCCTGCTCGAATGAGTCGTACGTGCGAACTCGTCTCTGCATGGCGGCATCCTACTCCGGCGACACGAGCGCGGACTCGATGAGGTCGAGCAGCTCGCCCTCGCGTTCGCGCACGAACGACGGGTGCAGTCGGCCGCGAATGACGACCTCACGGAAGATCACGCCGGTCTCGATAACGTAGAGCGCCGGCCGGTGGCGCTGGAAGCCGCGGCCGTCGTCGCCCTTCGCCTGCCGCTTCAGGGTGCCGGTCTTGCCGCGGTAGCCGACCTGGCCTTCGACCTGATCGCCCTCCATCTGCAGCTTGAGCTTGATCTCGGCGCCGGCGGGGGGGTCGGGATTGGTGATCGAGGCGCCCTTGAAGACGAAGCCGATCTCGGGCGAGTCGACCGCGACGTCGACGTTCACGCCCTTGCCGATGAGCAGGATCGAGTGACCCGGCCGCTTCTTCACGTAGTTCTCGCCCTCGACGAACCAGTGGTTGGTGGCGAGCAGCATGACCTGCCGGGTCTCCTTGCCCGCCTCGAAGAAGCCGATGCCGTGGGACTGCGGCTTTTGCGGCTTGCTGATGCACGACATCTGGACGTTGCCGTCGAAGAAACCGTAGAGCACGTAGCCGGCGACGCCGGTCCCGCGCACGCCGCGGCGCGCTTGCACGAACTCGCCGTTCTGTGCGTGCGGGATCGGCTTCATCGGTTCCCAGTCGAGCATCTCCTCCGGCTTCTCGAAGTGGTAGGTGAGCTTGACGCCACTGCCCTGCTTCTTCACCTCGGTGGCGTGGAAGAGGCCCTTGAGACCCTGCGACTTGTAGCGCGCGTAGGTGAGCATCGCCTGGATGCCGTCGGCACGCCGGCTCACGTAGTCGAGATCGCCGAAATAACCGACCAGCTCCTCGGCCGCGGTGGCGAGCTGTCCGAACTGGCCGCTGCGGAAGAGCGCGGACGCCTTGACCATCAGCGCGCGCGCCTCGTAGAGACGCTTCACGTCGGCGTGCGGCGCGCCGGGCAGGGCGGGCGGCGGCGACGGGCGCCCCGCCTTGGGCGGCGGCGGGGGATCGCCGTCCATGGTGGGAATGCGCTCCGCGCCGGAATACTGGTGGATGCGAATGAGCTTCTCCACCGCGTGCCGGTACTCCTTGTTCTTCTCGACCGCTTCGGCCTCGAAGCGTTCGGGGGGAATCAGCACCGCCTCGCGCGCCGCGACGTAGCGGCCTTCCTGCACGAGCACCTTCGCGTCGGCGAAGCGCTGTTCGACCTGTTTGGTCTGCTCCTCGCGCACGCGCTCGATCCAGTCGGCTTTGCCCCAGCTCTTCTGATAGCGCTTCACGGCATCGATCGCATCGACGTAGCGCAGTTCCTCGAGCAGCCGCTCGACCTCGGCGTCGAGATTCTTCCGGGCCGTGGCGCCGCGGCGCTGCCGGAGAGCGGCCAGCGCCCAGCGCGGCGTCGGGAGCGAGTATTTGACGGCCGCGGCCCGCACCCGTGCCGAACAGGGCCAGTCGTCCGCGTTTTCCCAC
>JBCDBY010000405.1:0-2502 GCA_039182715.1 Planctomycetota bacterium
ATGAGGCCGGTCATGTTGTCCGGCGCGCGCGTGAGCAACAGGAACCCGGCCACCATGAAGACCAGCTCCAGCCACTTCATGGCGATCGTGACGGTGCGCTTGGAGATGCGGTCCGCCAGCCAGCCGGCCGGGATCGAGAAGAGCACCAGCGGGGCGGTCAGCGCGATGAAGCTGATTTCCGTGTAGCCGTGCAGCTCCGCCTCGTTCGGCGCCTGCCCGTGCAGCCGTTCGTGCAGCTGCTTGAGCAGCACGATGACCATCCACTTCCAGGCGTTGTCGTTGAAGATGCCGAGGAACTGGACGGCGAGCAGGCTGCGGAGGGATCGTGCTCGTTGCTTCGGCTTCGACATGGCGCCCTTAGCATGAAATCCATACCCGTCCGGACCAGCCATTTCGGGCTTGGCTCTGGATTCGCTTTGCTTATTGACCGTGCGTGAACAGAAACCTGATCCTGTCGTTACACCGCGCCGGTCGGTCGGGCTGCGCCACTACATTCCGCTCTTCTATCTGGCGCCGTCGCTGGCGCTGCTGGTCTACGCCTGGTTCCGCGAGCCCACGGCGCCGCCGCCGGTCTTCGTGCGAATCGAGGCGGAGGGCTTCGAGTTCCCGCGCGACGTCCGGCTCGACCTGCTTTTCGGGGAGGCGGGGCGCGTCCCTTTCCGGGGACAACAGGCGTCCTTCCCGCGGCCCGACGGCGACGAGGTCGAGGTGCAGGTGGAGGTGCGCAAGCCGGGGACGGTTCGGCGTGAGCAGCTCGGAAGTGCCCGCGTCATCGATCTTTCGGTCGATCCCGCGGGGCCCGTCCCGTACGTGCTCACGGCGGCCGAATGCCGCGCCGTCCTGGCCCGCCTCCGAACGGTCCGATAGCTGCTTGTGACGCGTCCCGTGGAGGGGCTAGCATGGATCGCTTGGGGGAAAAGGACGCACTTTCGCTGGATGACCGGAGTCCGTTCGCGGCCGCGGAAGCGATCGTCGAGACGATTCTCGAGACCAGCGCGGACCTCGACACCGAAGACAAGGTGATGGCCGCCATGCTGGCGCGCACCGGCGTCGGCAGCGAGGCGTATCTGCGCGCCATCGCCGACTCGGGCTCCTGGGTCTTCTACCACCAGATCCAGCATCTTTACCGCGTCGGGCGCGACACCGCGCGGCCGGGCGAGGCGGAGACGTTCTGCGGTCGGGCGGGGCGCACCTTCCTCAGCCGCATCTTCGCCGACAACATCGCCCACATCCTGATCATGGCGGAGGCGAGCCCGCACGAGTTCCAGGAGACGCTGACGCAGCTGCTCGTGCAGCAGATCGTCTTCTACGCGGGCGGCAAGTACATCATCGATCCGGAACGCGGCAAGTCGGAGATCGTGCTGCGATTCCGGTACGTCGACCACGAAGGCATGGATCGCTACCTGCGGCCGTTCGGACTCGAGGTGAACGACTGCCTGCGCCACAGCGTCGAGTTCATCGGCGGCGCGATGCACGAGTTCTCGAGCCGCATCATCCAGGACTACCGCGAAGACGACTTCGAGCTCTCCTTCGACGGCACGCACGCGGCGATGCATCTGCCGATCGGCAACACCGACCGGTTCGACTACCAGGCGATCGCGCCCTTCCTCGTGAAGTCGATCGGCATGCTCAAGGAGAAGCAGGCCAAGTCGCGTCGCTTCGATCACCTCGAAAGCGGGCTCATCGCCGAGTCGGACCTGATGCGCGATCTCTGGGCACGGACGATTCGCGCCAGCAAGTCGGACGAGATCGTCCTGCTGCGCGGCGAGTCGGGCACTGGCAAGAGCTTTCTCGCGCGGCAGATCCACGAGCACTCGCGTCGCGCCGGCCCGACCTTCGTCGAGGCGCCGGTCACCAGCGACGTCGGTTCCGACAACCTCGCGCTCTCCAACCTCTTCGGCCACGAGAAGGGCGCGTACACCGACGCGGGCGAGCAGAAGGACGGACTCTTCAGCCTCGCCGACGGCGGCACGATCTTCCTCGACGAGATCGGGGACGCGTCGCCCGATCTGCAGGCGAAGCTGCTGCGCGTGCTCGAGACGTGCACCTTCAAGCGCCTCGGGAGCGTGCACGACATCGAGGTCGACGTGCGCATCATCGCGGCGACCAACCGCGACCTGGAGGAGATGGTCGAGCAGGGCGAGTTCCGTCGCGACCTCTACTACCGGCTGAATCTCATCACGCTGGAGCTGCCTCCCCTGCGCGAGCGCCGCGACGACATCCCCGCGCTGGCGGAGTTCCTCGTCGAGCGCGCGCAGGAGCGGCAGGGGGCGAAGGATCCGAAGGTGCTCGCGCCGGGGCTCGCCGACCGCCTGCGCGCCTATGCGTGGCCCGGCAACATCCGCGAGCTGGAGTACGCGCTGCGCTCGGCGCTCGCGCTCTCGGACGGGCCCATGATCGAGGAGGACGATCTGCCCGCGCCGATTCGCGAGGCGCTGGCGGACGCGCCCGACCCGGGCCCGCGCGGCCGCGGCCTGCGCCGGCTCGAGGGCGGGATCATCG
>JBCDBY010000406.1:0-2479 GCA_039182715.1 Planctomycetota bacterium
CGGTGAGGGAGCTGAGAGCGCGGAGGGATCGCGCTGAGGGAACGGAGATGCGCTGAGATCGCTGAGGGGAAACAAGGGGGAGCATCGGAGTCCGGTTGCCCCCCCTGTCTGTTCTCAGCGATCTCAGCGTCCCTCAGCCGCCTCAGCGCGAAAACTCCGCGCCCTCAGCTCCCTCCTCGTCCGACGCCCCCCTATAGTGTCCGCGTGTCCCAGGCGCTTTTGACCGACCTCTACCAGCTCACCATGGCCAGCGCCTACTGGTCGAGCGGGCTCCAGGATCGGGAAGCGTGCTTTCACATGTTCTTCCGGCGCGCGCCGTTCGGGGGCGCCTACGCGATCGCGTGCGGCTTCGACCGCTTCGTCGAGTGGCTCGAGGACTACCAGTTCGACGAGCAGGACGTCGCCTACGCCGCCGGGCTCGGTCACTTTCCGGCCGAGTTCCTCGACCATCTGCGTCGGCTCCGCATGCGCTGCCAGGTCGACGCCGTCGCCGAGGGGACGGTCGTTTTTCCCAACGAACCGGTCGTCCGCGTCCAGGGGTCGATCATCGAGGCGCAGCTCATCGAGACCGCGCTGCTGCACTTCGTGAACTTCCCGACGCTCGTCGCAACCAAGGCGTCCCGCGTCCGCACCGCGGCCCAGGGCGACACCGTCCTCGAGTTCGGCATGCGCCGCGCCCAGGGCGGCGACGGTGCGCTGGCCGCGTCCCGCGCCGCCTGGATCGGCGGCTGCGACGCCACTTCGAACCTGCTCGCCGGCGAGGAGTACGGCGTGCCGGTGCGCGGCACGCATGCGCACTCCTGGGTTCTCTGCTTCGAGGAGGAGCTGGACGCCTTCGAGGCCTTCGCCCGCTCCATGCCGCACAACTGCGTCCTGCTCGTCGACACCTACGACACGATGCGTGGCGTGCAGCACGCCATCGAGGTGGGCCACCGGCTGCGGGCCGAGGGGCACGAGCTGATCGGCATCCGGCTCGACAGCGGCGACCTGCTTTCGCTAAGCCGGCAGGCGCGCGCGGCGCTCGACGCCGCCGGGCTGCCGGAGACGCGCATCGTCGCGAGCAGCGACCTCGACGAGCACCGCGTCGCCGAGCTGAAGGCGGCCGGCGCCCCGATTTCGGTTTGGGGCGTGGGCACGCGTCTGGTGACCGCGCACGACGATCCGGCGCTCACCGGGGTCTACAAGCTCTCCGCCGTGCGCGAGCGCGGCACGGCGTGGAAGCCGCGCATGAAGCTGTCGGAGGACACGAGCAAGGCATCCGATCCCGGCGTGCTGCAGGTGCGTCGTCGTCCCGGGTTCGGTGGTGACGTCGTCTTCGACGTCGATCTCGGTTGTGCGGCGATCGGCCGCGACCTGCTGGAGCCGCTTTTTGCGAACGGCGAGCGAGCGCGGCCGATGCCGGACGCCCGTCGCGCCCGCGCGCGTGCCGAGGAGGAGTTGGCTGCCTTGCCGGACGAATTCCGTGCGCTCGACCCGACGCGCCCCTATCCCGTGCAGAGAGATCCGCTGCTGCTCGAACGCATCGAAACCCTGACCGCGGAGGCCCGCGCATGAACGCGCTCATCCTGGTGGATCTGCAGAACGACTTCGTCCTCGGCGGCGCGCTGGCCGTGCCGCAGGGCGACGAGGTCATCGAGGTCGCGAACGCGCGCATGGCGGACTTCCCGCTGGTGGTCGCGACGCAGGATTGGCATCCCGCCGATCACGGCAGCTTCGCCGAGAATCATCCCGGCCGGCAGCCGGGCGACGTGATCCACCTGCACGGCCTCAAGCAGATTCTCTGGCCGGTGCACTGCGTGCAGGAAACGTCGGGCGCCGCGCTGGTGCCCGGCCTCAACACCGATGGCGTCCACGAGGTGGTGCGCAAGGGGACCGATCCCCGCGTCGACTCGTACAGCGGATTCTTCGACAACGGCCGCAAGCAGGCGACCGGGATGACCGACCTGCTGCGCGCGCGCGGCGTGAAGCACGTGACGATCATGGGGCTGGCGCTTGACTACTGCGTGAAGTTCACCGCGCTCGACGCCATCTCCGAGGGTTTCAAGGTCGCGTTGCTCACCGACGGCTCCCGCCCGGTCGACCTCAAGCCGGGCGACGGCGAGCGCGCGGTCGACGAGATGTTCGCGCTCGGCGTGGAGATCCTGTGAAGACGCTGGCCGAGGGGAAGTTCCTGCGGCTCTTGAAGCGCGGGCGGTGGGAGTTCGTGGAGCGGGTCAACGCGTCGAGCGTTGTCGCCATGCTCGCGGTCACCCGGGACGACGAGATCATCCTCGTCGAGCAGTACCGTCCCGCGGTTCGACGCCGCGTGATCGAACTGCCGGCCGGGCTGGTCGGGGACGTCGATGGTGACCACGACGAGGTGCGCGCCGCCAAGCGCGAGCTGGTGGAGGAGACCGGCTACCGGGCGCGCCGCGTCGAGCCGCTGGTGTCGATTCCCTCTTCGGCCGGGCTGACCGACGAGACGACGGTGCTCTACCGC
>JBCDBY010000407.1:0-2302 GCA_039182715.1 Planctomycetota bacterium
CCTCCACGCCCTCCCATTCCTCGGCGTCCCAATCCTCGGCGTCCTCGTGCTTCGCCATCTCGTCCAGGAGCTCGTTGGCGGCGCGCGCCCTCGGCGCCGATTCGGCGCGGCTGGTGAAGAACAGGGGACTGTCGGAGTAGCCGCCGGCGCCGCCGCCGAGGCCGATCGAGCCGGGGAACGATTCGTTGAAGTTGTCGTGCAGGTGCAGGCCCATCGTGCGAATCTCGCGCAGCATGCGCCGGCGCAGGTCGAGCACCCAGGCGCGCGCCTCGAGCATCTGCTTGCGCTGCAGCTCGCGCGTGGCCGCGCCGCGCCCATCGGCGAAGAAGCGTTCGCCGTCGCGCATCTTCACGCGGCGCTGCACGCCGTAGCGCTCGCGCTGCTGGTCGCTCTCCAGCACGAGCAGCGACGTGTAGGGCGTCATGATGCCGAACTCCTCGCTGAAGGAGACGATCTCGCTCTTCACGGCGGGCGTGCGGCCCTCCTGTAAGAGTGCATCGACGTGACGGCGCGCCCAGAGGCGAGGCAGGAAGGAGTTGCCCTCTTCGTCCGCCTTCAGCGCGAGCTCCGCGGTGTAGCGCACCGGCTTGCCGGCCAGCGTGCCGTTGATGGTGACGGTGCCCTTCTGGTCGCCGGCGGTCGGCTGGAAGCGGCCGAGCACGATCTGCTGCTGCCCGGCCGGCAGGTTGGGCAGGCGCTCGGGATAGACGCGCGCGGTGCGCAGGCCGTCGAAGGAGATCTTCAGGTTCTCCACGGTCGGCTGCGCGACCTCGGCGATCAGCGCGGCCGCGGCCACGACCGGACCGGCGGAGGCGTCGCGCAGCGTGCCGATCGCTTCGAGCACGCCCTTTTCGTAGGTGGAGCTGGTGGCGATCGCGTGGCTGCGGCGCAACCCCAGCCGCCGGAGGCGGTCGGCGAGCGCGACGGGGTCGGCGTCGCCCGTGGTGCCGACACCGTCACCGACGTAGATGACTACCGTCTCTTTGCTGATCTTGCCCTGCAGTGCGTCGAAGGCGGCGTCGAGATCGGTCCAGCCGAGCGAGCGGCGCGCGTCGAGCCAGTCGAGCGCTTCGTCGTCGACCGGCTTGTCGTACCACTGCGGCTCGACGTCGCAGGTCAGCAGGCGCACGCGGTCCTTTTCGCCCAGCAGCGCAAGCAGGGACTGGAGGAAGTCGAGCTGCGTGGCGCGTGCGCCCTGGTGCATCGAGCCGGACGTGTCGGCGATGACGACGATGTCGAGCGGCTCCGAGTCGGGGAGCAGCCCGCGCGTCCAGGCACCTGCCGCCGGATCGGGCGGGGAGAGCTGCAGCATGAAGTAGCCGTCGTCCCCGCGGCGATGGGGGATGACCGTGAGCGGCCGGCCCTTGTCGAACCCGATGCGCAACTCGAAGTCGCGCTCCGGCGTATACGTCTCCGCGTCGAACTCGACCGACGCCGCGTGCTTCGTCCGGCGCGTGCGCACCTCGTGGCTGGGGCATGCGAGCGAGAGGATCGGCCGCGACGAGTGCACGCGCACCTGGACCCGCAGGCTGCGCAGCGGCGTCCGGCGCAGCATCTCGCTGCGAAGCGCGTAGCGGTATCGAAGCGTGGACCCTTCGAGCGGCAGCACCTGCGTGTACTGGATGCGGATGCGTTTCTCGGAGTTTCCGAAGATCGGGAACACGCGCGCCTTGAAAAGGTTGCCCCCGGTCCATTCGAGCAGCCCCGGGTCCTCGCGCCGCCGGAGGATGTCCTCGAAGATCGCGCGCGCACGCTGCTTCTCGACGATGTCCGCCTCGACCAGCTCGCCACCAATCCACATGCCGAACCCGCTGATCGACGCGTCGGCGGGGAGCGGGAAGTAGAACGTGCCTTCGAGCGTGCCGTTCGTCCGGTTCACGAAGGAGGTCTCGATGGTCGTGCGCGCGATCTGGTCACGGATGTCCACGTTGACCTTGTGGTGGCCGATGGTGAGCGGCACGTTGCGGCCGTCGACCTGGGCGACGAGGGAACCCATCCACTCGTCGGTCGAGGAGTTGCGGTATCCGGCCAGCCAGCGCGGTGCCGACTTCAGCTCCTTCGTGGTGCGTCCGGCGGCGCGCAGCAGGACGGTTCCATCGCCCTGGCGCGCGAAGTCGCCCGGGCCGGTCAGCGTGAGCGCGCCCTTCGCCTCGAGGTCGCCCGTGTAGAGGCGCGCGCCGTGGGCGTTCGGGATCTCGATGAGGGTTCCCGGTCCCAGGACGAGACGACCGCCGCCCGCCAGTCGCAGCTCGACCGCGTGGGCGCCGCGCTTCGGCGTCCGCACCTGGTCGCCGGGCAGCAG